>NZ_CP093311.1:603856-905784 GCF_024498955.1 Thermomonas paludicola | reverse complement strand
GCGTGGGGGCCCATCGTCCAGCATCAGGCCGATGGCCGCGTGCTGTCGCTGCGCTGGGTTGCCCACCAACCTGGCGCCGTCAACCTGGGGCTGGCGCAATTCGCCACCGCCGCCCATCTGGATGACGCGCTGCGCATCGCGCAGGGCATCGCGATGCCCACCCAGAATCTGCTGATCGTGGATGCCCGGGGCCATATCGCCTGGCGCCTGCTGGGCCCCCTGCCGCAGCGCGCGCAAACCTGCACGCATGCAGCCAGCGTGGAGGACGATCGCGACGAACCCTGCCCGCCGTGGCCGGTGTCCGGCAAGGACAATCCGCTGCTGCGCTCCCCGCAGGTGGATCGCCTGTGGACCGCCAACAATCGCGTGGTGGATGGCGACACGCTGCAGCGCGTGGGCGATGGCGGCTACGTGCTTGGCGCTCGCGCGGCGCAGATCCGCGATGCCCTGCAGGGCAAGCAGCGCGTCGGTGAACGCGACCTGCTGGCGATCCAGCTGGATGATCGCGCGCTGCTGTTGACCCCCTGGCATGGCCTGCTGGAAGAACGCGCGAAGGCTGCACGCACCCCAGCGCTGCAGGCACTGGCCAACGCCGCCGCGCATTGGGAAGCCCGAGCAGCCATCGGGTCGGTGTCTTACCGCATCGTGCGCGAATGGCGCCTGGCGGTGCATGCGCGCATCGCCGAGGGACTCACCGCACCGGCACGCGCCGCGCTGGGCAAGGCCTTCGTCATGCCCGACCTGCCGCAGCTGGAGGGCGTTGCCTGGCCACTGCTGACCCAGCGTCCACTGCATCTGCTGCCGCCGCGATATACAAGCTGGGACGCCCTGCTGGAAGATGCGGCCGTCGAGGTGCGCGGCAAGCTCGAAACGCTCGGCCCGCTGGCACAGCGCACATGGGGTGAACGCAACACCGCCGCCATCTGTCATCCGCTGGCAAGCGCCATTCCACTACTGGGGAAACGCTGGCTGTGCATGCCGGCGCAGCCGTTGGCTGGCGACGGCAACATGCCGCGCGTGGTCGGCCCGGCGTTTGGCGCATCGGAGCGGATGGTGGTGTCGCCCGGACACGAGGCCGACGGCATCATCCACATGCCGGGCGGGCAGAGCGGGCACCCGCTGTCGCCATTCTGGGGCGCAGGCCATGCGGCATGGGTGGACGGCCAGCCCACGCCGTTCCTTCCCGGGAAAACCCGCCACACGCTGGTACTGGCGCCGACGGCGCGCTGACCCCATCGGCGAAACCGGTTCAGGCGGTGAGCAGGCGCTGCAGCAGCCGGTCATACAGCTGCGGCAGCGCTTCAAGATCCGCGACGCGCACGTGTTCATCCACCTTGTGGATACTGGCGTTGACCGGGCCAACTTCAATGCACTGCGCGCCCAGCGGCGCGATGAAGCGTGCATCCGAGGTGCCGCCGCCGGTGCTTTCCTCAGGGGCCATCCCGGCAACTCCGGCGAGCACCGCGCGCGCCGCTGCACGCAGCGGGCCTTCAGGCGTATGGAATGGCTCGCCGCCGCGATGCCAGTGGATCGCGAAATCCAGACCATGATCGCGCAGCACCGCCTCGCATTCCGCTTCCAGTTGCGCGGCGTTCCAATGCGGGTTGTAGCGCAGGTTGAACAGCGCCTGCAGTTCGCCGGGGATGACGTTGTTGGCGCCGGTGCCGGCGTGGAGGTTGCTGATCTGCAGACTGGTGGGCGGAAAGCTCTCGTAGCCCTGGTCCCATTTCCGCGCCACGAGCTGCGCCAGCGCCGGCATCGCCTGATGGATGGGATTGCGCGCCTTGTCCGGATACGCCACATGCCCCTGGATGCCGCGCACGGTGAGCGTGGCCGACAGCGTGCCGCGCCGTCCCACGCGCAACAGGTCGCCCAGCACGGTCTTCGATGACGGCTCGCCGGTGATGCACCAGTCGATCTGCTGGCCGCGCCGGCGGAACGCGTCGGCCACCTTGCGCACGCCGTCGATGGCGTCGCCCTCTTCATCCGAGGTCAGCAGCAGCGCCACCGTGCCGGGATGATCCGGATGCGCGGCGACGAAGCGTTCCAGCGCGACCACGAACGCGGCCACGCTGCCCTTCATGTCGGCCGCGCCGCGCCCGTACAGCACGCCATCGCGCACTTCAGGCGTGAACGGATCGCTGGCCCAGGCCTCACGCGGACCGGGCGGCACCACGTCGGTATGCCCCAGCAGCGCCAGCACCGGACCGCCGCTGCCGTGGGTGGCCCAGAGGTTGTCCACTTCGCCGAAACGCAGGTGTTCGATGGTGAAGCCCGCTGTGCGCAAGCGCTCGGCGATCAACTGCTGGCAGCCGGCATCGTCCGGCGTGATCGATGGGCGCGCGATGAGCGCGCGGGCCAACTGCAGCACATCGCTCATGGATTGATACCGAAGCGCGCCTTGAAACCGTTATCGGTGAATCCCTGCGACACCGCGCCATCGTCGGTGACCACCAGCGGACGCCGGATCAGCTGCGGGTATTCCCGCAGCAGCAGCTTCCATTCCGCATCACTGCCCGGCGTTTTGCGAGGCGCGGGAAGTTGCCGCCACGTGGTGGACGATTTGTTGATCATCGCCTCCCATCCGCCCAGTGCGGTCTTCCACCCCAGCAGCGTTTCGGGCGACGGGCGCTGGTCGCGATAGTCGATGAAGGCGTGCTCCACCCCGAAGCGCTTGAGCCAGTTGCGCGCCTTCCTGCAGGTGTCGCAGTTGTCCAATCCGTACAGTGTTGCAGTCATGTCAGTGCTTCACGATCGGCAGCTCGATATAGCTGGCCGCGTCTGCCGAATGATGCACGGCATTGTCTGCCACCACCGCGTCGGTCTCGGTTTCGTTGGCGCCGCCGGTGTTGAGGTTGCGCGCAAACTTGGGGAAATCCGAGCTGGTGACTTCGATGCGGATGCGGTGGCCCTTGCCGAACTGGATCGAAGTGGTCATCGGCGTGGGTTTCAGCGTATACACCTGCCCCGGCTGCATCAGCTCCGGCTTGAGATAGCTGTTGCGATAGCGCGCGCGCAGCATCGTGTCGGCGATGATCCACGCCGTGCCGTCGGGCGCCACATCGACCAGCTTGACTGCAAAATCGGTGTCACGCGCACTGGACGACACCTTCAGCACCGCATCCACGAACCCGCTGACTTCCAGCGGTGCATCCAGCGGCGCGCTGGTATAGACCAACACGTCGTGGCGCGCTTCGATCTGGCGCTGGTCGAATGCGCCCGCCGTCACCAGCCCACCGTTGCAGCAATCGCCGCCGCCAATGGTCTGCACCGGGTTGGCGGGGTCGTAGCGGAAACGATCGGTCGGCTCGGCGCCGCTCGGCGCGTCGAACGACAGCTGGCCATCGCCATACATCGAATTGGCATTGCCTCCTGAGCGCAGGTACATGCGCACCGGCTGCGCGGCCTTCGGCGGCCACTGCGTGTCCGACTGCCAACGGTTCATGCCCATGGTGAAATAGCGCACATGCGGCGTGGTCGCGGGAAATGCCGCCGGCGTGTTCTTCATCCAGCGATCGAAGAACGCCCAGATCTGCGCATCGACCGGAAAGCTGGCATCGCCCATCTCGCGCTCGCCGACCTTGTAGTCCTTGCCCAGCCGCAGGTACTGGCAATGCGGGTTCGGCCCGATCACGGCGAACTGGTTGGCACTGGCTTCGGGGTCGGAATTCACCGCCCGCGCATGATTGAACAGCGCCATGTTGGGACCGATGGACACGTCGTACCAGCTGTTGAACCACAGCGCCGGAACGCCCCAACCCATCGAGTCGTCATACAGGCCGCCGGTCTTCCATGCCGGATCGCCGGGACCGCGCGCGATCTGCGTTTCGAAGGTGCCGGCCGGCTCGCCCAGCGAAGACAGCAGGCCTGCGTAGGGCAGGTGGTAGATATGTTTCTTCCAATCCACATCGGGCTTCTTCGCGTCAAGGTCGTTGTACTGCGCGACGCGCGCGCGCATCGGCCCGGCCAGATCCTGCGGCAGCTGCGCGCGCAGGGGGTTGTCAACGCCGTACATCCACACTGCAAACAGCGTGCGCGGCACGCCGCCGGTGTAGAAATTTCCCTGTTCCCAGAATGGCCCGACCTTGCCGATGCCCGCGCCCGCCGACATCGGCACCATCGCCGCGTGCGCCGGGTGGTTCATCGCAGCCAACGCCAGTTGCCATTCCGCCGAGGACGAACACCCCAGCGTGCCCACCTTGCCGTTCGACCATGGCTGTTTCGCGATCCAGCTCAGCGTGTCGTAACCGTCAGTCTGCGGATAGCCGAGGATTTCGTACTTGCCCTGGCTGAAGTAGCGGCCGCGCTCGTTCTGCACGATGAAGGCATAGCCGTTGCGCACCGCTTCCAGCGCGTAGCGGGCGGAGCTGCCGCGCAACACGTGCTCGTTGTACGGCGTCTTCCACAGGATCGTGGGCAGCGGGCCGGCGGCGCCCTTCGGCCGCCAGATATTGGTGGACAGGCCGACGCCGTCGCGCATCGGCACCAGCAGCGCGGTGTCGGCAACGGCGATCGACGCCAGTTCCGAACGCAATCCTTCCTCGCTGTAGCGCGACAGGTCCTGCGCGGAGTTGGCCGATGCGGCAGCCAGCGCGGCGACCAGCAGAGTGGCGAGCAACGACGTCTTCATGGCGCAACTCCTCGATGGAAACCAGTGCTGTGTCGCATGTCCGGCAGGCGAGCACCCCTGCCGAAAGTCACGCATTCGCAGGGATGGCTGGTTGGCAGGCGAATCACGCGACACGCCGCAAGTAAGTCCATGTAGGCTCATCGGCGGCATCCATGCCGCCGATGGTCGCGGAATTCGCCTGCCAACCAGCCTCGCGACAATTCCGTTTATTCAATCCGCCAGTCCGCGCAACAACTCGTTGACGCTGGTCTTGCTGCGCGTCCTCTCGTCCACCTGCTTGACGATGACCGCACAGTACAGCGAATGGCTGCCGTCGGCGGCGGGCAGCGAGCCCGACACCACCACGCTGCCCGGCGGCACCGAGCCGTAACTCACCTCGCCGTTCAAGCGGTTGTAGATCCGCGTGCTCTGGCCGAGAAACACACCCATGCCGACCACGCTGTGATGGCCCACCACGAAGCCTTCCACCACTTCCGAGCGCGCGCCGATGAAGCAGTGGTCCTCGATGATGGTCGGCCCGGCCTGCAGCGGCTCCAGCACGCCGCCGATGCCGACGCCGCCGGACAGGTGGCAGCCCTTGCCGATCTGCGCGCAGCTGCCGACCGTGGCCCAGGTGTCGACCATGGTGCCCTCGCCCACGTAGGCGCCGATGTTGACGAAGCTCGGCATCAGCACCACATCTTTGCCGATATGGCTGCCCGCGCGCACCACCGCGCCCGGCACCACGCGCGCGCCCAGCTCGCGGAACGCGGCCTCGTCGAAGCCGGCGAAGCGCGCCGGAACCTTGTCCCAGAACGGCGCGGGCGCGGCGTCCACCACCGCCATGTCCTGGGTGCGGAAGTACAGCAGCACCGCCTTCTTCAGCCACTGGTTGACGCGCCAACCGCCGTTGCCATCGGGTTCGGCCACGCGCAGCGCACCGCTTTCCAACCCGGCGATGGCGCGATCCACCGCCGGGCGCACGCGCGCGGCGATCTCATCGGCGGTCAGGTCGGCGCGATGCTCCCAGGCGTCGTCGAGGGTGGCGCGCAGGGCGTCGGTGTCGGGCAGGCTCATCGCGGATCTCCATCGAGAATGGCCAGCAGCGCATCGCGCAAGGCGTCGCAGCGGGCCGGTTGCAAGGGGCGGTCATGCTCGTCGCTGACCAGGAGTAGATCTTCCGCGCGCTCGCCGAAGGTGGCGATGCGCGCATCGTGCACGCGCAGGTGCTGCTCGCGCAGCACGCGTGCGATGTCGGCCAGCAGACCAGGACGGTCGTTGCAGACCAGGCCGATGCGGGTCACGCCGGCGATGTCGGCAAAATCCAGCTGCGGGATCACGCGGAAGTGGCGCAGGTGGCGCGGCTGGGTGCGGCGGGTGGGCAGCACGTGGCGCAAATCGCCGGCCAGCGCACGACGCAGCCCGGCAGCCAGGAGGTCGGGCTCCGGCACTTGCCGCGGATCGGCAGACTGCACCTGGAAGGTGTCGTGGATGTTGCCGCCGGGCGCATCCAGGACCCGCGCCTGCAGCACGCTCATGCCCATTCGGTCCAGTGCGATCACGATGGCGGCAAACAGGCCGTCCTGGTCCGGCATGTGCACCAGCACTTCCAGCCCGTCGCGGCCCGAGACCGGGCGTACCGCCACCACCGTGTCGCCCGGGCTGGCGGCGCGCAGCGCGGCCGCCTGCCAGGCGATCTGGTCGGGCCTGCTGCGCAGGAAGTTCTCGTGTGGCATCCGCGCAAACACGGCCTCGATCACCGCATCCCCATGCCCCTCGGCAGCAAGCAGCATGCGCGCGGTCGCCTGGTTTTCGGCGATCCGGTCTTCCGCCGCAACCGGCTGCCCCAGCCCACGCCGCAGCGCCAGCCGCGTCGCCGTATGCAGGTCGGCCAGCAGGCGATCGCGCCAGCCGTTCCACAACTTCGGCGAGGTGCCCGCGATGTCGGCACAGGTCAACAGGTAGAGATAATCCAGCCGCTGCCGGTCGGCCACTTCACCGGCGAAGCGGTGGATGACCTCCGGGTCGGTGATGTCCTGCTTCTGCGCCGTGATCGACATCATCAGGTGCTTGCGCACCAGCCATTCCACCAGCGCCGTGTCGGCCTCGGACAGGCCATGCGCCTGGCAGAACCCGCGCGCGTCCACCGCGCCCAGTTCGGAATGATCGCCGCCGCGTCCCTTGCCGATGTCGTGGAACAGGCCGGCCAGCAGCAACAGTTCGGGCTTGCGGAGCGAAGGCCAGATCAGGTGCGCCACGCTGAAGCGCTCGTCCTGCTGGCCGGATGAAAACTGCGCCAAATTGCGCAGCACCGCCAGCGTGTGCTGGTCCACGGTATAGACGTGGAACAGGTCGAACTGCATGCGCCCCGACACCCGCTGGAACGCCGGGATCCAGCGCCCCAGCACGCCGAGCCGCGCCATGCGTTCCAGCGTCACCACCGCCTGCGGGCCGCGCAGCAGTGCCAGGAATTGCTCGCGCAGCGCCGCATCCGCCTGGTCATAGGCGGGCACCAGCGGCAACGTCAGCGCGAGCTCGCGCGCGCATTGCGAATGCAGCCCGCGCAATCCGGCATCCGCCGCCCAGGCGGCGAACAGCGCGAACACGTTCGCTGCATCCAGCTCCAGCCAACCAGGCCTGCACGCAGCCAGGTAATTGCCGCGCCTCTCGAGATCGGCATTGATCGGCACCGGCACCGCAACGCCGGCGAAATGCTCCTCGAAACGCTGCAACAAACGCTCGCCGATGCGCCGCACGATCGCGGCGCTGCGATAGAACCCCTGCATCATCGTCTCGACGCCCAGCGAGCCGGCCTGGTCAACATGGCCCAGCCGTGCCGCCAGCGGCTTCTGGTAGTCGAAGCGCAGGCGCTCTTCGCGCCGTCCCGCCACCAGATGCAATCCGTAGCGCAGCCGGCACAGCTCGCGGCGTTCACGCTCCAGTGCAGCCGCCTCGTCCCAGCCCAGCCGCCCCAATTCGATCAACTCGCTCAACGCGTGCGTGCCGAAACTGCGTCGCGCCAGCCAGCCCAACACGTGCAGGTCGCGCAGGCCGCCCGGGCCGTCCTTGAGGTTGGGTTCGAGGTTGTCGGAGGTATCACCGAAGCGCGCATGGCGTCGCCGCTGCTCCTCGCATTTGGCCTCGAAATACGCCGCAGCCGGCCACACCTTGGCCGGCGCGATGGCCGCATCCAACGACGCTACCTGCGCGGCATCCGCGCACAGCGCGCGCGCTTCCAGCAACGCCGTCAGCACGCTCTGGTCCGCCGCCGCCTCGGTGCATTGCGCGGCCGAACGCACCGCATGGCTGGCGGCCAGGCCCGCATCCCACAGCAGCGCCACGAAGCGCGCCAACTGCGCCTGGCGAGCGTGCTGCACGGGAATCTCGGCCAGCACCAGCAGATCGATGTCCGACTGCGGGAACAATTCGGCGCGGCCGTAGCCGCCCACCGCGAACAACCCCAGCGTTTCATCCTCGCCCATGCAGCGGCGCCACGCCGCGCGCACCTGGACATCCACCGCGCGCGCGCGCACCGCGATCAGCCGATCTGCCGGCGCCCCGGCATCGAAGCGGCGGGCCAGCTTGGCATCCGCCTGCGCCAGCGCCACGCGCGCAGCCGCTGACCAGACAGCATCGTCAGCGGCGCTTGCCGCAACGGCTGCCGGCTCCATCACAGGTCGTTGTCGTCGCCCGGCAGCCGGGTCAGGATTTCCACGCCATCGCGGGTCACCACCACGGTGTGTTCCCACTGCGCCGACAACTTGCGGTCCTTGGTGACCACGGTCCAACCATCCGGCAGCAGCCGCGTCTGCGGGCGGCCTTCGTTGATCATCGGCTCGATGGTGAACGTCATGCCCTCTTTCAGCACCACGCCTTCACCCGGGCGGCCGTAGTGAAGCACCTGCGGCTCATCGTGATAGACCTTGCCGATCCCGTGCCCGCAGTATTCGCGCACCACCGAAAAACGCTCGGACTCGGCGTAACTCTGGATGGCGTGGCCGATGTCGCCCAGCGTGGCGCCAGGGCGCACCGTGCGGATGCCGCGGAACATCGCCTCGCGGGTGACGTCCACCAGTCGCCTGGCCATCACCGACGGTGTGCCGACGATGTACATGCGGCTGGTGTCGCCGTGCCAGCCATCCTTGATCACGGTGACATCGATGTTGAGGATGTCGCCGTCCTTCAGCACCTTGGCCTCGCTGGGGATACCGTGGCAAATCACGTTGTTCACCGACGTGCACACGGTCTTGGGGTAGCCGCGATAGCCGACGTTGGCCGGAATCGCGCCCTGCACCTGCACGATATGGTCATGGCAGATGCGGTCGAGTTCCTCGGTGGTCACGCCGGCCTTCACGAACGGAGCGACCACCTGCAGCACTTCGGCGGCCAGGCGGCCGGCCACGCGCATTTTCTCGATCTCTGCCGGAGTTTTCAGATTGATTGTCATTCGTGGATTATCGCGCATTCGCGGCCGCAGGTTCAGCGCATGGCGTCTGCGGGCGCGGCGCACCCACCGGCGATTTCCTGCGCCTTTCTCCGGTTGCCGAGCGCCGCCGATTGCGTCATAATCCCGCGGCTGTCAACGCCATGCCGAGCGCCATCGGCAAATCCACACCTGTCGACTATCCCTGTTCCGGGGTGCCCGCATCAGCGGGTTCGGATGCAGTGACGACAGGGAGGCCCAACCCCGGAATCCAGCGCCAACCGCTTGCGGGAAGGCGCAGCGCCACTTTACGACGGCGCGGGTTCCCTTCATCGGAGTCATCGCAATGCCCCAGATCACCATGCGCCAGATGCTGGAAGCCGGCGTCCATTTCGGCCACCAGACCCGCTACTGGAATCCCAAGATGGCGCCGTACATCTTCGGCGCCCGCGGCAAGATCCACATCATCAACCTGGAAAAGACCGTCCCGCTGTTCAACGACGCGATGAATTTCATCAGCGGCGTGGCCCAGAAGCGCGGAACCATCCTGTTCGTCGGCACCAAGCGCAGCGCACGCGAGCCCATCAAGGAAGAAGCCGAACGTTGCGGCATGCCGTTCATGACCCAGCGCTGGCTGGGCGGCACGCTGACCAACTTCGCCACGGTGAAGAAGTCGGTTGCCCGCCTGAAGGAACTGGAGGCCGCGGAAACCGACGGCACCTTCCAGAAGCTGGTCAAGCACGAAGTGATGGGCCTGCGTCGCGAGCGCGACAAGCTGCTGGCGTCGCTGGGCGGCATCAAGGAAATGAACCGCCTGCCCGACGCCCTGTTCGTGATCGACATCGGCCACGAAGACATCGCCATCAAGGAAGCCAAGAAGCTCGGCATCCCGGTGATCGCCGTGGTTGACAGCAACTACGATCCGGCATTGGTGGACTACGCCATCCCGGGCAACGACGACGCCATCCGCGCCGTGCAGCTGTACGCCCGTGCCGCCGCCGACGCCGTGCTGGAAGGCAAGGCCGCGTCGCCGAACTCCGCCTCCGTGCGCGAAGAGGATTTCGCCGCTGCGGTCGACGGCGAAGACGGCAAGCCGGCCCGTCGCAACGGAAAGAAAGGCGAGTAATCGCCCCGCCCGGCCGCGCGAATTCCGCGCGCCCGGCGTGTTTGCATTTGCCCGTCATTCCCGTGAAAGCGGGAATCCGGCTTTTCCGGCATTCATTGAATCCGGCTGCTGGAACCCCGTGATCGCGGGGATGACGTTTACCACCATCTAGAGGTAACCCCATGGCTGAAATCACCGCTTCCCTGGTCAAGGAACTGCGCGAGCGCACCGGCGCCGGCATGATGGAGTGCAAGAAGGCACTCACCGAAAACAATGGCGACATCGACGCCTCCGCCGAGTGGCTGCGCAAGTCCGGCCTGGCCAAAGCCGACAAGAAGGCCAGCCGCGTCGCTGCGGAAGGTCGCGTTGCCGCTGCCCAGAATGGCGGCAAGGCCGTGCTGGTCGAAATCAACTCCGAAACCGATTTCGTCGCCAAGGACATCAGCTTCATCAACCTGTGCGATGCCGTGGCCCAGGCCGCCCTGGCGTCCGGCAGCGCCGACATCGACACGCTGAAAAGCGCCAGGCTGGGCACCGGCGAGACCGTCGAGGAGGCACGCGCCATTGCCGTCACCAAGCTGGGCGAAAACATCCAGGTCCGCCGCATGGCGCGCGTGGACGGCGACAACACCGTGGCTGCCTATGTCCACGGCGGCAAGATCGGCGTGCTGGTCGAACTGGCCGGCGGCAACGCCGAGCTGGCTCGCGGCTTGGCGATGCACATCGCCGCCATGAACCCGCCGCACAACAAGGCGGCCGACGTGCCGGCCGAGTTCATCGCCAAGGAAAAGGAAATCGAGCTGGCGAAGATGAGCGAAAAGGACAAGGCCAAGCCCGCCGAGATCCTGGAGAAGATCATCAGCGGCAAGATCAACAAGATCGTCAACGAGGTCACCCTGTACGGCCAGCCCTACGTGCTGGACGGCGACAAGACCGTCGAAGCCGTGGTCAAGGCCGCCGGCGCCGACGTGCTGGGCTTCCAGCGCCTGGTGGTCGGCGAAGGCATCGAGAAGGTCGTCGAGGATTACGCGGCCGAGGTCGCCAAGGCGATGCAGGTCTGATCCTGCCTTTGCCCTCGATCACAAAAACCCGCCGCAAGGCGGGTTTTTTTGTCCACTCCTTTACCATCCTTCGCGTTAATACCCATACTGGGGGCTCAGGATCGTCAGGTGCGCTTGATGCGAAAGGAACTCGAAACCACCCTGCTGCACTGCCGTAACCTGCCGTCACCGCCCGGGGTTGCCCTGCAGATCATTGCGCTGGCCCAGGATCCGAATACGACCTTGGCCGAAGTCGCCGAGGCCATCAGCACCGACCCGGCGCTGAGCGCGCGCCTGCTGAGAATCGCCAATTCGCCGCTGTATGCAGCCCGCCGCCGGGTGGGAACACTGTCGCAGGCGATGGGCATGCTTGGCCTCAACGCCGCGCTCAGCCTGGCCTTGGGCTTTTCGCTGATGCATGGCCTGCGCGGGCGCAACGGCACCGCGGAATTGCAGGAACACATCTGGAAACACAGCGTGCTGGCTGCACTGGCCGCCCGCGTGCTGGGCCAACGCGCAGGCGTGGGCCGCCCGGAAATGCTGATGCTGGCGGGCCTGCTGCAGGACATTGGCCGGCTGGCGCTGCTGCAAGCGCTCTCGGAGGGCTATGCCGCGATTTGCGCCAAGGCCCGGGATCACGACTCTCTGCTGGCAATGGAATGCGCGGCCTACGATGCCGACCACGCCGAGATCGGCGCGTGGCTGGCGCAGCGCTGGGGTCTCCCCGACTACCTGACCGATGCCATCGCCAACAGCGAATCGGATGTGCAAGCCGACGATGGCTTCCAATGCTGCGTGCAGGCGGCCAGTGCGATTGCCGATTTGTGGATGGAGCCGGCCAGCACCGCCGAGGCGCTGCGCGAACGTGCGCAGTCCAGACTCACCGATTGCATCGGTAGCGACACCGATACGCTCGACGACGTGCTGGCGGAAATCGCCGCGGCGCTGCCGGAAATCAGCGCCGCCTATGAGGTCAGGATCGAGCATCCCTCCCATTTGCAGGGAATCACCGACCAGGCGCGCGAAGTCCTGATCCTGCGCAATTTGCGGCAGATCCAGGAAATGGCGCAATCACGCAACGATACGCATGCGATCGAAGAACGCATGCGCCAGCTGACCGAGCAATCCCGCCGTGACCCCTTGACCGGGGTCTTCAACCGGTTGCACATGGAAGAGGCGCTGGAGCGGGACTTCCGCAGCGCCGGCCAGACGCATCCGCTGACGATCGCGCTGATCGACCTGGATGACTTCAAGCAGGTCAACGATCGTTATGGGCACCTGGTCGGTGACCAGGTGTTGCGCCAGTTCGCGCAAAGCGTGCAACGCACCCTGCGCAGCAGCGACCTGATCGCGCGCTATGGCGGGGAGGAATTCCTGCTGGTGCTCAATTACTCCGATGAGGACGCCTCGGCACTGGTGCTGCAACGCCTGCTGGAGGACGTCGCGCAACTGCCGATGGCGGTGGTGGAAGCCCAGCCGGTACACGTCACGTTCTCTGCCGGGATGGCCACCCACAATGGCGCCGCCGGCAGCTTCGACAGCGCGCATGACCTGCTGAAGGCCGCCGACGACCTCCTGTATGCCGCCAAGCGGCAGGGCCGCAACCGGGTCCACCAGCACCAGCCATGACCGCGCCGCGCCCGCTGCGGCCAGCCTGCGGCCAGCCTGCGGCCGCGCACGGGCGCTTTCCGCTAGAATCAGCGGGTTTCCCCAACGCCCGGAACCGCCATGTCACCACTCGCCTATCGCCGCGTCCTGTTGAAACTCTCCGGCGAGGCGCTGATGGGCGATGAGGATTACGGCATCGATCCGAAGGTGCTCATCCGCCTCGCCAAGGAAGTCATCGAGGCCAGCGAAGCCGGCATCCAAATCGCGCTGGTGATCGGTGGCGGCAACATTTTCCGCGGCGCCGGGCTGGCTGCCAACGGCATGGACCGGGTCACCGGCGACCACATGGGCATGCTGGCGACGGTGATCAACGCACTGGCCATGCAGGACGCACTGGAAAAGTTGGGCGGCAAGGCGCGGGTCATGAGCGCGCTGAAGGTCAATGACGTGTGCGAGGACTACATCCGCCGGCGCGCCATTCGCCACCTGGAAAAAGGCCGCCTGGTCATTTTCGCCGCCGGTACCGGCAACCCGTTCTTCACCACCGATTCCGGCGCCGCGCTGCGCGCGATCGAAATCGGTGCCGACCTGCTGCTGAAGGCCACCAAAGTGGACGGGGTGTACGACAAGGACCCCAAGAAACACGCCGATGCGATCAGGCTGGACACCCTGACCTACGACGAGGTCATCTCCCGCAACCTGCAGGTGATGGACACCGCCGCCTTCGCCCTGTGCCGCGACGCCCGCCTGCCGCTGCGCATCTTCGACATGGCCGAACCCGGCGTGCTGCTGCGCATCCTGCGCGGCGAACAGATCGGCACCCTGGTTCACGCATCCACCTGAATTCCCACCGCCGACGTCCGGGCCGCTTATAATCGCGGGTTTGCAGAATGCCTCCGGAGCACCGCCATGCCGAATGACATCAAGAAAGACGCCCAGGCCCGCATGGCCAAGTGCATCGATGCGTTGCGCCACAACCTGGTCAAGATCCGCACCGGCCGCGCCAACGCCGGGCTGGTGGACAGCATCCGGGTCAACTATTACGGGTCCGACGTGCCGCTGTCGCAGGTCGCCAGCGTGGCGATTGCCGATGCCCGCTCCATCCTCATCACGCCCTGGGAAAAGCAGATCGTTGGCGCGGTGGAAAAGGCGCTGCTGGCCTCCGACCTGGGCCTGACCCCGAATACCGCCGGCACCACCATCCGCCTCAACATCCCGGCACTGACCGAGGAACGCCGCAGGGATCTCACCAAGGTCGTGCATGGCGAGGGTGAGGATGCCAAGGTGGCCGTGCGCAATGTTCGCCGCGACGCCAACCATCAGGTCAAGGAACTGCTGAAGGACAAGCAGATCACCGAGGACGAAAGCGCCCGCACCGAAGCCGAGATCCAGAAGCTCACCGACCAGGCGATCAAGGACGTCGACGACGTCATCAAGACCAAGGAAGTCGAGCTGATGTCGGTCTGAAAAGCCCGTGATGCATGAGCGGCCGACCAATCCTCCCGCCGGGCTTGCGCCGGTGATCCAGGTGCCCGCCCCCCGACCCGGTGGCGCGCCCGACTGCCAGCCAATGACGGCACCGCCCGTCCCCCATCACCTGGCCATCATCATGGATGGCAATGGCCGCTGGGCACAGCAGCGCCACCGCCCGCGCATCATCGGCCATCGCGCCGGCGCCCGGGCGGTCAAGCGCTGCGTGGAGTTCTGCCTGCAGCGCGGCATCGGGGCGCTGACCCTGTTCGCGTTTTCCAGCGAAAACTGGAGCCGCCCGGCCGAGGAAGTGGGTGGCCTGATGAAGCTGTTCCTGGGCGCGCTGGAACGCGAAGTGGAGGAATTGCACCGGCTCGGCGCGCAGCTGCGCTTCATCGGCGAACGCGGCCGCTTCGATGCCTCGATCCAGGCGCGGATGCAGGCTGCCGAAACCCTGACCGCCCGCAACACCCGGCTGTACCTGAACATTGCCGCCAGCTACGGCGGGCGCCAGGACATTGCCCAGGCCGCGCGCGCGCTGGCCGAGGACGTCGCCGCCGGCCGCCTGACCGCCGCGCAGATCGACGAAGACACGCTGTCGGCACGCATGGCGCTGGCCGACCAGCCCGCGCCGGATCTGTTCATCCGCACCGGCGGCGAGCTGCGGATCAGCAACTTCCTGCTCTGGCAGATGGCCTACACCGAACTGTGGTTCACCGATGCCCTGTGGCCCGACGTGGACGCCACGCTCCTGCAAGCCGCGCTGGACGATTACGCTACCCGCGAACGCCGCTTCGGCCTGACCAGTGCCCAGATCAAGGGCTCCCCCATTGGAAAAACCCCATGACCAAGACCCGCATCCTGGCCGCACTGGTCATGGCCCCGGCCGTCATCGGCGCGGCCCTGTTGCTGCCCACCGGCTGGCTGATGCTGCTCAGCGCCGTCGCGTTCCTGCTTGCGCTGTGGGAATGGTTTCGTCTTGCCGATGTCGAAGACACGCTTGCCCGCAGCATCCTGCTGGCCTGCAACCTGGCACTGATGGTGGCGCTGGTGTGGGGCTCGAAGTCGTCCCACCCCGAGTCGCTGCCGCTGTTCCAGCTGGTCATCGTGTTTGGCGTGGTGTGGTGGCTGCTGGCGCTGCTGTGGCTGCGCCACTTTGACTTCGCCGCCCGCCACGATGGCAATGCGCGCATGTTCAAACTGGCCGCCGGCACGCTGGCGGTGGTGCCCGCATGGTGCGCGCTGGCGGTGATCCACGCCGGCCAGCCGCACGGCCATCGCTGGCTGCTGCTGGCGCTATTGCTGGTCTGGGCCGCTGACAGCGGCGCGTATTTCTGCGGACGCCGCTTCGGCGGGCAGTGGTTCGGCGGGCGCAAGCTGGCCGCGCGCATCAGTCCCAACAAGACCCTGGAAGGCGTTGCCGGTGGCGTGGCGCTGGCGATGCTGGTGGCGATGATCGGCGCGCTGCTGATCGGTGCCGGCACCGCGCAGCTTCCCGCCATTGCCCTGGTGGCAGCGCTGACCGTGCTGTTTTCGGTGGCCGGCGACCTGTTCGAAAGCCTGCTCAAACGGCATGCGGGGGTGAAAGACTCGGGCACCCTGATCCCCGGCCACGGCGGCGTGCTGGACCGTATCGACAGCGTGCTGGCGGCGCTGCCGGTGTTCGCCCTCGGCAAGATCTGGCTGGGCTTCTGACCATGCAACGGGTCGCGGTTCTCGGAGCCACCGGGTCGATCGGCGCATCGGCGCTGGACGTGATCGCCCGCCATCCGCACAGCATGCGCGCCAGCGTGCTTGCGGCCGGCAGCAAGGTGGAGGCCCTGCTGGCGCTCTGCCGCATGCATCGGCCCGACCATGCCGTGATCGCCGATGCGGTGCGCTACCCGCGACTGCGCGACGGCTTGCGCGACGCCGGGCTCGCCACCTGCGCACATGCCGGCAGCGACGCGCTGGACGACCTCGTCGGCAGCGATGCCTGCCAGACCGTGGTCGCTGCCATCGTCGGTGCCGCGGGCCTGTCCTCCACGCTTGCGGCAGCCCGTGCCGGCAAGCGCTTGCTGCTGGCCAACAAGGAGTCGCTGGTTCTCGCCGGCGAGCTGCTGATGCGCGAAGCGCAGGCGCATGGCGCCACCATCGTGCCGATCGACAGCGAGCACAACGCCATCTTCCAGTGTCTGGCCGACGGCAGCCGCCCGACACGGATCACCCTGACCGCTTCCGGCGGGCCGTTTCGCGGCTGGTCGCGCGACGCGCTGGCGACGGTCACCCCCGCACAGGCGGTGGCGCACCCGAAGTGGTCGATGGGGCCGAAGATTTCCGTCGATTCGGCCAGCCTGATGAACAAGGGGCTGGAAGTGATCGAGGCACACCATTTGTTTGGCGTGCCAAGCGAGCACATTCGCGTGCTGGTCCATCCGCAATCGCTGGTGCATTCGCTGGTGGATTTCGCCGACGGCAGCACGCTGGCGCAGCTGGGCATGCCGGACATGCGCACCGCGCTGGCGGTGGGACTGGGCTGGCCGCAGCGGATCGCCTCCGGCGTCCCCGCCCTGGACTTGCTGGCGCAAGGTGGCACGCTGGAATTCGAGGCGCCGGACGTCGATGCATTTCCTTGCCTGCGGCTGGCATTCTCCGCGCTGGCGGCGGGCGGCACGGCTCCTGCGGTTCTCAACGCCGCCAACGAGGAAGCCGTTTCAGCATTCCTTCAGGGCCGCATCGCTTTTCTGAGCATCCCCGACACCGTTGCCGCCACGCTCGACGCCATGCCCGCGCAGCCCGCTGACACGCTCGACCACCTGCTGGCGGCCGACGCCTTCGCCCGCGCTGCCGCGCGCCGGCACATCGCGACCCTGGCCACGCCGGCATGAGCACCTTCTTCGGCTCGCTGTGGTGGCTGCTGGTCGCGCTGGGGGCCCTGGTCACCTTCCACGAATTCGGCCATTTCTGGGTCGCGCGCCGCTGCGGCGTGAGGGTGCTGCGGTTCTCGATCGGCTTCGGCAAGCCGCTGTGGTCCTGGCTGGGCAAGGACGGCACCGAGTACGTGGTCGCCGCCATCCCGCTGGGCGGCTACGTGCGCATGCTGGACGAACGCGAAGACGAGGTGCCCGCGCAGCAGCTTCACCTTGCGTTCAACCGCAAGCCCGTGCTGCAGCGCATGGCCATCGTGGCGGCCGGCCCGCTGGCGAACCTGCTGCTGGCATTCGGCCTGCTGTGGGCGATGCTGGTCATCGGTCGTCCCGACTTCGCGCCGGTGGTCGGCAGTGCCACCGCGCTTGCCGCACAAGCCGGGCTGCATCCGGGCGACCGCGTGTTGGCGGTGGGCGAGCGCGCCACGCCCACCTGGAGCGAACTGGCCATGGCCCTCAACGTGGCCGCGCTGGACCGCCAGCCGGTGGCGCTTGAGATCCGCCGTCAGGACGGCGCCACGCTCCGGCGCATCCTGCCGCTGCAACGCCTGCCCGCCAGCCTGGATGAACTCCGCGCGCTGGCCGCCATCGGCTTGCTGCCGCGCCACCTGCTGGTGCCGGCCCTGGTCGGCAGCGTGCGCGAAGGCAGCCCTGCCTGGGGCAAGCTTGCCGAAGGCGACCGCATCACCGCCATCGACGCCAGCCCGGTGGCAAGCTTCGAGGATATCGCCCCGCTGGTGGTGCAGTTGGGCGATCGCGGCGTCCCCGGCATGGTGGAAGTGGAGCGCGATGGCGAGCGGCTGGCGCTGGAACTGCAGCCGCAGCGCATACGCGGCAACGACGGCAAGCCTCAGTGGATTTTGGGCATCACCAATGCCCCGGCCGGCGATCCGCCGCACGATGCGGTGCTGCGACGCGGCCCGCTGGCCGCGATTCCGGCAGCAGCCCGCGAAACCGGCTATCAGGCCCGGCAGATCGTGGACATGGTGGGGCGTGCCCTGCGCGGCAAGGTGTCGGTGCAGAACACGGTATCGGGCCCGATTACCATCGCTCGCGCCGCCAACGACTTCGCCGCGCGCGGCCCGGCGTGGTTCCTGAACTTCCTGGCCCTGCTGTCGGTCAGTCTGGCTTTGATCAACCTGTTGCCGATCCCGGTCTTGGACGGGGGTCACCTGCTGTATTACCTTATCGAGCTGGTCATCCGCCGCCCACTGGGCGAGCGGGCTCTGGCCGTGGGTCAATATCTTGGTCTGGCGATGATCGCCGGATTGATGGGATTGGCCTTTTACAACGACATCCTGCATCTGGTGTCGTGACGCACCACGCTTCCATCGACTGGCGCTCCCGCGCCACGACCCCACCGCAACAGGGCGCCCCGAACAGGCAGTTCCGATCAACAGGATGTTCCGAATGACCCGACCCATGCCCCGCCGTCTGCTCACCCTTGCCCTGCTGTCGGCGCTTTCGCTGCCGGTCTGGGCGCAGACGGCACTGACGCCGTTCACGGTCAGCGACATCCGCATCGACGGCCTGCAGCGCATCGGCGCCGGCACCGTGCTCACTTACCTGCCGGTGGAGCGCGGCGACACCCTCGACCAGGGCAAGGCGGCCGAGGCCGTGCGCGCCCTGTACAAGACGGGCTTCTTCGAGGACGTGCGGCTGGATCATCAGGGCGGGATCCTGGTCATCAGCGTGACCGAGCGGCCGGCCATCAACAAGCTGACGCTGGCGGGCAACAAGGACCTCAAGACCGAAGACCTGACCAAGGGCCTGAAGGACATCGGCCTGGCCGAGGGCGAAACCTTCAACCCGCTCAACCTGGACCGCGTCACCCAGGAACTGACCCGCCAGTACAACAACCGCGGCAAGTACAGCGTGCAGATCTCGCCCAGCGTGGAGCGGCTGGACCGCAACCGGGTCAACCTGACCATCACCATCAAGGAAGGCAAGGCCGCGCGGATCCGCCACATCAACCTGATTGGCAATGACAGCTTCCCGGAAGAGGACATCACCAAAGGCTGGGAATCGCACACCAGCGGCTGGCTCTCCTGGTACAAGCGCGACGACCAGTACTCGCGCGAAAAGCTCTCCGGCGACATCGAAAAGCTCAATTCCTGGTACATGGACCGCGGCTATGTGGATTTCAGCCTGGACTCCACCCAGGTTGCGATCAGCGGCGACAAGAAGGACATGTTCCTCACCGCGGGCATGACCGAAGGACAGGTGTACAACTTCTCCGAGGTCAGCGTGTCCGGCGACACCGTCCTGCCCAAGCCGGAAATCGAAACGATCGTCAGCTTCATCAGGCCGGGCACCACCTTCTCGCGCAGCCTGCTGGAGTTCGCCTCCAACGCGATCACCCTGCGCCTGGCCAACATCGGCTACGCCTTCGCCAAGGTCAACCCGATCCCGACCATCGACCGCGACAAGCGCACCGTGGCGATCAACTTCCAGGTGCAACCGGGGCCGCGCGTGAACGTGCGCCGGATCGTGTTCAAGGGCAATACGCGCACCGCCGACTCGGTGCTGCGCCGCGAAATGCGCCAGTTCGAAGGCACCTGGTATTCGCAGGCTGCCATCGACCGCAGCAAGGTGCGCCTCGACCGCCTCGGTTATTTCGAGGAAGTCAGCGTGGACAACACGCCGGTACCCGGCAGCGATGACCAGGTGGACGTCACCTACACGGTCAAGGAAACCACCTCCGGCAGCATTTCCGCGGGCGTCGGCTATTCGCAGCTGTCCGGCCTCAACCTGTCGCTGCAGCTCTCTGAAAACAACTTTCTGGGCACCGGCAACCGTGTCTCGATGGCGCTGACCCGCAGCGCGTACCAGAAGCGCTACGACTTCTCGTACATGAACCCCTACTTCACCGATGACGGCCTGTCGCTTGGCTACAACCTGTGGTGGCGCGAGTTCGACTACTCCAGCTTCAACGTGGCCCAGTACTCCACCAACAGCGGCGCGTTCCAGGTATTCATGGGCCTGCCGCTGAGCGAGAGCGATTCCATTTCGCTGATGGTCGGCATCGACTCCAACGAAATCCTCGCCTTTGAAGGCTCGACCCCGCCGCCGATGGTCGATTACGTGAAAGCCATTGGCCAGCGCACCTTCCATTCTTGGCGCGCCCAGCTGAGCTGGGGCCGCGACACCCGCAACAACTACTTCACCCCGGTGGTGGGCAGCACGCAGAACCTGACGGCGGAAATGACTCTGCCCGGCTCCACCGTGGAGTACTTCAAGCTGCAATACGACTTCGCCAAGTATTGGCCGCTCAGCCGGCTGCTGGTGCTCAAGACCGGGGTGAACCTGGGCTACGGCGACTCCTACGGCAAGGACTTCACCCGAAACCTCTGCTACACCGCGCCGACACCGCCGACACCGCCAACCCAGAGCAACCCGAATCCACCGCTGCCGCCGCCTCCGCCGCCGCCCAGCAACCCGTGCCAGACAACGTCCACCGACTACGTCAAGACGGTGACCGCCAGCGGCCTTCCGTTCTTCGAGAACTTCTACGCCGGCGGCATCTCGTCCAACGGCAGGGTGCGCGGCTTCATCGACAACACCCTGGGCCCGACTTACACCTCGACCTACGGCTATCGCCAGCCGCTGGGCGGGTCGGTTCTGGTCGCCGGTTCGGTGGAGGCAATCTTCCCGAAGCTGTTCGACAGTCCCTCTGCGCGCGTGTCCGCGTTCCTGGATTTCGGCAATGCCTTTGACGGCTGGAAGAACGTCAGCGCCAATGAGTTCCGGGCCTCGGCCGGCGTCGCCCTGCTGTGGCGCTCGCCGATGGGCCCGCTGTCGATCAGCTATGCATTGCCGCTCCGGAAGAAGGATGGCGACCAGATCGAGCGCCTGCAGTTCAACTTCGGCGGCCAGCTCTGACGGCTGCCGTGGGATGACCGCGTCGTCTTTCATCGCCTCCGATCTGGCCGCGCGCTTCGGGCTGGAATTGCGTGGTGCGGATCGCGCGGTCGATGGCGTCGGCACGCTGGCCGATGCCGGCCCCGGCCAGCTGGGGTTTCTCGCCAATCCGCGCTACCGTGCCCAGCTCGCGCAAACCCGCGCCGGCGTCGTGGTGCTGCGCGGCAGTGATGCCGACGGATGGGCCGGCACCGCGCTGATCGCGCCGGACCCCTACGTTGCCTTCGCGAAAATCGCCGGGCTGTTCGAGCGCAAGCCCGACCATCCGCCCGGCATCCACCCCACGGCGGTGGTGGATGCGGATGCCCGAATCGACGCCAGCGCCAGCATCGGGCCGCACGCCAGCATCGGCGCCCGCAGCCGCGTCGACGCGGGCGCGGTGATCGGGCCAGGCTGCGTGATTGGCGATGACTGCGTGGTCGGCGCAGGCTGCGTGCTGGTGGCGCGGGTCACGCTGGTGACGCGCGTGCGCCTGGGCCAGCGCGTGCTGGTGCATCCCGGCGCGGTACTCGGCGCGGATGGCTTCGGCATCGCCATGGACCACGGCCAATGGGTGAAAGTGCCGCAGCTGGGCGGCGTGGTGGTGGGTGACGACTGCGAGATCGGCGCCAATACCAGCATCGATCGCGGCGCGCTGGACGACACCGTGCTGGAAAACGACGTGCGCCTGGACAACCAGATCCAGATTGGCCACAACGTCCGCATCGGCGCGCATACCGCGATGGCCGGATGCTCGGCGGTGGCCGGCAGCGCGCGCATTGGCCGCCACTGCCTGATCGGCGGCGGTGCCGGCATCCTCGGCCACCTCGAGGTATGCGACCGGGTGGTGATCACCGCGATGTCGCTGGTCACCCACTCGATCCACGCGGCTGGCGAGTATTCTTCCGGAACCCCGCTGATGACCAATCGCGACTGGCGCAAAAGTGCCGCGCGTTTCAAACAACTCGACCGCATTGCCCGGCGCACGCCCGGCAGCGTGAAGGACACTGAATGACCGATGCAGCCCCATCCGTAACCCTGCCCGTCACCAGCACCGAGATCGAGCGCCTGCTGCCGCACCGGTTTCCGTTCCTGCTGGTGGATCGGGTGATCGAGTTCGAAAAAGACAAGCGCGTGCTGGCATACAAGAACGTCAGTTACAACGAGCCATTCTTCACCGGCCACTTCCCCGGCCAGCAGGTCATGCCGGGCGTACTGGTGGTGGAAGCGCTGGCGCAGGCCGGCGGGCTGCTCACCCAGCTTTCCCGCGACCCCGGCGTCAAGGACGGCCAGACCTTCTATCTGGT
The DNA here is from genome assembly GCF_024498955.1 of Thermomonas paludicola. Taxonomy (GTDB): domain Bacteria; phylum Pseudomonadota; class Gammaproteobacteria; order Xanthomonadales; family Xanthomonadaceae; genus Thermomonas; species Thermomonas paludicola. The sequence continues at coordinate 883,416 of NZ_CP093311.1, read as the reverse complement.
GAAAGTGGACAACGCGAAATTCAGCCGCATGGTCATCCCCGGCGATCGCCTGGAGTTGGACGTGGAGCTCAAGCGCCGCATCCGCAACATGGCGCAATACGTGGGCATCGCCCGCGTTGACGGCGAGCAGGTCGCCTGCGCCGAAATCCTGTGCGCGGCAGCCACGCGCGAATGAGCAGCAGCACGCCGCTGATCCACCCCAGCGCGGTCATCGACCCAGCCGCACGGCTGGGCGTGGGCGTGCAGGTCGGCGCCTATGCGGTGATCGGCGCGGATGTCGAGATCGGGGATGGCACGCGCATCGGCGCACATTGCGTGGTGGAAGGCCCAACCCGGATCGGCCGCGACAACGTGTTCCATGGCCAGGCTGCGATCGGCACCGACCCGCAGGACAAGAAATACCGCGGCGAACGCGTGTCGCTGGAAATCGGCGATGGCAACTCGATCCGCGAATTCGTCACCATCAATCGCGGGACCGGGGATGGTGGCGGCATGACCCGCATCGGCGACCGCAACTGGATCCTGGCCTACACCCATGTCGCCCACGACTGCATCGTCGGCAGCGACTGCGTGTTCTCCAACAATGCCACCCTGGCCGGCCACGTGACCGTGGGCAACCACGTGATCCTCAGCGGCTTTTCCGGCGTCCACCAGTTTTGCCGGATCGGGGACTACGCGTTCATCGGCATGGGCGCGTTCGTCAACGGCGACGTGCCTCCCTATCTGATGGTGGCGCAGGAAAAATACGCGCGCCCGCGCGGCATCAATGCCGAGGGACTGAAGCGACGCGGCTTCGACGCGGCGCGCGTCGCCGCGATCAAGCGCGCCTACCGCGCGCTGTACATGGGCGAGGCGAAGCTGGACGAGGCCAAGGTCGAGCTGGCCGAGATCGCTGCGGACAGCGACGACGTGCGCGCTTTTCTTGATTTCATCGATGCCGGCGAGCGGCCGTTGCTGCGGTGAGCGTCGTCGGCTTCGTCGCGCCTGCGGCGGGGGCGGACTCCAAGTCGCTCCACGGGATTCGCTTGGTTGGAGTCCGCCCCCGCCGCAGGCGCGAACCGGATTCCTCGCGAAGGGCAGCATGACGGTTCGCATCGCCCTCTGCGCCGGCGAAACCTCCGGCGACCAGCTCGGCGCCGGCCTGATCGAAGCCCTGCGCGCGCGCTTCCCCGATGCGCAGTTCGCCGGGATCGGCGGCGATGCCATGCGTGCGGCGGGCATGGCCACCTGGCACGACGCCAGCGAACTGGCAGTGATGGGCCTGGCCGAAGTGCTGGCGCACCTGCCGCGCTTGCTGAGGCTGCGCAAGCACTTCCGCCAGCGGGTGCTGGATTGGAAGCCCGACGTGTTCATCGGCATCGACGCGCCCGACTTCAATCTCGGCGTCGAGCGCTGGCTGAAGCAGCGCGGCGTGCGCACCGTGCACGATGTCAGCCCCTCGATTTGGGCGTGGCGACAGGGGCGCGCTGCGAAGATCGGCGAGAGCGCCGACCGCGTGCTCTGCCTGTTCCCGATGGAACCACCGATCTACGCCAGGCACGGCGTGGATGCAGCGTTCATCGGCCACCCGCTGGCCGATGCAATTCCGCTGCAACCGGACCGCGCCACCGCGCGCGCCGCGCTCGGCGAACCCGACGACGCACCGATCCTCGCGCTGCTGCCCGGCAGCCGGCTGGGCGAAATCCGCCGCATGCTGCCCGACTTCGCCGACGCCGCGCGCCGCTTGGCGCGCGACGTTGCGGGCTTGCGCGTGCTGGTACCGGCAGCCAATACGCAGTGCCGTGCCGCCATCGACGCCATCCTCGGCGATGCGCCGGCGTTCCGCGTCATCGACGGCCAGGCGCAGCGGATCATGATCGCCAGCGACGCGGTGCTGCTGGCGTCCGGCACCGCTGCACTGGAAGCGATGCTGTGCAAGCGGCCGATGGTGGTGGGCCACCGCATCGCGCCACTGACCTACCGCATCGTCCGGCTGTTCGGCATGCTCAAGTCCGCGCACGTCAGCCTGCCCAACGTGCTCGCAGGCGAGGCTTTGATCCCCGAACTGCTGCAGGACGACTGCACGCCGGAGAACCTGCACGCCGCGCTGCTGCGCTGGTTCCGAGACGGCGAAGCGGTGGCGACCCTGCAGCCGCGCTTCCTTGTCCTCCACGAGACACTGCGCCGCGACGCCTCGCAGCGTGCCGCCGACGCGGTGGCCGGGTTGCTGTGACGCGCATGAACCTGCGCATCGCCGGCATCGACGAAGCGGGCCGCGGACCGCTGGCCGGACCGGTGGTGGTGGCCGCGGTGGTGTTCGCGCCGGGCCGCACGCCGGTCAACGGGCTGGACGATTCGAAGGCCCTGACAGAAAAAAAGCGCGAGCAACTCTACCCGCGCATCCTCGAGCGCGCGCTGGCGTGGAAGATCGTGTTCGTCGAAGCCGACGAGATCGACCGCCGCAACATCTTCCAGGCCACGATGCACGGCATGCGCGAGGCGCTGCTCGGCGTCGCCCACGTGACCGACTGCGCACGCATCGACGGCAACCGCCTGCCGAAAGATCTGCCCTGCCCCGCCGAAGCCTGGGTCGGCGGCGACGCCCGCGACCGCAGCATCATGGCCGCCTCGATCCTCGCCAAGGTGGCGCGCGACGCCCGCATGCAGGCGCTGCATGTGGAATACCCGCAGTACGGATTCGACCGCCACAAGGGCTACCCCAGCCCGCAGCACCTTGACGCGCTGCGCGGCTTCGGCCCTTGCCCGCAGCATCGGCGCAGCTTCGCGCCGGTGCGGAATGCGCTGGAAACGCCAACACAGGGCGATTTGCTCGCCATCCCGGGCTCCGCTTGAGCCTGCTGCCCGCGCGGCGCTGTCAAGTCCTTGTCGCAACCCCCTCGCCGGCCTACCCTGCCCGTTCAACACGCGACCCAGCGATGCCCGCACGTTTCGTTCATCTGCATTTGCACACCGAGTTCTCGCTCGCGGATTCCACCATCCGCGTGCCCGAGAAGCCCGACTACGCGCGTCCGGAAAAGGCCGGCGACCGGCCGAACCTGCTCAGCCGCGCGGTGGAACTGGGGCTGCCGGCGCTGGCGGTCACCGACCGCAACAACCTGTTCGCGCTGGTGAAGTTCTACAAGGCGGCGGAAAGCGTGGGCATCAAGCCCATCGCCGGCGCCGACCTGATGATCGCGGACGGCGGCGACGCGCCGTCGATGCTCACCCTGCTGTGCCGCAACCAGGACGGCTACCTGAGCCTGTCGCGCCTGCTCAGCCGCGCGTGGCTGGAAGGCCAGCGCGGCGACTGCGTGGCCATCGACCCGGAATGGCTGCGCGACGACCACGCCGGCCTGTGCGCCATCGCCGGCCGCGCGAGCCTGGCCGGGCGGCTGGCCACCGCCAATCGCCACGACCTGGCGGAAGCGCAGCTGGCCGAATGGCGGCGGGTGTTCGGCGACGACCTGCACCTGGAACTCACCCGCACCGGCCGCGACGGCGAGGAAGCATTCAACCAGTTCGCCCTGCATGCGTCCGCCAAACTGGGCCTGCCGGTGGTCGCCAGCAACGACGTGCGCTTCCTCGACGCCGCCGGCTTCGACGCGCACGAAGCGCGCGTCTGCATCTCCAGCGGCCGCGTGCTCGACGACCCGCGCCGCCCGCGCGACTACAGCGCGCAGCAGTACCTGCGTTCGACCGAAGAGATGGTCGCCCTGTTCGCCGACGTGCCCGACGCGCTGGACAACACCGTCGCGCTGGCACAGCGCTGCAACCTGCAATTGAAGCTGGGCACGTATTTCCTGCCCGCCTATCCGGTGCCGTCCGACGAGACGCTGGACAGCTGGATCCGCAGCGAATCGCGGCGCGGGCTGGAAGCGCGATTGCAGAAGAACCCGCTGGCGCCGGGCAAGACCCGCGAGGACTACGACGCGCGGCTGGAATTCGAGCTGGACACCATCTGCAAGATGGGTTTCCCCGGCTACTTCCTGATCGTGGCCGACTTCATCCAGTGGGGGAAGAACCAGGGCATCCCGATCGGCCCCGGTCGCGGCTCCGGCGCCGGTTCGCTGGTGGCGTGGGCGCTGCAGATCACCGACCTGGACCCGCTGCCGTACAACCTGCTGTTCGAGCGCTTCCTCAACCCGGAACGCGTGTCGATGCCCGACTTCGACATCGATTTCTGCATGGACCGGCGCGACGAAGTCATCGACTACGTCGCCCGCAAGTACGGCCGCGACCGCGTCAGCCAGATCATCACCTACGGCACCATGGCCGCGAAGGCGGTGCTGCGCGACACCGGCCGCGTGCTCGGCTTCGGCTACGGCATGGTGGACGGCATCGCCAAGCTGATCCCCAACATCCTCGGCATTTCGCTGAAGGACGCGATGGGCCAGGGCAAGGGCGGGATGGACGGCGAAATGGCCTCGCCCGAACTGATCCAGCGCTACGAGAGCGAAGACGACGTCCGCGACCTGATCGACCTCGCACTGCAGCTGGAAGACCTGACCCGCAACGCGGGCAAGCACGCCGGCGGCGTGGTGATCGCCCCGACCCCGCTGTCGGACTTCTGCCCGCTGTACGCCGAACACGACCATGGCACGCTGGGCAAGAACCCGGTGACGCAGTTCGACAAGGACGACGTGGAAGCGGTCGGCCTGGTGAAGTTCGACTTCCTGGGCCTGCGCACGCTGACCATCATCGACTGGGCGGTGAAGGCGATCAACGCGCGGCGCGCGCGCGAAGGCGCCGAACCAGTGGACATCGCCACCATCCCGCTCGACGACGCCAGCGTCTACCGCGACGTGTTCGCCAACGGCAACACCGGGTCGGTGTTCCAGTTCGAATCCGCCGGCATGCGGCGCGCACTGAAGGACGCGAAACCCGACCGCTTCGAGGACCTGATCGCGCTGAACGCGCTGTACCGCCCCGGCCCGATGGAGATGATCCCGTCGTTCGTGGCGCGCAAGCACGGCACCGAGACGTTCGAGTACCCCGACCCGCGCACCCGGGCCATGCTGCAGGAGACCTACGGCATCATGGTCTACCAGGAGCAGGTCATGCAGATGGCGCAGATCGTCGGCGGCTACTCGCTGGGCGGCGCCGACCTGCTCCGCCGCGCGATGGGCAAGAAGGTGCCGGCCGAGATGGCCAAGCACCGCGAGATCTTCCGCGAGGGCGCGGCCAAGGGCGACGTCAGCGCGGCCAAGGCCGACGAAATCTTCGACCTGATGGAGAAGTTCGCCGGCTACGGCTTCAACAAGTCGCACGCCGCCGCGTACTCGCTGGTCGCCTACCAGACCGCGTGGCTGAAGCAGCACTACCCGGCCGAGTTCATGGCCGCCACCCTGTCCAGCGACATGGACAAGACCGACAAGGTGGTGACCTTCCTCGATGAAGCGCGCGGCCTCGGCCTGACCGTGCTGCCACCCGACGTGAACGCGTCCAGCTACATGTTCGAGGCGACCGCGCCGGACATCCTCCGCTATGGCCTCGGCGCGGTGAAGGGCGTGGGCCAGGGCGTGTGCGAGGCGATTGCGGCAGCGCGCGCAAACGACGGCGGCTTCCGCGATCTGCTGGATTTCTGCCAGCGCGTCTCCGCCGGCGGGCTCAACAAACGCACGCTGGAAGCGTTGATCCACGCCGGCGCGATGGACACACTCGCCGTCAACCGGGCCTCGCTGATGCTGCAGCTGCCTGAGGCGATGAAGGCCACCGACCAGATGGCCAGGAACCGCGAGGCCGGCATGTTCGACATGTTCGGCGGCGGCAACGCCGACATCCGGATCGATCTGCCTGAAACCACCGAGTGGCCGCTCGCGCAAAAGCTGCAGGGCGAACGCGAGACGCTGGGGCATTACCTCAGCGGCCACCCGATGGATCCCTACCGGGATGACGTGCAAAAGCTGGTGGGCCACGACCTGTCGGCGCTGGACGCCCTGTGGGAGCGCGGCGCGCAGCCCAATCGCCCGCAGCAGGAAGGCCGCAGCTGGCGGCCGCTGGTGCAGACGGTGGTTGCAGGCCAGGTGATCGGCATGCGCAAGCGCGGCGAAACCCAGGCCTTCGTGCAACTGGAAGATGGCCGTGGGCGAATCGAGTGCGGCTTTTTCGGCGATGCCTGGCAGGAGTTCGCGCCGCTGCTGACCCGTGACCGCATCCTGGTGGTCGAAGGCGGGCTGCGCGAAGACGAATTCAACGGCGGCTTCTCGCTGCGCGCCAGCCGCTGCTGGGACTTCGCGCAACTCTGCAACCAGCAGGCACAGCGGGTATCGATTCGCATCGACCTGCGCGTGCCGGAGGCGCTGCAGCGCTTCGAGCAGGTGCTCAAGCAGCATGCCGGTCCCACCCCCGTGCTGCTGGAGGTCACCACCCCCGCCGGCGTGGGCCGCCTGACGCTCAACGGCGGGCGCGGCCTGCAGATGGACGCCCATTTGGCCGGCCTGTTGCGCAGCTTGCCCGGCATCGACACGGTCAGCGTGCAGCTGGCCCGGCCATGGGTGGCAGCCAGCTGAGCTCCCTGCGATTCGGTACGGCGGGCCAGCTGGGCTAAACTTGCAAGAATGAACCCGAATTACCTCGACTTCGAGCAGCCCATCGCCGACCTGGAAACCAAGATCCAGGAGCTGCGACAGGCCAGCAATGGCCCGGCGGTCAACATCGACACCGAAGTGCACGCGCTGCAGGACAAGCTGCGCAAACGCACCGCGACGATTTTCCGCGACCTGACCCCGTGGCAGGTCTCGCAGTTGTCACGTCACCCATCGCGCCCCTACACGCTGGATTACCTGCGGGTGATCTGCGACGAATTCCAGGAGCTGGCCGGCGACCGCGCCTTCGCCGACGACAATGCGATTGTCGGCGGCCTGGCCCGCATCGATGGGCGCAGCGTGGTCGTGATCGGCCACGAGAAAGGCCGCGACAGCAAGGCCAAGGTGCGCCGCAACTTCGGCATGCCCAAGCCCGAGGGCTACCGCAAGGCGCTGCGCCTGATGCACCTGGCCGAACGTTTCGGCCTGCCGGTGCTGACCTTCATCGACACCATGGGCGCCTGGCCCGGCATCGATGCCGAGGAACGCGGCCAGTCCGAAGCGATCGCCCGCAACCTGCTGGAAATGGCCGAACTGCGCGTGCCGATCATCTGCACGGTGATTGGCGAGGGTGGCAGCGGCGGCGCGCTGGCGATCGGCGTCGGCGACATCACCAACATGCTCGAATACAGCACCTATTCGGTGATCACCCCGGAAGGCTGCGCCTCGATCCTGTGGCGCGATGCGGCCAAGGCCAAGGACGCCGCCGAGCAGATGGGCATCACCGCCAAGCGACTGAAGGGCCTGGGCCTGATCGACAAGATCGTGCGCGAGCCCACCGGCGGCGCGCACCGCAACCCGGTGCAGATGGCCAAGCGGCTGAAGGCCGTCCTGCTGAACGAGCTGGCCACACTGGACGCCATTCCGCTGGAAGACCTGCTGGAACGCCGTTATCGCCGCCTGCGCGGCTACGGAGCCTACGAGGCCAATTGAGGCCGCGCGCCCATCGCTTCTGATCCACTATGCTTGCCGCACCGGCAATCGGCCGGCATGGGGAGACTTTGCGTGATCATCAAACATATCGACGTCCTGTCCGCTGCCAAGATCATGGGCATCATCGCAGCGGCCTTCGGATTGCTGGTCGGCCTGATTTTCTTTGCATTCGGCAGCCTGTTCGGGGCGCTGCTGGGCTCGCTGAGCGGCCATGAAGGAGGCGGCATGGCGATGGCGGGCGGCTTCATGGGCATCATCCTGATGCCGATTTTCTACGGCATCTTCGGCTTCATCGGGGGCTTGATCCAGGCGTTTGTTTACAACATCGCGGCAGGGTTTGTCGGCGGCATCCGCGTCGATACCGAGTAGTGCCCTCGCTCCGCGCGTCGCCACGACGCGCGGAGCTCCCCGCATGACCAGCACATCCGCCCCACTCCAGCTGCCCGCGTGCCTGCCGGGGGCGGCGCAAACCGGCCACCCGGTCCTGGTCGGCTTCAGCGGCGGCCTGGATTCCACGGTCCTGCTGCACCTGCTGGCGACGGACGCCGCCACGCGCCGCGCAGGGTTGCGCGCCATCCATGTCCACCATGGCCTGCAGGCGGGGGCTGATGCCTGGGCCCTCCACTGCCAGCGCAGCTGCGAGGCACTCGACGTTCCATTGGAAGTGGTGCGTGTCGCAGTGAATCGCAGCAGCGGGCTTGGCCTTGAAGGCGCCGCCCGCAACGCGCGCTACGCCGCCTTTTCCGAAGCGCTGCGCGACGGCGACATTCTCGCCCTTGCCCATCATCGGGACGACCAGGCCGAAACTTTCCTGCTGCGCGCCTTGCGCGGTTCCGGCAGCGACGGGTTGGCAGCGATGCAGGCCTGCCGACGCTTTGCCCATGGCTGGCTGTGGCGCCCACTGCTGGGCATCGCCCGCGACGATTTGCGTGCCCACGCGCTGCAGCATCAGCTGGCGTGGATCGAAGACCCCGGCAACGCCGCGACGGATGCCGACCGCACTTTCCTGCGCAATGCCGTACTGCCGCTGCTGCGCCAGCGCTGGCCACATGCCTCTACCGCACTCGCGCGGAGCGCGGCGCTGTGCGCGCAGTCCACCGATCTGTTGCAGCAAGGCGACGATGTTGCGCTGGACAGCCTGCAGCTGGATGCCCGCACGCTTCGCATCGAACCGCTACTGGCGCTGCCGGCCGCGCGGCGCGCGCGGGTGCTGCGCCGCTGGATCGAACGGCTTGGGCTGCCGCCGCTCCCGGGCAGCAGCGTGGCGCGCATCGAGCGCGACCTGCTGGCCGCGCGCAGCGATGCGCAGCCGGCCATTGCATGGGCCGGCGCACGCATGCAGCGTTGGCGCAACCTGCTGCATGCAGGCATGCCGCGTGCGCCGCTTCCCGCCGACTGGTCGCAGTGCTGGGATGGCAGCAGCGCGCTCACCCTGCCCACCGAAGACACCTTGCAACTGCTGGGCGCAGGCGGTTTCGACGCCCCGCTGCGCGTGCATGCGCGGCGCGGCGGCGAACGCATCACCCTGCCGGGGCGCGCGCATTCGCACGCGCTCAAGCATGTGCTGCAAGACAGCGGCATGCCACCGTGGCAGCGCGAACGTCTGCCGCTGCTGTCGGCGGCCGATGGCCAATTGCTGGCCGCCGGCGCAACGATCGTGTCGGCACGCATGGCGGCCTGGCTGGAGCAGCACGATGCCCGCCTGCGTTGGCTGGCGGTGACGTAAACTCCCGCACATGGCCCGCAAATCCACACCCGCATCCGTCCCCTCCCCCGTCGCCGATTTCGAACACTCGATGCAGGCGCTGGAAGACCTGGTCGGCAAGATGGAAGCCGGCGAGCTGTCCCTGGAAGACTCGCTGGCCGCCTACGAGCACGGCGTCGGCCTGTACCGGCGCTGCCAAAGCGCGCTGGAGCAGGCCGAACTGCGCGTGCGCCTGCTCAGCGACCCGGCCAGGCCCGGCATCGCCCGCGATTTCGACGCCGGCGACGATGACTGACGCCACGTTCGCGCGCTGGACGACGCGCGTGGAAGCCGCGCTGGACAAGGCTCTGCCCAGCCCCGATGACTCGCCGCGGCGCCTGCACGGCGCAATGCGCCACGGCGTATTGAACGGCGGCAAGCGCATGCGTCCGCTGCTGGTGTATGCCACCGGCACCGCCCTGGGCGTGGCCGACGCCGAACTGGATGCCGCCGCTGCCGCAGTCGAGCTGATGCATTGCTATTCGCTGGTCCACGATGACCTGCCGGCGATGGATGACGACGTCCTGCGTCGCGGCCAGCCGACGGTACACGTTGCCTACGACGAAGCCACTGCAATCCTGGCCGGCGATGCGCTGCAGTCCTTGGCGTTTGAAGCGCTGGCCGCCGCCCCGCAGCCGGCCGAGCGCCGCATCGGCATGCTGGCCGAGCTGGCCCGCGCTGCCGGCGTGGCCGGCATGTGCGGTGGACAGGCGCTGGATATCGACGCCACCGGCGGGACATGCGGTCCGGATGGCTGGTCGCATGCGAAAGACCACGCTGACCCTTTGCTTCATCTCGAACGCCTGCATGCGCTGAAAACCGGCGCCCTGCTGCGCTGCGCGGTGCGGTTGGGCGCGATTGCCGGCGGCGCGGATGCCGCCAGCCACGCTGCACTGGATCGCTACGCCGATGCACTGGGCCTGGCATTCCAGATCAAGGACGACCTGCTGGACATCGAAGGCGATGCCGCGACGCTCGGCAAGACTGCCGGCAAGGACGTCGCGCAACACAAGGCCACCTTCCCGGCGCTGCTGGGCGCGGATGCCAGCCGCCAGCGGCTGGCCGAATTGTCGGCAACGATGCAGGCTGCACTGCAGGAACTGCGCGCCGACTCGCGGGCGCTGACGGCGCTGGCTTGCAGGGTCGTGGAACGCACGCACTGAGGAACCACCCGCATGACGCGCCAGCGATTGAAGGTATTGCAGGCTCGCATCGATGCCGCCATGGCCACGCTGGCGGTCTGGTTCATGGATCTGTGGACCGTGGTCGAACGCGGCTACCGGCGGCCGTTGACCTGGCTGGCGCTGCGCCTGAAATTCGCCTTCTTCCCCCTGCTGGCCTGCGTCGCACTGGCCGGGCTGGCCTGGGACTGGAGCCACGACCGCAATCTTGATTCTGCCGAAGACAGCATCTTCGACACGATCATCCAGTGGCGCCCGCTGGAGCCCAGGCCCTCCGGCCACACCGTGGTGGTGGAGATCGACGACTGCTCGATCGAATGGACGCGCGCGCAGGGGATCGGCGGCTGGCCGTGGCCGCGACAGGTACACGCGGACCTGCTGGACGCGCTCGACCGCGCCGGCGTGCGCGCGGTCGGCATGGACGTGATGTTCCTGGATCCCCACAAGGGCGATGCCGACGGCGATGCCATGCTGGATGCCATCGCTGCCGGCGGGGCGGGGCGTTTCGTGTTCGCCAGTTCGCGGCAGAACCCGGCCTTCGACGCCGCATCATCGCTGCATGCCGCGCAAGTGCCGGGCGCGTTTGCGCTGGCCCCGGGCGCCCGTCCACCGGGGCCAACGGTTGCCGTGTACCTGCCGTTCGGCGCAGCCATGGCGCAACACTCCGCGCTGGCCAACGTCAGCCGTGGCGAGGACGGCGTGCTGCGCGACGTGCCCCTGCGCGAAGAGGTTGGCGACTGGGGGCTTCCCACCCTGCCCGCGCGGCTGGCCATGCAGCTGAAAGGAGTGAAGGCAGCGTCGCTGCCCGCGCGAATCCGGGTGAACTGGCGCCGCAACAGCCAGCTGCCCTACGTCAGCGCGGCCGACCTGCTGGCCGGCAAGCCCGTGTGTGAACCGCCAGGCAGCCGGCTTCCCGTGCTGCGCGGCGCAGTGGCGCTGGTCGGCTACACCGCCGCCGGCATCAGCGACAGCAAGCCAACCCCGGTTGCCGCCGCCATGCCCGGGGTGGAAGTCTGGGCCGAGGCCACCGATGCCCTGCTGCATGACGGCGCCATCTGGATGCCCCCTGCCTCGCTCAAATACCTGTTGGCCGCCTTGCTGGTCATGCTCACGGCCTACGCATTCTGGCGCGGCGAGCCGCATGAGGACGTGGACGGCGTGTTCGTCGCCACCAATGCCGTGCTGCTGGGCGGCGCGGTGCTGGGCCTGACCTTCTTCGGCGTGTTCCTGGACATCTTTGCCTGTGTCGGCTTCGTCAGCCTGTGCTTCGGGCTGTGCCGGATGTATGCCGGTGTGCAGCGCGGGCGGGCGATCGGCAACAACGACTATCGCGAGGAATACAGCCCGCACCGGCACCCGTGGCTGGCCATGGCGCGCCTGCGCTATGTCAGACATGACGGCCTGCCGTCGTTCGAATCGGTGCGCGGCAAGCGCGAATACCGGCGCCTGCTGCGCCGCCAGCTGTACGCCGGGGGCGAGGCAGTGATGATCGAGGGCATCGTCGAGCGCAAGAGCTGGCTGCACGAAATCCTCGACGATTTGATGGTGCTGATCTGGGCCGGGCGCGAGCGCGCCAAGGTGCTGGGCACCAGCAAGCGCGAACTGGATCGGCTGTACCACGACCTGAACCGTGGCGACCTGCCGCTGGACGCACATGGCCGGGTGATGGTGTGTATTTCCGTTGCCCAGATCGACGACCATGACGACAGCACCAGCCGCGGTGAACGGATGCGCCTGCGCGAGTTGCTGGGGCAGGATCTCAATGCATCGGAAGAGTTCCGGCTCAGCGCGGACAACCGCTATATCCTTGATCCATCGCATACGCTTGACTTCGGCGACGCTCCAGAAAAGGACATCCCATGACGCAAACGACGTTGCGGCTCATCCTTGCCGCCCTGCTGATTCCCGCCTGCGGGCTGCTGGGCGCCGCCATCTCCAGCACGCCGGCGACGGTGGCCAAGCCGACGGTCAGCGTGCATGCCAAGCCCGATTTCGCATCCGCATCGGTCGCCACGCTTGCGCAGAACGCCAGCGTCAGCCTGACCGGACAGCAAGGGCTGTGGTTCAAGCTGGCGCTGCCCGGCGGCAAAACCGGCTATGTGCGGGTGAATGAAGTGCGGGTGGCCTACGGCAGCACGGAAACCGGCGGCATCGGCAAGGCCTTGTTCACCGGCAAGGCCGGCAAGGGCCGCGTCAGCGAGACCGCCAGCGTGCGCGGCATCGACGAAAGTTCGCTCAAGGCCGCCACCTTCAACCCGGTGCAGCTGCAACGGATGGAGTCGTACCGCGCCACGCCCGCGCAGGCTGAACAAGCCGCCGCCAAGCGCCACTGGGTTGCCACGCAGGTGCCATATCCGGCCGAGTTCCAGCCGGGCAAGGACAAGAGCACGGGCACGCAGGCGGAAAAACGCCAGCGCTTCGCCTTCGCGCGCGACCTTCTGGCGCGGGTCAACCCGTCACTTGCCAGCACGGCCGAGCCCGGCGAGAAACTGATCGGCAAATCCGAGCAGGAAATCAACGAGGAAGAGCTGCAGCTTGGCCCGCTGATTGCCGGCCGCATCCTGGGCGCCGCCCCGCTGGTGGCGGATCCGGTCATGCAGAATCGAGTCAATCTGGTGGGGCGCTGGCTGGCCTCGCGCACCAGCCGTCCCGACCTGCCGTGGACGTTCGGGGTCATCGACGACAGCGAGATCAATGCCTTCGCCGCACCCGGCGGCTACATCCTGGTGACCCGCGGCCTGTACCAGCTGCTGGACGGCGATGCCGAGTTGGCCGGCGTGCTGGGCCATGAAATCAGCCATGTGGTGCAGCGCGACCATTACGAGGTAGTGCGCAAACAGGAACTGCAGGGCGTGGGGCGCAACGTGCTGGCCAGCCGGGTCAAGACCGGCGGCGGCGTGGCCGGCAGCCTGGCGCGCGACTACATTGAAAAGAACGGCGCGGCGATCATGCTGACCCAGCTGGATCGCAACGCCGAATATCGCGCCGACCATGCGGCTGGCATCTACCTGGCGCGGGCTGGCGGCAACCCGCTGGCGTATTACGCCGTGCTGCAGAAGATGGCCGCGCTGGGTTCGGCTTCACCGCGGCTGACCTCCCTGTACAAGACGCATCCACCACTGGACAAGCGGCTGGACGCACTGGACAAGCAGGACAACGCGGCGCTTGCGGCCTACCTGGATCGTTGACCGCACGCCGTGGACAGGGGGCGCGTCGCTCAGCGCGCCCTGCAACCCGCCAACAGGTCGTGGTCGCGCCGATAGACGCCGGTCTGGACATCGAACACGCCCAGCACGGTGGAAAACAGGTTGTCGTGGCTGGCCGGCTTGCGCACGGCATCGCGCATGCAGGCCATGTCGATGCGGTCATCGGCAACGAAGCCCGGCGACATCCACAGCACCATCGGCACGTGCAACTGCTGCCGGGGCGCAATGGCGTACGGTGCGCCGTGCAGGAACAGCCCGTATTCGCCCAGCGATTCGCCGTGGTCGGACACGTACAGCATGGCGGCGTCGCGCCCCTGCTGCCCGGCCAGCAAATCCACCAGCCGCGCCAGCACGGTATCGGAATACAGGATCGCGTTGTCGTAGGCGTTGACGATTTCCTGCTGCGCGCAGCGGCTCAGTTCAGGGGTCGCGCACACCGGTGTCCAGCGGGCAAATGCAGGTGGGTAGCGCTCGAAGTAATTCGGCCCATGGTTGCCCAGCATGTGCAGCACGATCAGCGCATCGCCCGGCTGGGCGTCGATCCGCGCCTGCAATCCGGCCAGCAGGATTTCGTCGAAGCAGCGCCCGGCAGCGCACAGGCCCGGCGCGGCGTCGGGGCCCATCGTTTCCGACTGCACGCGCGCGCAGGTACCCTTGCAACCGGACTGGTTATCGCGCCAGAGAACGCCAACGCCGGCGCGCGCGGCCACGTCGAGCAGGGATTCGTGGCTGCGGATGGCGTCGCGATCGTAGTGTTCGCGCCCGGAGACGGAAAACATGCACGGCAGCGACACCTCGGTGCTGGTGCCGCAGGCACTTACATCGGGGAAATTGAGCACGCCGCGCGTGGCCAGTTCCGGCGTGGTCTGGCGGGCATAGCCATTCAGCCCCCAGTGGTCGCCGCGCACGGTTTCGCCGACGACCAGCACCAGCAGGCGCGGCTTGCGGGTCAGCGCCTCGGGTGGGCGTCGGGCATCGGTTCCCACCTTCTGGACCGGCCCGCTGCCGCCTTTTTTGGACGGCTTGAGCACGTTCACCAGCGACACCATGTAATTGCCCGGGGTGATCTTGTAGCGCAGCACCTTGTCGCTGCGCATCAGCGCGAACACGCCCTGCGAGGACGCCCCCACCGCCCCGCCAGCCAACACCAGCATCGCCAGCAGGAAGCCGCAGCGCAGCAGCAACGCGCGCTTCCGGCTGCGTGTCAGCGGCCGGCTCAGCAGCACCAGCACGGCCGGCAACACCCCCAGCAGCAGCACATGCAGCAGCATTCCGAAGGTGATCAGCTCGCGGCTCTCGGCAACATCGGTGTGCAGCACGTTGCGGATCATTTCCGCATCGAACACCACCGCGTAGCGGGTCATGTACCAGTGCGCCAGCGCCGTCACCACCAGCAACAGGGCCAGCAGTGGCCGCGCCAGCCGGCCCCAGCACAGCAGCCCCAACAACAGGGAATGCAGCGCGAACACCGCCACACCCAGTGACAGCAGGACCCGCAGGGAACTGGTGCCGGTGCGAACCGCATCCCATAGCGGGCCGTTGCAGGCCAGCAGGAAATACGCGCTGACCAGCACGATCAGCGCCTCGGTGGACAGCTGTGGCCGCCACCAGCGGGACGCAATACCCTGCCGGCTGGCTGCGGGGCCACGCAAGAAGTTCAGCATGGGATGCCTGCTCACGAAATGAAGGGCCGATGATGGGCCGCGACACTACCACCAATGCCTGCCCGTGCAGGCATCGGTGCTTGCAGCGATGGGTCAGCGCACGTCGCGGCGACCGCCCTGGACGCCAGCGCCCTGGCCGCCCTGGCCAGCGCCACGACGACCATCGCGCTGGCCTTCGCGCACCGGCTTTTGACCGGTATGCGCATGCGCGCGGGCTTCGGGCTTCTGCGGCTTGCCATGCGCGCGGCGATTGTTGCGCGGGGCGGCGCGCGGACCGCGCGGGGCATTGAAGGGAGCCACGTCGGTGCGGATGGCGCGGCTTGGCTCGTAGCCGGCCACGGTCTCCATCACGATGTCGCGCCCCAGCAGCTTCTGGATCTGCCGCAGCAGGTGCGCCTCGTCCTGCGACACCAGCGACAGCGCTTCGCCGCTGGCGCCATTGCGACCGGTACGGCCGATGCGATGGATGTAGTCCTCGGCCACCATCGGCAGATCATGGTTGATCACCAGCGGCAGGTCGTGGATGTCGAGGCCGCGCGCGGCCACGTCGGTGGCCACCAGGATGCGCGCCTTGCCCGACTTGAACTCGTTCAGCGCCTTCTGCCGCGCAGCCTGGCTCTTGTTGCCGTGAATCGCGGTAGCCGGCAGGCCGGCTTCGCACAGCTGTTCGGCCAGGCGGTTGCAACCGTGCTTGGTCTTGCCGAAGACCAGCACCTGCTCGGAATGACGGCGGCTGAGGATCTCGACCAGCAGCGCACGCTTCTTCGCGCCATCCACCGGATGCGCGCGATGTTCGATGGTCTGCGCGATGGTGTTCTGCGCCGCCACCTGGACTTCCTGCGGATTGTTCAGGAACTCCATGGCCAGCGCCTTGATGCGCGGCTCGAAGGTGGCCGAGAACAACAGCGACTGGCGCTGCTTGGGCAGGCGGTTGAGGATGCGCTTGATCGCCGGCAGGAAGCCCATGTCGAGCATGCGGTCGGCCTCGTCCAGCACCAGCACCTCCACCGCATCCAGCTTGACGCTGCCACGATCGAGGTGGTCGATCAGGCGCCCGGGGCAAGCCACCAGCACGTCCACGCCACGGCGCAGCTGATCGATCTGCGGCTGCATGCCAACGCCGCCAAACAGCGTGGTCACGTTGAGTTTCAGGTGGCGACCATAGGTCTTGAAGCTGTCGGCCACCTGCACCGCCAGCTCGCGGGTTGGCACCAGCACCAGCGCACGCGGCTTGCGCGGACCGGCGGGTGGCGTGGTCTTGGACAGCCGGTTCAACACCGGCAGCGCGAACGCCGCGGTCTTGCCGGTACCGGTCTGGGCGCCACCCAGCACGTCACGCCCGTCCATCACCAGCGGAATCGCCTGGGCCTGGATGGGGGTCGGGATGGTGTATTCATTCTCGGCAAGCGCGCGCAGCAGAGCAGGCGCAAGGCCCAGGGTTTCAAACGACATGGGAAAACTCCGAAGTACTTTCCGTGCAAACACGGACAAACCCGGGCGTTCCTGTTGAAACCGCGCCGCGAGTCACGATGGCACGACACCGGACATCCGGGCCGTGTCTGCGCGACGAAAGGCGTACGGGAAAAAGGCCGCAAAGCGGCGGGCTCGATCAGGAAAAACGCACCCTTCACATATCGGGAAGGGCGATCAGCCGTGCGCAGAATCCGGTCATGATACGCGAAGTTACGCCTGCCCGTGGATTGCCCCGGCGTCAGCCTTCAGACTTCGATCAGCATTCCGGGCCGCGCCAGCGTGGCCTGCACGCCGTGGCGTTCGCTGATCTCGCCCGCCAGCGCTTCCCGCGCCAGATCCTCGCCATGCACCAGCACCAGCGGTGGCGAGGGTGAAAAGCCGGCGTACCAGTCCAGCAATCCCTGCTGGTCGGCGTGCGCGGACAAGCCGCCCACCGTGTGCCGGTGCGCGTTGACCCGCACGTCATGGCCGTGAATGCGCACCCAGCGCGCGCCATCGACCAGGCGCCGACCCAGCGTGCCTTCGGCCTGGTAGCCCACGAACACGATCCGGGTCTGCCGCTTGGGCAGGCATTGGCGCATGTGGTGCAGGATGCGGCCGCCACTTGCCATGCCATTGCCCGCAATGACGATTGCACCACCGTGGATGCGGTTGATCGACATCGACTCCTCGGCGGATTCGGTGACCCGCAGATTGGGCAGCCGGAACGGGTTTGGCGTGCCGTGCCAGACCGCGCGCGCCTCGGCATCGAACAGCGCATGGTGGCGGTCATACACCTGGACCACCTTCGAGGCCATCGGACTGTCCAGGAAAATGCGCCAGCGCGACATGTCCCAGTCGTTCCACTGCCGGGCGAACCAGTACAGCAGCTCCTGCGTGCGCCCCACCGCGAACGCGGGGATCAGCACGTTGCCGCCGTCGCGCCACGCCGCATCCAGGATCTCGCCCAGCTCCTGGATGGTGTCGCTGCGCTCGCGGTGGTTGCGGTTGCCGTACGTGGATTCCATCAGCAGCAGGTCGGCGTGGTGAACCGACACGGGATCGCGCAGGATGGGCGTGCCCTTCATGCCGAGGTCGCCGGAAAACACCAGCGTCTTGCCTTCCGCGCGCAGCTCGACGATCGCCGACCCCAGGATATGGCCGGCATCGCGGAAGTTGATCTCCGCGCCGGGAAACACCTGCGTGTGCGCGTCGTACTCCAGCGGGCGCAACTGGGTGAGCGCTTCGCGCACGTCGTCGCGGGTGTACAACGGCATCGCCCTGGGCTGCCCGGGCCGGCGCTTGCGGTTGCTGCGTTCGGCCTCGTTTTCCTGCAGCGACGCCGAATCCATCAGCATGATCGGCAGCAAATCGGCGGTGGCGCGCTGGGTGTAAATCGGCCCGCGGAAGCCGGCCATGACCAGCCTTGGAACCCGGCCGACGTGGTCGATGTGGCCATGGCTGAGCACCAAGGCATCGATGCTGGCGGCATCGAATGGAAATGCCGCGAAATTGCGCGCCTCGGCCTCCGGGCTGCCCTGGATCAGGCCGCAGTCCAGAAGTATGCGTTTGCCGGCCGCTTCGACCAGATGCATCGAACCGGTGACTTCGCCGGCAGCCCCATGGAAATTCACCTGCATGCGTGTGCACCTTCGCCTTGTTTGACTGCAGGGTAACCCAGCACCCCCGACTTCCGGCAGGTAGCGATATGCGCGCCGCTGCGGCAAGGTATGCAGGTTCCACTACCGGAAAACCCCGATGCGATTGCTTCCCCTGGCCTGCGCCTTCGCGCTGGGCACTGCGGCGTTTGCCGCCCATGCCGCCACCCCGGCGCCTTCCATCAGCGCCAGCGTGCCCGGCAGCGGCGCCATCGTCAGCAAGACGCTGGCCAATGGCCTGACCATCATCGTGTGGCCAGACCACGATATCCCCAGTGCCAACTACTACACCTTCTACAAGGTCGGCAGCCGCAACGAGCACGCCGGCATCACCGGGCTGGCGCATTTCTTCGAACACATGATGTTCAACGGCACCACCCGCCGGAAGCCGGGCGAGTTCGACCGCACCATGGAAGCCGCCGGCGGCAGCAACAACGCCAGCACCAGCAATGACCTGACCATCTACACCGACTGGTTCCCGTCCAGCGCGCTGGAGACGATCTTCGACCTCGAAGGCGACCGCATGGCCAACCTGGCCTTCGACCCGAAGGTGGTGGAAAGCGAGCGCGGCGTGGTGTACAGCGAGCGCCGTTCCAGCGTCGACAACGACAGCATGGGCACGCTGATGGAACAGATGCAGGCCACGGCGTGGCTGGCACACCCCTACCAGATTCCGACCATCGGCTGGCCCAGCGACATCGAGCACTGGAAGAGCGACGACCTCAGGCAGTTCTTCAAGACCTATTACGCACCCAACAATGCGGTGCTGGTGGTGGCGGGCGACGTCGATCCGGCGCAGGTGTTCCAGCTTGCCGACACGTACCTGGCCACGCTGCCGCGCCAGCCGGAACCGACCCCGATCACGACGGTTGAACCCGAACAGCTGGGCGAGCGCCGCATCGTGGTGGAGCGCGCGGACGCGCAGTCGCCCATCGTCGCCTACGCCTTCCACAGCGGCATCGGCGCGGGCAGCAAGGACTATCCGACGCTGGAGCTGTTGACCACGATCCTCGCCCAGGGCCAATCGTCACGCCTGCACCAGCGCCTGGTGGAGAAAGAGCAGGCGGCGGTGGATGCCGGCGCGTTTGCCGAAGCCGGCTTCGACCCCGGCCTGCTGTGGGTTTATGCGGCGCTGCCGCCGGGTGGTGACACCGGCAAGGTCGAAGCGCTGCTGGACGATGAGCTGGCGAAGATCGCGCGAACCGGCGTGAGCGCCGCCGAACTGGACAAGGCACGCAACCTGAAGCTGTCGGAATTCTGGCGCGAGATGGCCACCATCAATGGCAAGGCCAGTGCGCTGGGCAGTTACCAGGTATTCAACGGCGACTACCGCAAGGCATTTGCCGCGCCCGCCGCGTTCGAGGCAGTCACCGCTGCCCGGATTCAGGCACTGGCCGCCAAGGTATTGCGCGTGCAGAACCGCACCACCGGCCTGCTCAAGCCCACCGCAGCCGCCGAGACCACCATCACCAAGGAGGGCGCACGATGAGCCGCCTGCGTTTCGTGTTTGCGGCACTGGTCGCCTTCGCCCTGGGCACCGCCACGGCTGCCTCGCCTTCCAGCCAGAGCATCAGGCTGCCCGATTTCCAGACGGTGCAGCTCGACAACGGCGTCACCCTGCTGCTGGCCCCGCGCAAGGACGTACCGATGGTGGCGGCGACCGTGCTTGTGCGCGGCGGCTCACTGGCTGATCCGGCCGGCAAGGAAGGCACCGCCGACCTGCTGGCGGAACTGCTGTCCAAGGGCGCGGGCGATCGCGACGCGCTGGCGTTTGCGCAGACCGTGGATGGCGCGGGCGGCAGCCTCGGCTTCGGCAGCTCGTCGGAAGCCATCACCGCCAATGCACAGTTCCTGTCCAGGGACAGCGGGCTGATGTTGTCGCTGCTGGCCGACGCACTGCTGCGTCCGAAGATGGACGCCGCCGAGTTCGACAAACTGCGCAAGCACGCCATCGACGGTATCGCCGCCGCCAAGGATGGCGACCCGCGCCGGTTGATCGGCACCTACTCCGACGCCTGGCTGTTTCGCGGCCATCCCTATGGCCGCCCCGACAGTGGCGACGAAACCAGCCTGGCCACCATCACCCTGGGGGATCTGCAAGCCTTCCGCCAGCAGCAGATGGGCGGTGACCGCCTGATCATTTCGATTGCCGGCGACTTCGACCCGGCCAGCGTGACGGCACAGGTGCGCAAGGACTTCGGCGGCTGGGGCAAGGCCAGCGGCGCGCTGCCGCAGGTTTCCGCCAAGGCCAGGGAGAGCGGCCGCCGCGTGCTGCTGGTGGACAAGCCCGGCGCCACCCAGACCTACTTCGCGCTGGCCAACATCGGCAGCCAGCACGGCGACCCGGCCCGCGCCGCGCAGGATCTGGTGCAAACCGCCTTCGGCGGGCGCTTCACCTCGATGCTCAATACCGAACTGCGGGTGAAATCGGGGCTGACCTACGGCGCGCGCTCGTCCATCGCCCGCCTGCGCCAGCCAGGCGACGCCAGCATCACCAGCTTCACCAAGACGGAATCCACCAAGGCCGCCATCGACCTGGCGATTGCCACCCTGGATCGCCTGCACCAGGCGGGGCTGGACAACACCACCCTGCAATCGGCGAAGCACTACATCGCCGGGCAGTTCCCCCCCAGCCTGGAAACTGCGCCGCAGCTGGCTGGCGCCATCGCCTGGCTGGCCCTGTACGGCGATTGCCGCGACTACATCGACGGTTACCTGGGCCAGGTCGCCGCTGCCACGCCAGAGCAGGTTGCCGCCGCGCGCACGGTGTTCCCCGACAGCCGCGATCTGGTGCTGGTGGCCATTGGCGATGCCGCCAAGATCCGCGGCGTGATGCGCGGCTACGGGCCGCTGACCGAGATGAAAATCACCGACCCGCGCTTCAGCCCGACGCCCTGACGCCCTGACGGCCGCCGCACGCTGCCTGCGTGCCACCGGCATGCCACCTGCATCACCCCATTCAGTGGTGATGCCCGCGGTGAGGCCGGTGGTGCTGGCCGGGGCAGCCCGCGCCGGAAACGCCATCGTGGCCGTTGTCCCTGCGCGGGCTTACTCGGGATCGCGCGCTGCCCTCTTGCGCGACACCCGTGGCTTGCCGGCGGGTGCTTGCGCCGTGCCGCCCCGTGCAGGCGCGGTGGTCATTGTCCGGGCATCGGATTCCAGCAACGCACCGGCTTGTTGCAGCGTCAACGGGCGGTGCAACAGGTAGCCCTGCAGGCTGTCGCAGCCCAGGCGCAACAGCAGCGACCGCTGGATTTCGGTTTCAACGCCTTCTGCAACCACCTTCATGCCGAAGTTGCGCGCCAGCGCGATGATGGTGCGGATGATGGGCGCCTCGCTGTTGCCCTGCCCGTCCACGGCGTCGATCTGGCGCACGAACGACTGATCGATCTTGAGCGTGGAGACCGGCAGCTTGTGCAGGTAGCTCAGCGACGAGTAACCGGTGCCGAAATCGTCGATGGCGACGCCAACGCCCAGCTTGCGAAGCTCGAACAGATTGGCCGACGTCTCGGAAATGCTCTGCAGCAGCAGGCTTTCGGTGATTTCCAGTTCCAGCGCCGCAGGCGCCAGACCGGTGTCGTGCAAGGCCCTGCGCACGGTCTCCACCCAGTCGGCGCGCTTGAACTGAACCGCCGAGACGTTCACCGACATGCGCAAGTTCGCGGCATGGCCAAGCTTCCGCCACGCCGCAATTTGCGCGCACGCCTCGCGCAACGCCCATTCCCCCATCGGGATGATGAGGCCGCTCTCTTCGGCCAACGGGATGAAGCGGGCGGGCGATACCATGCCCAGCGTTGGGTGCTCCCACCGCATCAGCGCCTCGAACCCCTGCAGCTCGCCATGCGCGCCGCATTGGGGCTGGTAATGCAGGCTGAGCTGGCCCAGCTCCAGCGCGCGGCGGAGCTGGTTCTCCATGCCCATGCGCTCCTTCGCCAAAGCGGTCATCTCCAATGCAAACCATTGGAAATTGTCGCGGCCCTTTTCCTTGGCGCGGTACATGGCCGCATCGGCATTGGCCATCAGGATTTCGCCGGTTTCGCCGTCGTCCGGATAAATGCTGATGCCCACCGAGACGCTGACGAACAATTCATTGCCCTCCACCTGGAACGGCACGCGCAGCGCGTCAATGAGCTTGGTGGCAACCCGCATCGCGTCCTGCGCGTCGTGCAGCTCCGTCACCACCACCACGAACTCGTCGCCGCCCAGGCGGGCCAACGTATCGCTCTTGCGAACGCATGCCGCCAGCCGCCCGGCCGCCTGGCGCAGCAATGCATCACCCGACGAGTGCCCGAGGGTGTCGTTGATCTGCTTGAAGCGATCCAGATCCATGTACAGCACGGCCACCTGCTGCTGGTTGCGCTGGGCCATCGCCAACGCCTGCTGCAGCCGATCCTGGAACAGCAGCCGGTTGGGCAATCCGGTCAATGCGTCATGCTGGGCCTGGTGGGACAGCTGTTCGGTGAGCAGGCGGTGTTCGATGGCCACGGCCGCGAGCCTGGACGTCGTCCGCATGAACTGCAGGTCGCGCGGGCTGGGGCGGCACGGGTGGTCATGGTAGATCGCGAACGACCCCAGCACCCCCGCATCGCTGGACGAAATCGGCATCGACCAGCACGCACGCAGCCCATGTGGCAAGGCCAGGTGCCGGTAATCGTCCCACAGCGGATCGCTGGCGATATCGTCGCTGATCACCACTTCATTCAAGTAACACGCGGTGCCGCAGGCGCCCGCCGCCGCCCCGATGGCGCCGCCATCCAAGGCTGCGGAATAGGATTCCGGCAGGCTGGGGGCCGCCCCCGTGCGCAACCGGTCACCCTCGAGCAACATGATCGCGCTGCGGGCCCCGGGCATCTGCGCTTCGATCATGCTGGTGATGTGCGTCAGGATCACGGGCATCGGCTGGTTCTGGGCAACAAGCTCCAGGATCACGCTGCGATCATGTTCCAGCCTGGCCTCCATCTTGCGCTGCGTGATGTCGAGGCAGGCCCCGTACATGTTGACCGCGCGACCCTGTTCGTCAACGACGACCTCGCTCTGGTCGAACAGGGTACGAACCTCGCCGCCGGGACGGATGATCCGCAGCTCGTGGTTGATCGCGGCCTTTTCCGCCAGTGCATGGGCAACGGTGGATTGCACCGCATCGCGATCATCGGGATGCACGCGACTGATCCAATCCTCGACGCTGGCCACGTGGCGCCCGGGCTCGACCCCGTAGATTCGGCAGAGCTCATCGGACCAGACCAGCGCATTGGTGAACAGGTCCCAGTTCCAACTCCCCAGATGGCCAAGGCGTTGCGCCTCCTCCAAACGCGACTCGCTCTCGAGCAATGCATCCTTTGCCTGCTTGCGCTCGATCGCGACCGCCACCTGACCCGACACGAATTCGAGCAAGGCCTTGTGCTTCTGGGTATAGCGGATCCCGCCGCTGTAGCTTTGCACCACCAGCGCGCCGATGGTGCGCGACTGCGATTTGAGCGGCACGCCCAGCCAGTCCCGCGATTCCGTTCCGCTGATCGAGCGCTCTTCATAGATGCCTGTCCGCGGCGTCTCCCGGGTGAACAGCAGCGCCTCCCCCAGCCGGATGACCCGGCCGGAAAGCGTGCCGCCATCGAGCTTTTCCGCTTCCGTCGGGGCTGGGTCGTACTCATCCACGAAGTAGGGGAAGGTCAACTCATCCTTGCGCTCATCGTAGAGCGCAACGAAGAAATTCCGCGCCGGCAGCAGTTCGCCGATGATCTGGTGGATCCGCAGGAAAAGATCGTGAAGGGTGTCGGCGGAATGGGCGGATTCGGAAATCTGGTGCAACGCGGCCTGAGTCTTCTCCGCCCGCCTGTCATCGGTGCTGTCGCGGGCCGTGGAGATGATGACGTCCTGGCCGAAGTAATGCCCCTTGCTGCAGACGACATCCTTCGGGAAAACATCGCCATTCCTCCGCAGCCCCCAAAAACCAAAGCGCTCGGGGTTTCCGGTCCGGAACACCCGGCCGATGATCTCCCCTACCTCCGCCAGATCATTCATTCCCGGCGCGGACACGAACTCCGGCGTGCGCCCTTTGAATTCCTCTCGCGGGTAGCCATACATTCTCGCCGCGCCTTCGTTCACTTCGAGGAACACGCCCTCCCGCGATTGGACATAAATCGCTTCTTCCACCGAATTGAACAGGCCGATGTAACTTCGCTCGCTTTCGCGCAACAGCTCCTCGGATCGCTTGAGATCGGTGATGTCGCGGCAGGTGGCGACAAGCAGTCCGCGCCCCTCCACCGCCACCGGCGCCAGCACCACATCCACCGGGAACGCTTGCCGGTGCGGGCTGCAATGCAGCCACTCGAAGCGATGGCTGCCCGCACGCAGGGCAGTTGCGATCATTTCATTGGCCTTGTCGAGCGAAGGCCGGCCATCCGCCTGTGTTGGCGGCGAGAGATCGGCCGGGTGCAGCGAAAGAATCTCGTGCTTGTCCCTGCAGCGCAGCATGTCCACCGCAGCCTGGTTGCAATCCACAACCTGGTGCGTCTTGACGTCGAGCAGCAGCAACGCGTCGGCCACGCACTCGAACAGCAAGCGGAAGTAGCCCTCAGTATCGCGTGCTGCATCCTCTGCCATGCCGCTCCCGCCCTCGAGCAATGGATCACCAAGACCACTGGCACCCGAATGTACTTGAATCGGCGTGCAGATGCCCTGCCGCTTGCAACCGGCGCTCTGCCCCCGATGACACTCCACGCCAGACAACGGCAGCGGTTCGCGCCAGCGCTGGCCCCGGGACTGCAACACGCATTCCGGCATGACCTTCGGCACCCGCTCGACACGGCGGCAACGGCTAGGGTGGGCTGTTGCGGCTCTTTCCGCGCCGAGCGCCCCCTTCTCCCGCCAATGGAACAACGTACCGTGAAGACACCCAACCTGCTGTTGCTGTCGCTCGCCATCACTGCGGCACTGAGCGCCTGCCAGAAGCCGGCCGCGCCCGCCGCCGACGCCGCCAAGCCCGGCGCCGCCGCCAAGACCGAGTTGCCGCCGCTGGCCGGGTTCAACGTGAATGACCTCGACCCCAGCAAGAACGTTTGCAGCAACCTCGCCGACTTCGTCAACAGCAAATGGCTGGCGGCCAACCCTGTTCCCGGCGACAAGACCAGCTGGGGCAGTTTCGAAATGCTGGATGAACGCTCGCAGGCGGCCAGCAAGGGCATCGCCGAAGCCGCTGCGGCCAAACCGGGCGCCGTCGGCATCGAAAAGCTGGTTGGCGACCTCTATGCCACCGGCATGGACGATGCAAGGATCGAACGCGCGGGCATCACGCCGATCCAGCCGATGCTCGCCCGCATCGATGCGCTCAAGACCCCGGCCGACATCGCCCAGTACCTGCGCGAGGAATTTGCCGCTGGCCGCGGCGAGGTGTTCAGCTTCGGCGCCGAGGCCGACTTCAAGAACTCCAGCCAGAAGATCGGCTATGCCTACCAGGGCGGGCTGTCGCTGCCGGAAAAGGCCTATTACCTGGAAGACGGCCCTGACGGCAAATACAAGGCCATTCGCGACGCATTCGTGAAGCATGTATCGAAGCAGTTGCAGAACGCGGGCGTCGCCGCTGCCGCTGCCGACCAGCAGGCCAAGGACGTGCTGGCCTTCGAAACGCGGCTGGCCAAGGCCTCGCTGTCGCCGATCGAAATGCGCGACCCCAACAACCAGTACCACTACGTGAGCATGGCCGACGCCGACAAGGCGTCGCCCAACTTCCCGTGGTCTGCGTTTTTCAAGGCCAACGGCGTGACCGCCGATGGCTTCTCGCTGTCGCAGCCGGCGTTCTTCGCCGAATTCGACAAGATGTTGACCGCCGTGCCGGTGGCGCAGTGGCAGGCCTACCTGCGGATCAACGCGATCGACGGCATGGCCCCGTTCCTGGCCGCGAAATTCAACGACGAACGCTTCGATTTCTTCTCCCGCACCCTGCGCGGCCAGAAGGAACAGAAACCGCGCTGGAAGCGCGTCCTGGATACCGTTGAAGGCACGGCGGGCGAAGCACTGGGCCAGCTCTACGTGCAGCAGTACTTCCCGGCCGACTCCAAGGCGAAGATGGAAACGCTGGTGCAGAACCTGCGCGAAGCGCTGAAGGCGCGCATCGAGAAACTGGACTGGATGAGCGCGGAAACCAAGCAGAAGGCGATGGAGAAATGGGCCAGCTTCACGCCCAAGATCGGTTATCCGGACAAGTGGCGCAGCTGGGAGGGCCTGAGCAGCAGCCGCGGCGGTTACGTGCAGAACGTGATGGCGGCGGCGAAGTTCAACCACGACTTCGACATGGCCAAGATCGGCAAGCCGGTGGATCGCAGCGAATGGGGCATGACTCCGCAAACGGTCAATGCCTACTACAACCCGCTGATGAACGAGATCGTGTTCCCCGCCGCGATCCTGCAGCCGCCATTCTTCGACCCGAACGGCGACCCTGCGCTGAACTACGGCGGCATCGGCGCGGTGATCGGCCACGAAATGCTGCACGGCTACGACGACCAGGGCAGCCAGTTCGACGCCAAGGGCAACTTCAACAACTGGTGGACCAAGGCCGACCTGACCGGCTTCCAGTCGCGCACCGACCGTCTGGTGAAACAGTTCGACGACTACGTGGCGATCGACGGCCTGCACGTGAAGGGCCAGCTCACCCTGGGCGAGAACATCGCCGACCTCGGCGGCCTGAACGTCGCCTGGGACGCCTACCAGAACGCGCTGAAGGCCGCCGGCAAGGGCGGCGGCGACAAGATCGACGGCTACAGCGAAAACCAGCGCTTCTTCCTGAACTGGGCCACCGTCTGGCGCCGCAACTTCACCCCGGACGAGGCCAAGGTGCGGCTGAATACCGACCCGCATGCACCCGCCAACTTCCGTGCGATCGGCGCGCCGTCGAACATGCCGGCGTTCGCGCAGGCGTTCAGCTGCAAGGCCGGCGACGGCATGGTGCGCGATGCCGGCCATCAAGTCGTGATCTGGTAACGGCAACCGCGCAACCGCACGCTGCGATCCCGCAAGGCCCGGCATGCCCGGGCCTTGCGCTTGATGGCCTACATTGCACGCATGAACACACCCCGGGTGGACCCCGCAGATCACCGCAGCCACGGCTGGCGCGACGACACGGTCGCGCCCGATTGGCCGGCGCTGGCGATCGCCGACGTGCACGCGCTGCTGGCCGGGTTCCCCGCACTGCGTGGGCCGGTGCAATTGCTCTGGCACAGTCCACGCCCGTTCTCGGCCGCCGCCCGGGTTCGCACGCGCGGTGGCGAGGTCTTCGTCAAGCGCCACTCCATCCGCGTGCGTACGCCGCAGGCGTTGCAGGAGGAGCACGCCTTCATTGCGCATTTGCGCGCACAACGCATCCCGGTGCCACGGGTGTTGCCCGACAGCGCCGGCGTGACCGCCTTCGCGCGCGGCGACTGGACGTATGAAGTGCACGCGGTGGCCGACGGCGTGGACCTGTATCGCGATGTCGCGTCGTGGACGCCGCTTGAAAACCTCGAGCGCGCGCGCAGCGCCGGGCGCATGCTGGCGCGGCTGCATCTTGCTGCGGCCGGGTTCGATGCCATCGCACGCAGCACGTCGGTGCTGCTGGCAACCGACACCGTGCTGCGCGCACCCGATCTGATCGCAGCGGTCGCGTCGCAGTGCGCGGCGCGCCCCGCACTGGCGGGCTTCCTTGGCCAGCGTGATTGGCAAACGGCGCTGCGCCCACTGCTGGCGCACCATCGCGCGCTGCACGCGGCACTGGCAACGCAGCCCCGGCTTTGGACGCACGGCGACTGGCATGCGTCCAATCTGTTCTGGAGCAGCGCGGCCGACGATGCGCAGGTCAGCGCCATTCTCGACTTCGGCCTGTGCGCGCCCACCTTCGCCCTGTATGACCTTGCCACCGCGATTGAACGCAACGCCATCGCGTGGTTGCGTCTCGATCAAACGACGCAAATCGCCTTCCCGCACAGCGCACGCGCGCTGATCGAAGGCTATGCCGAACTGCGGCCACTGGCGAATCCGGAACGTGCGCTGCTAGCCGACCTGCTGCCGCTGGTGCACGTGGATTTCGCGCTTTCCGAAGTCGAGTACTTCCACGCCGTCACCGGTAACGACCACGATGCGGAACTGGCGTGGAGCGGCTTCCTGCTGGGCCATGCCGCATGGTTCGACACCGCGCCGGGGCAGGCATTGCTGCAGGCGATTCGCCAGCCGTAACTGCCACTGCACGCACCGCACGCTGGCCCCGCACAGGGCGCTGTGGTTCAATGTGCACCATGAAGCGGGGGTGCCCGGCGTTGCCGGGCTGAGAGAGTCCCTTGGAACCTGATCCGGTTTGCACCGGCGTAGGGAGCTTGATTCGAGCGGTCACGTCCATGTCAATGCATGGCGACGCGGCTCGCCGTCGCTTCGTCCCCCCTCCCTGGCGATGACGACGATGCGACTTTCCCCCTCCCCCTTGCTGCTGGCCCTGCTTCCATTGCTGGCCACGGCCGCCCCTGCCACCGACGACACTGACGCGCAGGCGCAGAAAATCACCCGGCTGGCGCCCGTGCAGGCAACTGCAGGCGATGTCACGCCGCGCGATGCAGGCGTCAACGCCTGGGGCAATGCGCCACTGCAGGACACCCCGGCGACCATCAGCACCGTCGGCCGCCAGCAGATCGACGACCGCCAGATCCGCACGCTCAGCGAGCTGGCCCGCGAAGACGCCGCGCTGGGCGACAACTACGCGCCAGTGGGTTACTACCAGAACATCGCCATTCGCGGCTATCCGCTGGACCTGGCCACCGGCTACCGGATCAACGGGCTGGCTGCCACCGGCGAACAACTGGTGGCGCTTGAGGACAAGCAGCAGGTGCAGGTGCTGAAGGGGCTGGCCGGGCTTGCGGCCGGCGTGATGGAGCCGGGCGGCGTGGTGAACTTCATCAGCAAACGGCCTGCGGACGTGCGCACGCTGACGCTGGGCACGGACGCGCAAGGCTCGCGCTATGCCGCGCTGGACGTTGGCCGCTGGCTGACGCCGACGTTCGGCGTTCGCGCGAACCTGGCCTGGGACGACGCCCACGCCTACGTGCAGCATGCCGACGGGCGGCGCAATTTTTACGCGCTGGCCGCCGACTGGCGCATCGCCCCGCAAACAACATTGGAGGTGGACGCCAACCACCAAGCCAGCGCGCAGCGTTCCGCCTCCGGCTACATGCTGTTGGGCGGCACACAGCTTCCCGCCAACCCGGACCCGGAAGCCATGCTGGGCTACCAGCCCTGGCAGCAGCCGGTGGCCATCCACAGCACCAACAGCAGCGCGCGCCTGCAGCATGCCTTCAATGACGACTGGCAGCTGCGCCTGGCCGTCGGCCGCAGCCGCAGCGTGATCGATGACAACGTGGCGTTCGCCTATGGCTGTTTCTACGCGCCGCAATGCGCCAGCGCCGCGCCCGGGAATTTCTTCGCGCCCAACGGCGATTACGACATCTATGACTACCGCAGCCCGGATGACACCCGCGTCGGCGACCACGCGCGTGCCAGCCTCGATGGCCGCATCGGCGACGGTTGGCTGCGCCACGAGCTGAGCGCAGGCATGAG
Organism: Thermomonas paludicola; assembly: GCF_024498955.1. Lineage (GTDB taxonomy): Bacteria > Pseudomonadota > Gammaproteobacteria > Xanthomonadales > Xanthomonadaceae > Thermomonas > Thermomonas paludicola. The sequence goes on along the minus strand of NZ_CP093311.1, from coordinate 853,447 downwards.
CGTGTTCCATCGCACGATCACCCGCCGCCCGTATGTGTACGACTATGTGGGGACCGCCAACATCGGCAGCGCGCCGCCGGTGTTCGCGCCATCGCCCAACCAGCCCGGCAGCCCGGTGCTGCGCTTCGACAGCTGGCAGCGCTCCCTGTTCGCACAGGACCGTATGCGTCTCGGCGAGCAGTGGCAGCTGCTGGTCGGCGCCAATCTCGTGCACATGGACGAGCGCGCATGGAAAAGCTCCGGAACGCTGGTACGCAACACGCGCCTGAACCAGCTGTTGCCGCAGGCCGCAGTGCTGTGGCAGCCGGCAGCGGCGCTCACCGCCTACGCCAGCTACAGCGAAGGCTTGTCGCTGGGCAAGGAGGCTCCCTTCTGGACAAGCAACGACGGCGAATTCCTCGCACCGCGCCACTCGCGGCAAGTCGAGGCGGGCCTTCACTATCGCTGGCAGGACGCGCTGGACCTGAATGCCAGCCTGTTTCGCATCCGCCAGCCTTGGCAGTTCGCGCAACCGGATACGTCCAGCGCCGGTTTCACCTTCGTCCAGCACGGCGAAGAAGTACACAGCGGGCTGGAACTGTCGGCCAATGGCCGGCTCACCGACAACCTCGGCGCCACCGCCAGCGTTGCGCTGATCCGCGCACGCGCACAGGGCACCGGCACGCCGGCCTACGAGGGCCACCAGCTCGCCAACGTGCCGCTGCTGCGCAGCAGCCTGCACCTGGACTACCGTTTGCCGATGCTGCCCCAGCTCAGCCTGCTCGGCGGCTGGCGCCATGCGTCGTCCAATCCCGCCACCGCCAGCGGCCAGGTGCGTGCGGATGCCTATCACGTGTTCGATGCCGGGCTGCGCTACAGCGGGCAATGGAACCAGCGCGACGTGGTGCTGCAACTGGGCGTGGACAACCTGTTCAATCATGCCTATTGGCGCGACACCGGCAGCTCCGACGGTGACAGCTACCTGTTCCCCGGCGCCCCCCGGCAGGTGCGCATGAGCCTCAGCGTGGCGTTGTGATGCCCTGGCACGAGATCGCCGCTGCCTGCCTCAGCGCCAGCGCGGTGTGGCTGACCACGCGTCGCAGCCCGTGGTGTTTCCCGGTCGGGCTGGCGTCGATCTCGGTGTATGTCTGGGTATTCGTCGGTGCAAGGCTCTACTCCGACGTTCTCCTGCAATGCACATTTGCGGCGATGCTGGTGTCCGGCTGGGTGCGCTGGCTGCGCCACCTGGACAGCACCGGCCACGTGCGGGTGGCGCCGCTCGCGCCGGCACTGGCCGGCATCCATCTGCTCGCCGGGCTGGCCGGCGGGCTGCTGCTGGGCTTCACCATGCATCGCTTCACCAATGCGTCGCTGCCGTGGCTGGATGCGTTTTTGACCGCTTTCAGCCTGGTCGGCCAGCTCTGGCAAAACCGCCGCCACATCGCCGCATGGTGGATGTGGATCGCGGTGGACGTGATCTACATCGGCATGTATCTGCACAAGGACCTGCACGTCACCGCGCTGCTGTACGCCGGCTTCGTGGTACTGGCGTTGAAAGGATGGCGGGACTGGCGGCACGCCGCCCGGCTGGAGGATGCGCCGCGCCGCGCCGCTGCGGAATGAGGCTCAGCCGGCAGCAGGATCCCAGGGATCTGCCTGCGACAGCAGCAGGCACAGGCCGGCGTCATCCAATGCGGCGAATTCAGCCATGCCCGCGGCCATGGTCTCCACCTGCAGCATGCAGCAGCGGAGCTCGCCGCCACGCAGCGGGCTGAACACCAGCATGATGCTGCCGTAAGAGGCGTCCAGCAGCGCGACCTGCCAGCACTGGCCGCGCTCGTCGTCGAATGTGCGCATGCCGCCAGTGTAAGTGCCGGGCGCCGGGCGCGCGGTGATGCAGGTCAATTCCTGCCCGCCTTGCGACTCGCGCAGGCGCGCGCAGGGGTGTAAGGTCGCACGCATTCCTGCAACGGTCGCCTGCCATGGACATCCACGACATCGCCCTGACCCTGTTCGCACAGCTGGTGCATGCCAATGGCGCGCAGCCGCTGGCCGACGAGGCACGCATCGCGCTGGGACGCGACGCCTACCGGTTCGCCGAGGCGTTCATCACCGCCAAGGACCAGTACATCCGCGAACTGCCCGTGCCGGGCAACGAACAGGGCTACTGATCCACGCTTGCCGGCGGGTATGCTGCGGGGGATTCCACCCGGAGACCGCGCATGATTCGCACGTTTGCAGCCACCACTGCCCTTGTCCTCCTGCTGGCCAGCTGCGGCAGTGGGCCGGTGCGCCGCGTTTCCGAGCCGGCCGCCAGCATCCAGCAGCTCAGCGTGCGCGCCGATGGCAACTGGGATGTGCAATTGCGCCTGCAGAACTACAGCAGCGTGGCGATGCGCTTCGACAAGACTTCGCTGGAAATCGCGTTCGACAACGGCGCGGCGGCGCGGCTGGATGTCCAGCCGAATCTTGACGTGGGCCCGGAGTCGGCTGACGTGTATTCCGCGACGACAATCCCACTGCCATCCGGACGCGCCCGCATCGCCACCGCGCTGGCCGACGGCCGCGGCCTGACCTACACCCTGCGCGGCAGCGTGGAAGCGACCCCGCAAGGCGGCAAATCGAAGTCCTGGGACATCAAGCGCGACAGTGCGCTGTCGCCGGTTCCAGGGCTGCCCGGGGCGCTGCGCTGAGGCTTTTACAGGATCATTCCAGCAAACCATACGCTGTAGTATGCTGAGGCTTCCAGCGGGCCGAATGGCGGCCTGCAGCCGCCGGGATTGCATCGCATGAGCAGCTACAAAGCCCCCCTCGACGACCTCCGCTTCGCCCTTTACGACGTGCTGGGCGCGGAAACGCACTTCACCACGCTCGGCTTTGCCGACGTCAACCGCGAACTGGCCGATGCGGTGCTGGATGAAGCCGCGCGCCTCGCCGAAACCGTGCTGGCGCCGCTCAACCGGATCGGCGACGAGATCGGCTGCAGCTTCGACAAGGCCACCGGCGATGTCACCCCGCCGCCCGGTTTCAAGCACGCCTTCGACACCTTCGTGGAGGGTGGCTGGACCGGCCTCACCAATGCCCCGGAACACGGTGGCCAGGGCATGCCCGCGCTGCTGGGCGGCGTGCTGACCGAGCTGGTGGATGCCGCCAACCTGGCGTGGGGCAATTTCCCGATGCTGTCGCACGGCGCGGTCAAGGCGCTGGAAACCTATGGCGAAGACTGGCAGAAAGAGGTGTTCCTGAAACCGCTGGTGGCCGGCCAGTGGACCGGCACCATGTGCCTGACCGAACCGCACTGCGGCACCGACCTGGGCCTGCTCAAGACCCGCGCCGAACCCGTCGCCGATGGCAAATACAGCATCACCGGCACCAAGATTTTCATTACCGCCGGCGAACACGACCTGGTCCCCAACATCATCCATCTGGTGCTGGCCAAGCTGCCCGACGCGCCGCCGGGCGCCAAGGGCATCTCGCTGTTCGTGGTGCCCAAGTTCAAGGTGGCGCGCGACGGCACGGTGGGCGAACGCAACGCGGTGCGCTGCGGCGCGATCGAACACAAGATGGGTATCCACGGCAGCGCCACCTGCGTGATGAATTTCGACGGCGCCGAAGGCTATCTGATCGGCCAGCCGCACAAGGGCCTGCAGGCGATGTTCGTGATGATGAACTCGGCCCGCCTAGGCGTGGGCGTGCAGGGCCTGGGCCTGTCCGAGCGCGCCTACCAGAACGCACTGCGCTACGCCCGCGAGCGCCTGCAATCGCGCTCCCTGAGCGGCCCGAAGTATCCGGACAAACCGGCCGATCCACTGCTGGTGCAGCCGGACGTGCGCCGCATGCTGCTGTCGCAAAAAGCGCTGGTGGAAGGCGGCCGCCTGCTGAGCTTGCACGCGTATTCGCTGCTCGACGTGGCCGAGAAGGCCGCCGATGCCGAGGCGCGCGAACGCGCCCACACCCTGGTCAGTTTCCTGACCCCGATCTCCAAGGCCTGCCTGACCGAATGGAGCATCGAGAACACCTACAACGCCCTGCAGTGCTTCGGTGGCCACGGCTACATCCACGAACACGGCATGGAGCAGTACGCCCGCGACGCCCGCATCACCACGCTGTACGAAGGCACCACCGGCATCCAGGCGCTGGACCTGATCGGGCGCAAGACGGCAGCCACCCAGGGCGCCGGGCTGAAGCTGTTCCTGGCTGAAGTGGAAGCGTTCGCAAGGCAACACGAGGGCGACGCCGCGCTGGCCGAATTCATCGGTCCGCTGCGCGCCAAGTGCGGCGAGTGGGGCAAGCTCACTATCGAGACGCTGACCCGCGCCGCCAGCAACCCTGAAGAACTGGGCGCGGCCAGCACCGACTATCTGTTCTATTCCGGCTACGTGGTGCTGGCCTACTGGTGGGCGCGCAGCGTCGCCGTCGCCAACGCCTCCGATCGCCCGCAGGCGTTCAAGGACGCCAAGCGCGACACCGCCCGCTTCTACTTTGCACGCCTGCTGCCACGCACGCTGGCGCACAAGGCCGCGATCGAAAGCGGCGCAGGCACGCTGATGGCGCTGGCGGACGCAGGCTTCGGCGCGGGATAAGCGTTCGGCACCCCCCTGCAGGAACGCTCTTGCCCGTCATTCCCGCGGCTACGGAAATGACGGGCTTGCGGCTTCACGCCGTCGACGTACACAAACCGTCATCGAAGGCGTATAAGCTGGTTTCCCGATGGAGACCGACAGAGCGACCTTTCGCCCGGCCCATACCGGCGACCGCCCCGCTGCCCTGCACGCGGACACCTGCATTGCCGCCGGCTTCGCCCCCAACCTGCGCCTGCTCGGCCTGGACGCGCATGGCCGCGCGCTGGACTGGATGAGCTGGCAGGACGCGGCTTGCCTGTACGCACGCGATGCGGTGGCGTGGACCCTGGGCGCCCCCTGCCTGGAATTGCATGGCGGCACCAATCGCCGCAGCGGGCTTCGCAGCATGCTGTTGCTGCATCCCATCATCGCCGCTCGCGGGCATGCGCGGCCCGGCGTGATGGGCCAGACCCCGGCCCTCACCAATCAGGCCCTGTTCGCGCGCGACCAGCATTTGTGCCTGTACTGTGGCCGCCAATTCAATCGGCACGCATTGACCCGCGATCACGTGCTGCCGGTCTCGAAGGGCGGCCGCGACATCTGGGAAAACGTGGTCACCGCCTGCGTCCACTGCAACTCGCGCAAGGGCAGCCATACCCCGCAACAGGCCGACATGCCACTGCTGGCGGTGCCCTATCGCCCAAGCTGGGTCGAGCACCTGATCCTGTCCAACCGCAACATCCTGGCCGACCAGATGGCATTCCTGAAGGCCCAGCTGCCCCGCCATCCCCGCAGCGCCGGATGATCCGGAACGCGCGAAACATTGACGCGCGGGGCCCGCTTGGCAACACTCAAGGAAATTTTCGCAGGATCAACCCAATGGCGCTGACGCTGGGCACGACCGGAATGGATCGCCAGACCGAAGCTGCGGTGGTGGCAGCCTTCAAGGCCGCCAATGCCGAAACCGGGCACCTATGGTCGCTGGTGGAAGGCGACGAGGCTGACTATGTCGTCATCGACATGGACAGCCTGTACGGGCCGATGAGCTGGCTGCGCCTGCATGGGATGGGCCGCAAGGTGATCGGGCTGACCTCGGTGGATCGGCAACAAACCGATTACCGGCTGCCGCACCCGGTCAGTGGCAACGACCTGGCGGTCCTGCTGAGCGAAATCGTCTCCGACCTGGGGCAGCAGCCCAGCCCCGAGCCTGACGCTGTCCCGCATGCCGCTGTTCCGCAACCGCCCGCCGAGGCGACTGAACCGGCCGCGCCTCATGCGGATGCCCACCTTGCCGTCGCCCCCACGCCGCCGCCCAAACCAGAGCCTGAGCCGGAACCCCAGCCGGCCACCCCTGCAGAACCGCTTGCCCCGGTGACGCAGACGCTGCGCGAATGGCTGCATCCGGATCGCCTTCGCCAGCGCGCACGCCTGCAGCGTGGCGAAGGCCCGGTGCTGCTGGTGGATGCTGCAGCCGGCGTCTGGCATGGCCCGGCCACCCTGAAACCGTTGATTGCCTGTTTCGACGGTGAATTCTCGGAAGCAGACATCACCACGCCCGACGCTGCAGCCTGGAATGCCGAAGCCGGAAGCGCTGGCCCCGCCCAGCCGCTGGCCCGCCTGCATTGGCTGGGCGGCCTGCTGTCCGGCGATGCCACCAGCGGCCGGTACCTGCTGAAAAAATGGCCGCAGACGGAACGTGAATACCCCAAGCACTTCCGCATCGCCACGGTGATGATGAAAGGCGCCGCCAGCGTGGACGAAATCGCCGATGCCAGCGGCGTGCCTGCGGAGGAAGTGGCCGCATTCGTCAATGCAAACCTGGCCACGGGCTATGCCGAATCCGTGAATCCGGAGCCTCCGGGAACCGCCACGGCAGCTACCAGGAGCGGCGGCCTGTTCGGCCGCATGCGCGGTCATTGATCGCAAGGGCTGGCGCCCAAGGCGCCATTCCCCCGCCCGCCCCGGCAGCGCGTAACATTCGCGGATTCCTCTTCGGGAGACCGCCGTGACCCTGCGCCTTGCCCCACTCGCCTGCGCCATCCTGCTGCTGACCGCCTGCGGCGGGAAACCCGCTGCCGAGGCCACTTCCGGCAAGCCGACCGGTGCCGAAGAGCACGTGCTGAACGTTTACAACTGGTCCGACTACGTGGCACCGGACACCATTGCCGATTTCGAAAAAGCGACCGGGATCAAGGTCAATTACGACGTCTATTCCGAGAACGAGACGCTGGAAACCAAACTCACCGCCGGCAGCAGCGGCTACGACCTGGTGTTTCCGTCGGCACGCCCGTTCGCGCAGCGCCAGATCAAGGCTGGCCTGTACCTGCCGCTGGACAAGGCCAAGCTGCCGAATCTTGCACACCTCGATCCGGCCATCCTGCAAGGCCTGACCGACCTGGATCCCGGCAATACCCACATCGTGCCGTACATGTGGGGCACCACCGGCCTCGGTATCAACGTCGGCAAGGTGAAGGCGGTGCTGGGCGATAGCGCACCGATCGATTCGTGGAACCTGCTGTTCGACCCCGCCAACGCCGCCAAGCTGGCGAAGTGCGGCATCAGCGTGCTCGACGACGACCAGGAAGCGTTCGGCGCGGCGCTGATCTGGAAGGGCAAGGACCCGAACGCCGGCGCGGCAGACGAGATCGACACCGTGAAGCAGGTGTACGCCGCGATCCGCCCGTACATCCGCACCTTCAACAATGCCGAATACAAGGACGCGCTGGCCAACGGCGACGTGTGCGTGGCGATGGGCTATTCCGGCGACATCCTCGGTGCAGCCGACGCCGCCGCCCAGGCCGCGGAGGCCTCGGGCAAACCGGCTCCCGACATCCGCTACGTGATTCCGAAGGAAGGCGCGCTGCGCTGGGTGGACGTGATGGCGATCCCCAAGGACGCCAGGCATCCGGGCAACGCACAGGCACTCATCAACTACCTGCTCGATCCCAAGGTCGCCGCCACGATCACCGATGCGGTGGGCTATGCCAGTCCGAACAAGGACGCCACGCCGCTGATCGAACCGGGCATCGCCAGCAACCCCGGCGTATATCCGCCGGACGCCGTGCGCGCCAAGCTGGTCGATCCGAAGTCGTTGCCGGAAACCGTGCAGCGCCAGCGCGTGCGCGCCTGGACGGCGATCAAGAGCGGCCACTGAGCATGGCCTTGCCGAATCGTCCGGCGCCCCCGCTGGAACCGTGGAAAGACCCGGCCGCGCAACCCTTCCTCCGGGTCGAGGGCATCACCAAGACCTTCGGCAAACTGCATGCGTGCGACGACATCAGCCTGGACGTCTATCGCGGTGAATTCTTCGCCCTGCTGGGCGGCTCCGGCTCGGGCAAGAGCACGCTGCTGCGCATCCTGGCCGGGCTGGAAACACCCGACTGCGGGCGCGTGCTGATCGACGGCGTGGATGTCACTGCGTTGCCGCCCTACCAGCGGCCGGTGAACATGATGTTCCAGAGTTACGCGCTGTTCCCGCACATGAGCGTGGCGCAGAACATCGCCTTCGGCTTGAAGCAGGATGGCCGTCCGGCCGACGAGATTCGCGAGCGCGTGCAGCAGCTGCTGGAGCTGGTGCAAATGCCGCAGCTGGGCAATCGCAAGCCGGACCAGCTCTCCGGCGGCCAGCGCCAGCGGGTGGCGCTGGCGCGCGCACTGGCCAGGCAGCCCAAGCTGCTGCTGCTGGACGAACCGCTGGGCGCACTGGACAAGCGCCTGCGCGAGCGCACCCAGTTCGAGCTGGTCAACATCCAGGAGCGCGTCGGCACCACCTTCGTGATGGTCACCCACGACCAGGAAGAAGCGATGACCATGTCCAGCCGCATCGCGGTGATGGACGCCGGCCGCATCGTGCAGGTGTCCACGCCGGCCGCGCTGTACGAATACCCGTCCACCCGCTTCGTGGCCGAGTTCATCGGCGGCATCAACCTGTTCGAAGGTCGCGTGCTGGCACACGACGCCGACCAGCGCGTTGCGCGGATCGCCTGCAATGCCGTCGAGGGTGGCGCGCTGCTGGCCCGCCATGCCGATCCATTGCCGGAAGGTACCGCGGTGAGCGTGGCCGTTCGGCCAGAGAAAATCGACGTCCATGAAGCACGCCCGCAGGCCGACAATGTGGCGACTGGCAAGGTGCGCGACATCGCCTACCTCGGCGACGTCTCCATCTACCACGTCGAAACCGAATCCGGCGCGGTGATCCGGGTGCAGGAAACCCACGTGGAGCGCAGCTCCGAGCCGCACTACGACTGGGGCGAAACCCTGTGGCTGAGCTGGCCGGCCAGCGGCGCAGTGGTACTGACCGCATGAGCGCCACGCCCGGCGGCGGCAGCTGGTCCCTGCTGTGGGCCGACGTCGTTCGCAACCTGTTCGGCTGGTTTCGCGCGGTCGGCAGCGAATTCCGCACCCGCCGCGGGCGCTTCGCCGTCACCATGCTGCCGATGCTGTGGCTGCTGCTGTTCTTCGCGGTGCCGTTCCTGATCGTGCTGAAGATCAGCTTCGCCGAAGCGGTGTTCGGGCAGGCGCCGCCCTACACGCCGCTGCTGGAACAGGCCGCCGACGGCGCCGCCAGCCTGCGCCTGCACGCCGGCAGCTACGCGCTGCTGTTGCAGGACCCGCTGTACATCGCCGCCTACCTGAAGTCGCTGCTGTTTGCCGGCGTCTCCACGCTGTGCTGCCTGCTGCTGGGCTACCCCATCGCCTACGGCATCGCGCGCGCGCGCCCGGTGTGGCGGATGCTGCTGCTGGTGCTGGTAATCCTGCCGTTCTGGACCAGCTCACTGCTGCGCACCTACGCGATGATCGGCATGCTCAAGGCCAACGGCGTGCTGACCGGCGCGCTGGCCGCCGCCGGCCTGATCGAACCCGGCACCGCGATCCTGCACACCGACCTCGCCGTGTACATCGGCATCGTCTACAACTACCTGCCTTTCATGATCCTGCCGCTCACCGCCACCCTGATGCGGCTGGACTTCGGCCTGCTGGAAGCGGCGGCCGACCTGGGCGCGAAGCCGTGGCAGGCGTTCCTGCGGGTGACCCTGCCGCTGTCGATGCCGGGCATCATCGCCGGCGCGCTGCTGGTGTTCATCCCGGCGGTGGGCGAATTCGTGATCCCCGACATCCTCGGCGGCCCCGACGCATTGACCATCGGCCGCGTGCTGTGGACCGAGTTCTTCACCAACCGCGACTGGCCGCTGGCCGCCGCCGTGGCGGTCGCCATGCTGCTGATGCTGGTGATCCCCACCTTGCTGTTCGAATACGTGGAAAACCGCCGCGAGCGCAGCGAGGCGCAGGCATGACACGGCGCAACTGGGGCCTGTGGGCGGCGATGGCGGTGGGCTACGCGCTGCTGTACGTGCCCATCGTCTCGATGATCGTGTACTCGTTCAGCGCCTCGCGCATGGCCACGGTCTGGGCCGGCTTTTCCACCCGCTGGTACGTGTCGCTGTTTGCCAACGAACAGATCATGCAGGCGCTGGCGCGCAGCCTGACCATTGCCGCGGTGGCCGCCAGCGCCGCCACCGTGCTGGGCACCGCCTGCGGATTGGCGCTCTCGCGCTTTGGCCGCTTCCCCGGGCGCGGCCTGCTCAGCCTGATGAACTCCGCGCCGATGGTGATGCCGGACGTGATGCTGGGCCTGTCCTCGCTGCTGCTGTTCGTGACCTTGCAGCAGGCCTTGGGCTGGCCGGAGCGCGGCATGGGCACCATTGCCATCGCCCACATCACCCTGACCACCTGCTACGTGACCGTGGTGGTGCGCTCGCGCATGGCCGCGCTGGACGACAGCCTCGAAGAAGCCGCGATGGACCTGGGCGCACGCCCGTGGCGCGTGTTCTGGCTCATCACGCTGCCGCTGATTTCACCTGCACTGCTAGCCGGCTGGCTGCTGGCCTTCACCCTGTCGCTAGACGACCTGGTGATCGCCAGCTTCACCTCCGGTCCCGGCGCCAGCACCCTGCCGATGCTGATCTATTCCAAGGTCAAGCTGGGCGTGACGCCGGAGATCAATGCGCTGGCGACGTTGATCGTCACCGTGGTCGCGATTGGCGTGGTGGTGGCGGGGGTGGTGATGCATCGGCGCGAGCGCAACCTCGCGCCATGACGGCACCGTGACGGCACTGCGGCGCCTCAGCGCCGCGTCAGCTGCCAGGCGCGGTGGATGCGGGCGTTGCGGGCGAAGTCCGGCGGAATGGTGGAGGCGCTGATGTCTTCGATACGCGCCACTTCCGCCAGCGTCGCCTCGTCCAGCTTGAAGCGGCGGAAGTTGTTGCTGAAGTACAGCGCGCCGCCCGGCGCCAGCCGCGCCACCGCCGCACGCAGCAGGCGCACGTGGTCGCGCTGCACGTCGAAGTCGTTGGCGCGTTTGGAATTGGAGAAGGTGGGCGGGTCGCAGAAGATCACGTCGTATTCGCCGTCGTCGGCTTCCAGCCATTTCAGCGCATCGGCCTGCGCGATGCGGTGGCGGGTGCCGCCGATGCCGTTGCCGCGCAGGTTGTCGGCCAGCCATTCCAGATAGGTGGCCGACAGATCGATGCTGGTGGTCTCCGCCGCGCCCTGCACCGCCGCCTGCACGGTGGCGACGCCGGTGTAGCAGAACAGGTTGAGGAAGCGCTTGCCGCGCGACTCCAGCGCCATCCGCGCGCGCAGCGGGCGGTGGTCGAGGAACAGGCCGGTGTCAAGGTAGTCGAACAGGTTGACCTGCAGCTTCGCCGCGCCTTCTTCCACCGTGAGGAACTGCCCGCGGTGGTCGAAGTGGCCGTATTTGGAGCCACCCTTGCCGGTGCTGCGGGTCTTTACCGCCACCCGTTCACGCGGCAGGGCGAACACCTCGCGCACCGCCAGCAGCAGGTCGGCCAGGCGCTTGCGGGTAGTGGCCTCCGGGATCTCGGTGGGCGCGGCGTATTCCTGCACGTGCAGCCAGGTTTCGCCTTCGACCGTCGTGTAGACATCGACGGCGCAGGCGTATTCGGGGATGTCGGCGTCGTAGGCGCGGAAGCAGCTGACCTGTTCCTGCTGCCGCCAGCGCGCCAGCTTGTCGAGGTTCTTGCGCAGGCGGTTGGCGACCATCTGCGCGCCTTCCGGCAGCGCGCGCTTTTCAGTGGCGTCACGCTGCGGCGGCGCGATGGGATCCACCGCAATCAGGCTGCATTCGATCGGGCCGTTGAACAGCTGGTAGCTCTTTTTTGCACGAAGGCCGGTGGCGCGCGCCAGCTCCGCATCGCCGCACAGCAAGGCGGCGCGCCAGTTCGGCACGGCCCGTCTCAAGGCGTCGCCCAGCGCGCGATACAGCGCGGGATCGGCCGCCAGCCGCGCATCGTAGGGCGGGTTGCAGGCCACCACGCCAAGCGGATTCTGCTGCACCGGCAGGGTGACGATGTCGTGCACCGCGAAGCCGATGACATCCTCCACTCCCGCCGCCTGCGCGTTTTCACGCGCCGCGCGAATCGCGTGCGGGTCGATGTCGCTGCCGTGAAAACATGGCCGCAGCCTGGCGCGGCCGCGCGCCTCGCGCTCGATGGCCTCCACCTGCAGCGCCTTCCATGCCGGCAAGTCGAACCCCGGCCAGCACGTGGGCGGCAAATCGCCATGCCGGCGCAGGCCAGGGGCCACGTCGGCCGCCATCAGCGCGCCTTCGATCAACAAGGTGCCGCTGCCGCACATGGGGTCGAGCAGGTCGCCGCCCTCGGCATAGACCTGCGGCCAGCCGCCGCGCAGCAGGACGGCGGCGGCCACGGTTTCCTTCAGCGGTGCTTCGCCCTGCACCTGCCGCCAGCCGCGCCGGTGCATCGGCCCGCCGGACAGGTCGATCGACAACAGCGCACGGCCCTTGCGCAGAACCAGGCTGATGCGGACATCCGGGCGCTCGACATCCACGTCCGGACGTGCGCCGGTCTGCCCGCGCAGGGTATCGACGATGGCGTCCTTGACCCGCTGCGCGGCGTAGCGCGCATGGGTAATGGCACTGCCGGACACGTGCGCGTCCACGGCGATGCTGTGGCCCGCACCCACATGCTGCGTCCAATCCACGGCAGCGCAACCGGAGTACAGGGCGTGCTCGTCGGCGCAGTCGAATTCGGCAATCGGCCACAGGATCCGGCTGGCCAGGCGCGACCACAGGATTGCGCGCTGCGCATCGACCAGCTCGCCCTCCACGTTGGCGCCGGCCATCGTGGCGGTCACGCGCGCGCAGCCGAGCTGCGTCAACTCGTCGGTCAACAGGTATTCCAGACCTTTGCCGCAGGATGCGAAAAATTTCAAATCAGCCTCGGGGTATGTGGTGCGTCCGTCCCGCGAAGGCAGGCGCAATGATTCAAAGTGTGGCCAGCAGCTGCGCGAATGCGTCTGCGGATGCCGCCACATGATCCGACAGCCGGTGCGAATCATCCACCAGCAGCAACCGCGCACCATGCAATCCCGCCCATTCGAACACCTGCGCGGCGGGAATCAGCTCGTCATGCCAGCCATGGATGATGGAGATCGGCACGCGCGCGGCGGGCATCGGCGGCGCGCCTTCCATCACCACCGGCGGCGCCATCAGGAACAGCCCGGCCACCGGCAGCTGCAGCGACACCTGGCCGCTGATGTAGGCGCCCAGGCTGGAACCGGCCAGCACCAGCGGGCCACGCGCGGACGCGGCCTGCGCGAGCGCCAGCAGGCGGGCGATGCGTGCGGGCACGTCGCCCAGCGGCGTCACCCCGCGTTTGGCGTCGAGATCGGTGTAGTCCGGGCGTTCGTGGGTCCAGCCCAGTCGCTGGGCGGCGTCCGCCAGCGCGGTGACCTTGGTGGCGTCGGGGCCGCTTTCGAAGCCGTGCGACAGGATGCAATGTCCTTTCATGGGTGAATGCTAGCATCGGCGCATGCCGGCACCCGCGATCCAACACCACCCGCTGCCCTATGTGGACTTGCTGGCGGCACGCCCGCCAGCCGACATCGACACCGTGGTGATCCACTGCACCGAGCTGCCGGACCTGGCCACCGCGCGCGCGTATGGCGAGCGCATCCTCTACGCCTCGGGCACCGGCAACAGCGGCCATTACTACATCGACCGCGACGGCCGCATCGAGGAATACGTGCCGGCAGACCGCACGGCCCACCACACCCACGGCTGGAACGCACGTAGCATCGGCATCGAACTGGTCAACACCGGGCGCTTCCCGCACTGGCTGGACTCCCGCCACCAGGCGATGGACGAGCCCTACACAGATGCCCAGATCGCGGCCCTGATGGCGCTGCTGGACGCCCTGCGCAAGCGCCTTCCGGCACTGACCCAGATCGCCGGCCACGAGGACCTGGACCTGGGCGACATCGAGGCCAGCGACGATCCCGCGCTGCGCGTGCGCCGCAAGCGCGACCCCGGCCCCCTGTTCCCATGGCCACGGGTGCTGGACGCCATCCCGCTGCACCGGCTCCAGCCCCCCTGCGATTCACCGTCGGCACTGGAGGGGAGCCTTATACTTCGCGCATGAATGCGCCCGTTTCCGCACTGATCGAACTGCTCTCGCTGGAGCGCCTGGAAGACCATCTGTTTCGAGGCCAGAGCCGCGACATCGGCACCAAATACGTGTTCGGCGGGCAGGTGCTGGGGCAAGCGCTGTCGGCCGCGCAGGCCACCTTGACCCAGCCCCGCGCGGCACATTCGCTGCACGCCTATTTCCTGCGCGCCGGCAATATCGAAGCGCCGATCGTCTATGACGTGGACTGCACCCGCGACGGCGGCAGTTTTTCGGTGCGCCGGGTCACCGCGATCCAGCACGGCAAGGTGATCTTCTTCTGCGCAGCCTCGTTCCAGGACGAAGAAACCGGCGCCGAACACCAGCTGTCGATGCCGGAGGTCCCCAAGCCGGAAGACCTGGAACCGGCGCCTGCGATCCCCGCGGAACAGCTGGCGAAGCTGCCGATCAAGGTGCAGCGCTGGCTGGACCAGCAAGGCCCGTTCGAATTCCGCCACGTGTATCCGCGCGATGAGCTCAAGCCACCCAAACGCCCGCCGTTCCAGCAAGTCTGGTTCCGCCTGACCGAGCGGGTCGGCGATGCCCCCGAACTGCACCGTGCGCTGCTGGCCTACGCCAGCGATTTCCACCTGCTCGGCACCGCCACCTTCCCGCACGGCGTCAGCTACTACCAGCCGAACGTGTTGATGGCGTCGCTGGATCACGCGCTGTGGTTCCATCGCCCGTTCCGCGCCGACGAATGGCTGCTGTATTCCATCGACAGCCCCAGCGCGCAGGGCGGGCGCGGGTTGGCGCGCGGGCAGGTATTCGACCGCAGCGGGCGCCTGGTGGCCAGCACCGCGCAGGAAGGCCTGATCCGCGTCCTGCCCGATGGGGCCGCGGCATGAGAAAGGTTTTTTCCAGCCCCCGCCTGGAAAACGTGGAAGCCGTGGCCAACATGCTGCGCGGGGAAGGCATCGACGTGAAGATCGAACATGGCCGCAGCTATCGCGGCCATCGTCGCGGCAATTTCAGCTATGACACGCGCAATGCGCCCAAGCAGATCCCGGCGGTGTGGATCGTCCGCGCCGAGGATCAGCCGCGCGGCCGCCAGCTGTTGCGCGACATGGGGCTGCTGGAAAGCACCCGTGAGGGCTGGGCCGGCCACCTGCCCGGCAAGCCGCCTGGCAACGCGCCTGCAGCAGCCGGTTTCTGGAACCGGAATCGGCACCGGATCCGCTTCGGGCTGTTGCTGCTGATTGCCGCGGGCGTCGCCCTGATCGCGTTCAGCACGCGCAGGAAGACCCCCGACGTCGCCACCGCAACACCCGCGGCGGCGGCCACCTCGCGCGAACACGCCGCAACGCCGATGCTGGAAGCGATTTCCGACGTGCAAGTGCATCGCGTGGCCACGCCCACTGCACTCGTCAGGCTGCTGGTAGCCGAGGCACTGGGCAACCGCAAGCCTGCCGTGGCCTGCCTGGAAGTGGATGGCAAGGACCCCGCGCCCGCGCTGCTGCAAACGCTGCAAACGGGCGGATCGACGCGCCTGTATCCCGCATCCACCTGCCCCGCGCACGGCGCATTTGCCATTGCCGTCCACGACTACCTGACCGATGGCAGCGGCAGCGGCCAGGTGCAACTGGATCTGGACGTGGAGGATTCGCAGCTGGTGGACGTCGAACGCCACGGCAGGACCTGGCGGGTATTGCGCCGGCACTGAGCCGGAAACGACAACGGCCCGCATCGCTGCGGGCCGCCGGGGGTGGACATGCCGTCATTTCTTCGGCGGCAACGGCCCCGGATTGCCTCCGTTGCCCGGCCTGCGGTCGCCCATTCCGCCGCGATGCATGCCGCACGCGTCGCCCATCTTGTCGAACTCGGCGCGGCTGAGCTGGCCGTTCTTGTCGGCATCCGCCTTGGCGAAGCACTCCGCGCGCTTGCTCGCCATTCGCGCCTGCATGTCGGCGCGGTCGACGTAACCATCCTTGTTCACATCCATCTGCTCGAAGCGCTGCGCAAAGTCGCCCTTGCCGGCCTGCGCTTCGGCCTTGCTGATGCGCCCGTCGTGGTCGGTGTCCAGGTCCTTCATCCAACCATGCTTCCGCATGCCCTCGCCCTGGTGCATGCCGGCGTGGCGCATCGGCAGCTCATCGCCGCTCAGCTTGCCGTCCTTGTCGGCATCCAACTGGTCGAACTTCCCCGCAAGCCGCGGAAACGCCGCAGCCTCGGCCTTGGTAATCACGCCGTCACCGTTGGCATCGGGATTGCCGGGCTTCTGCGCAGCAGACTGCGCGATGGCCAGGGCGGAGGTCAGGGCAGCCGAAACCGCCAGCGTCAACAACAGCATCTTCTTCATCATCTCGTCTCCACCCGGCACCGTGCGGGCATGTCCGAGAAAACGCGCGGCATTGCGTGCGGTTGACGCGGCGCCCTGCTCCCGGCTGAACGTGGCGCTATCCTTCGACCATGGGCAACGATGCCGACAACCTGCGCATGTTCCACACCGCCACGCATCCCTGCGGTTATTGGCATGACCGCGAGGCGCGCGACCTGGTGCTGGACCCGCGCGACCCGCGCCTGCCGGAGTTTTATCCGTTGGCGCTGCAATGGGGCTTCCGTCGCTCCGGCGACATCGTCTATCGCCCCAGTTGCGCTGGCTGCCGCGCCTGCGTGCCGGTGCGCATCCCCGTGGCGGAGTTCGTGCCCAACCGCAGCCAGCGCCGCTGCCTGTCACGCAACGGCGATCTTCAAACCCATATCGTTGCGCCCACCTGCACCGACGAATACCTGGCGCTGTACCGGAGATACCTGGGCGCGCGCCATTCTGGCGGCGGCATGGATGACCACGGCACGCACGAATTCGAACAATTCCTGATCGGCTCCTGGAACCAGGGACGCTTCCTCGAACTGCGTGAAACCGGCAGCCACCGCCTGCTGGCGGTCGCGGTCACCGACCTGCTGCCCGACGCCCTATCGGCGGTCTATACCTTCTACGACCCCGAACAAAGCGCGCGCGGGCTGGGCACGCTGGGCGTGCTGAAGCAACTCGAATGGGCGCGCCGCGACCACTACGCGCACCTGTACCTGGGCTACTGGATCGAAGGCCACCCGAAGATGCACTACAAACATCGCTTCCAGCCACTGGAGGCGTTCAACGGGCGCGGTTGGCAGGCGCTGCTGCCGGGCTAGAACCGCACCATCGCCATCAGGCCTTCGGCGATGCCGCAGGCTCGCCTTCAGCCACCTGCTGCCCCATCCCCGGCTCCAGCATCACCGGCGCGGGGCGGTTGCGGTCGTAGAACCCGAACTCGGCGTCACTGTGTGCCGACAC
The DNA here is from genome assembly GCF_024498955.1 of Thermomonas paludicola. Classification (GTDB taxonomy): domain Bacteria; phylum Pseudomonadota; class Gammaproteobacteria; order Xanthomonadales; family Xanthomonadaceae; genus Thermomonas; species Thermomonas paludicola. Next base: position 836,147 of record NZ_CP093311.1, on the reverse strand, counting down.
GATCATGCGCACCATGCTGCCGGGCACCATCAACTCCAGCTCGATGCTGCGCCCCTCTGGGTTGCGGCCCTCGAGGGTCATTTCGATGAATGCCCCGGCCGTATCCACCTCGCGGCACCCAATGAACGGGCCAGCGGCTCCCGTCTGCAGGTAGGGTTTGATGGCATCGCCCAACACATCCAGCGCGGGCGGGAACAGGAAGACGGCATAGCCATTGGTATCGCTCATGCGTGGAGTTTGCCACGGCTGCACCGCAGGCACACGCACACGCACAGGTTCACCTCCGGCACCGCCCATGCGATCCTTGCGCGATGCCTCCCCGCCCCTCCCTGCGGCTGTTGCTGCCTGCCGCGCTGCTGCTGTGCATGGTTGCGTGTTCACCACCGCAGCTGCCGTTTGCGCGGCTGGCCGGGCTGGTCAGCAACCGGCAGCTGGACGAAATCAGCGGCCTGGCCGCGTCGCATGCGCACGAGGACGTGCTGTGGGCGCACAACGACAGCGGCAATCCTGCGCGCCTGTATGCCATCAGCCTGCGCGGCCGTTTGCTGGCGCGTTTCGATGTAGTGGGCGCGAAAAACATCGACTGGGAAGACCTGGCCAGCTTCACTCTCGACGGCAGGCATTACCTGCTGCTGGCCGATACCGGCGACAACGCCGGACGGCGCGGTGATTTCGTCCTGCACGTGTTTGAAGAGCCCGCCGCGCTGGTGGACGGCACGCTGAAGCCGGCGTGGTCGATCCGCGCCCGCTGGCCGGACGGCCCGCGCGATTGCGAAGCGGTGGCGGTGGACGCCAGTGCCGGCCAGGTGCTGTTGATTTCGAAGAAGCGCGTGCCGCCCGAGCTGTTTTCGCTGCCGCTGGCCGACCCGCATGGCGCCATTCGCGAAGCACGCCGCGTCGGCCGCCTGGAAGGCGTGCCGCAGGTCGGCGCCGAACTCAAGCGCAAGGATCCGCAGCTGGCCTCGCTGTTTTCGCAAGTGACCGCCGCCGACATCTCCCCCGACCGCCACACGCTGGCGGTGTTGACCTATGGCAGCGTGCTGTTTTACCGGCGCAACGACGGAGAACGCTGGCCAGAGGCCGTGGCGCGTGCGCCCGAGGCGCACGACGTCCCGCCGATTCCACAGGCCGAGGCGCTGGCGTGGAGCGCGGGCGGCGCCGGCCTGTACGCCAGCGGAGAGTTCAGCCCGGCGCCGATTTTCTATCTGGTGCCACAGCAATAAGCGCCCGCGGCGGCAACCGTTCGTCGGGGAAGACTTGCCATATCTGATATCAATTTGATATCAATATATCCACACCTGTCCAATGAGCACTGCCATGAAAGAGAACCCGCTTCGTTCGCTCCCCGGCATTCCCTTCCTGCTGGCGATGGTGTTGAGCGCTGCCGCCGGTGTGTGGTTGCTGGTCACCGGCATCGGCCCGGACACAGGCAATACCGGCCCCGCATCGGTGGGCGGCATCTTCGGTGGCTTGGCCATGCTCATGCTGGTCTTCTTCAGCTTGACCGGCCTGTACACCGTGCAGCCCAACCAGTCGGCGGTGCTCAGCCTGTTCGGCAAATACGTCGGCACCGTGCACGAGAACGGCCTGCGCTGGAACAACCCCTTCTTTGCCAAGAAGAAGATCAGCCAGCGCGTGCGCAACTTCGAAAGCGGCAAGCTCAAGGTCAACGAACTGGGCGGCAGCCCGATCGAGATCGCCGCGGTGATCGTGTGGCAGGTCGTGGATTCCGCCGAAGCGGTTTACAACGTCGATGACTACGAGAGCTTCGTGCATATCCAGTCCGAGTCGGCGCTGCGCACGATGGCCACCAGCTATCCCTACGACCAGCACGAAGATGGCCAGGTCGCCCTGCGCAGCCATGCCGCCGAGGTATCGCAGCACCTGCGCGACGAACTGGGCGAACGGCTGGCCGACGCCGGCGTGCGGGTCCTGGATGCACGCATCAGCCATCTCGCCTACGCGCCGGAAATCGCGCAGGCGATGCTGCAGCGCCAGCAGGCAGACGCCATCATCGCCGCGCGCACGCGGATCGTGGCCGGCGCGGTGGGCATGGTGGAAATGGCGCTGGCCGAACTGCAGAAAAACAACGTCGTGCAGCTGGATGACGAGCGCAAGGCGGCGATGGTCAGCAACCTGCTGGTGGTGCTGTGCGGCGAGCGCAGCACCCAACCCATCGTCAACGCCGGCACCTTGTACTGAGGCCCGCGCCATGACACCCGCATCCGGCGCAGTCGTTGTCGCGATCATCATCGCCGTCACCCTTGCCGCCCGCCGGCGGCGCGGCAAGTGATCCGACATGTCTGAGAAGAAGGCCTATCCGCTGCGCATCAACGCCGACGTGCTGGCGGCGGCGCAACGCTGGGCCGATGACGAACTCCGCAGCCTCAATGCGCAGATCGAATACGTGCTGCGCGACGCCCTGCGCAAGGCTGGCCGGCTGGCCGCACAGGGCACTTCCAAACAGCAGCCGAAGGCCGGCAACAGCACACCGGAGATCGAAGGATGAATACACGCTGGCTTTACAAGGTGGTGGTGGTCAAACCGCAATTCCTCGGGCCGAAGCCCGAGATCGTCGAAAGCACGCTTGCCTCGCTCGGCCTGCAGGGTTGGGAATTGGTGTCGGTGGTGCAACTCGGCATGAACGTCAATCTCTATTTGAAGAAGGAAGCCTGACATGCGCCGCACGATACTCTCCGCGTTCCTGGCAGCCTCGCTCTCGCTGGCCACTGGCGCGGGTGCCCAGACCACCGACCCCAAGGCCCTCGCCACGCAGACGCTGGACCTGCTCGACGCCGGCAACTACGCCAAGGCCGAGACCCTGTTCGGCGCGCAAATGGCCGCAGCCGTGCCGGAGGACAAGCTGAAAGCGGTGTGGGAATCGCTGCCGGCGCAGGTGGGCAAACTCCAGGGGCGCGGCGACGCGGCAGTGTCTGCGCAAGGTGGCGCCACGCTGGTGCAGATCCCGCTGCATTACGAAAAAGCCGAGCTGGTGGCGAAGTTCGCCATCGACAGCGACGGCAAGGTCGTGGGTTTCCTGATCCAGCCCGCGCAAGCTGCGGCAACCATGCCTGCCCCTGCCCTGGCCAGCGACGCCAACTTCAGCGAACGCGATTTTGCCGTTGGCGAAAGCGGCCGTGCGTTGCCCGGCACGCTGTCGATGCCGAACGGGAATGGACCATTCCCGGCGGTGGTGCTGGTACATGGCTCCGGCCCCCAGGATCGTGACGAAAGCATCGGCGCCAACAAGCCCTTCCTCGACATCGCGCGCGGCCTCGCCGCGCAGGGCATCGCCGTCCTGCGTTATGAAAAGCGCACCAAGGCGCGCCCGCAGGACTTTGCCAGCGGCGACTTCGGCGTGGATGACGAAACCACCAACGACGCCGTGCTGGCGGTCGATGCGCTGCGCAAGACCGAAGGCATCGACCCCAAGCGCGTGTTCGTGCTCGGCCACAGCCAGGGCGGGCTGATGGGGCCGCGCATCGCCGCGGTGTCTGGACACGTGGCCGGGCTGGTGCTGCTGGCCGCCCCGTCGCGCCCGCTGCTGGACATCCTGATCGAACAGAATCGGCGCCTCGCCGTCCTCGATGACGGCAAGATCAGCGACGCCGAGCGTGCCGCCATCAACGCGCTGGTCGAGCAGGTGCGCATCACCCGCGACCCACGCACCGCCCCTTCCACAGCAACCGTGATGGGCCAACCGGCAGGTTACTGGCGCAGTATCGACGGCGTGGACCCGGTGGCCGAAGCGCAGAAGGTCAAGCTGCCGATGCTGTTGCTGCAAGGTGGGCGCGATATCCAGGTGGTGGATGCCGACTGGCAGAACTGGCGCGACGCCTTCCACGGCAATCCCAAGGTCGCGTTCAAGCTGTATGAAACGCTCAACCACCTCGGCATCGCCGGCGAAGGCGAAGGCAGCCTCGCGGAATACGGCACGCCGGGCCATGTGGATGCAACGCTGATCCACGATGTCGCCAGCTGGGTCAAGGCCCACTAAGCTCCAACGCCACCGGACATGCGCATGCCAACCCACCGCCGCCAGACAGACGCCAGCTTCGAGGTCACGCCACCGCCCGGGTATGCGACGGCGTTCCTGGTGCTGTCGGTCGGCGTGCTCCCGGTTCTGATCGTCGCCGGCATGATGCTGACCGGCCGCATGAACGGTGCCGGCCTGGTTCGATTCCTGCCGGTCCTGGGCATCGTGTTCCTGCTGCTGTGCTTCCTGCTGCTCGCGATGAAACGGCGTTCGGTCGCCCTTGCCGGCGGCGTGCTGGACGTGCGCGCTGCCCTGTATCGCGAGCGCACGCCAGCGGCCGCCATGGATCTTGCGCGGGCGCGCATCGTCGACCTCGCCGATCACACCGAGTTGCGCCCGTTCATCAAGACCAACGGCATGTCCGTGCCCGGCTTCAACGCCGGGCACTTTCGCCTGCGCGGAAAATTGAACAAGGCGTTCTGCCTGATCACGGATCGCCATCGCGTGCTGTGGCTGCCGCTGAACAATGGCAGCGATCACCTGCTGCTCAGCCTGGAACGCCCGCAGGCGTTGCTGGAGGCACTGCAAGCAGCCGTCGGGGATCCGGCCCCGCGCGAATAAGCGCGTTGTGGCTGCGCTAAGCTTGGCCGCATGCCGCGCTTGCCATCCTTGTTGCTGAAATCTGCCCTGCTCAATACGCCCGACATCGAGGTCTGGCCTGCCGACCTGCTGCGTGCGCGCAGCAATGCCCACGCACGCCTGTTGTCGCGCGCGTCGCATGTCCTGCGGCGCAAGCGGGACGGCGCCTTCCTCACCGCCGCCACGGCCGACGGCTTGCACCCGCTGATGCCGACTGCTGCACGCGAACCCGGCAGCGATGCGGCACGGCACGCCCTGGCCGCCCGACCCGTGCATCTGCGCAACGGCGTGGAGCATGTCGGCGTGCTGCCGCTGCATCGATTGCACGAACGGCTGGACTCGCTCGGGCTGGACGCGGATGGCTACGCCGCGCGCACCGGTCTCGATCGGGTCGCCGAACCCGGCTGGCTGGCCTTCGCCGGTTTCGACCGCTATCGGCGGGCGCTGTGGCTGCGCATCGACGCTGCCCGCGCCTGGCTGCGGCTGCGCGACGCCGCCCTGCGCGACGGCATCGTGCTGGAGGCGATCTCCGGCTACCGCAGCCACGACTATCAGTTGGGCATCTTCGAGCGAAAACGCGCGCATGGCATGACCATCGACGCGATCCTGCAGGTCAACGCCGCGCCCGGATTCTCCGAGCATCATTCCGGCCTGGCGCTGGATCTCGGCGCGCCGGGCGAACCGCCGGCCGAGGAATCGTTCGAGGCGACGCCGGCCTTTGCCTGGCTGCAGGCCAATGCCGGGACGCATGGATTTGCCATGAGCTACCCGCGCGACAACCCGCACGGCATCGTGTACGAGCCCTGGCATTGGCGCTTCTCACCGGCGTGACGCGTTGGTTCAACGCGTGGCGGCAAGCTCGCGCAGCGTGGCGCGCAAGCCGTCGCGCCAGTCCGGCGGCACGATGCCGAAATCGCGGCGCAGCTTGGCGGTGTCCAGCACCGAATACGCGGGGCGCCGTGCCGGCGTGGGGTAATCGGCTGCAGGGATCGCCAACACGCTTGGGTTGCGCGCCAGCAACCCCAGCGCCTGCGCCTCATCGAAAATCGCGCCGGCAAACCCATGCCAGCTGACGTGGCCGGCAGCGGTCAAATTCCAGATGCCAGTGTCCGCCACGCCTTGCCCGATGATCTGCGCGCTGGCATCGGCGATCCACGCCGCCGGCGTGGGCGCGCCGATTTGATCCACCACCACGCGCAGTGCGTCGCGCTCGCCCGCAAGGCGCAGCATGCTGCGCATGAAATTGTTGCCGTGCGCCGCATACACCCACGCCGCGCGCAGGATCGCGTGGCGCGCGCCGCTGGCGCGGACCGCGTCCTCGCCGGCCAGCTTGCTGGCGCCGTACACGCCCAGCGGCGCGGTGGCGTCGTCCTCGCGATACGGACGCGAGGCGCTGCCATCGAACACGTAGTCGGTGGAGAAATGCAGCAGCAGCGCACCGGTCGCCGCGCAGGCCTGGGCGATGGCGCCCGGTGCCCGCGCGTTGACCCGGAACGCGGCGTCGGGCTCGCTTTCGGCACGGTCCACCGCGGTGTAGGCGGCGGCATTGACCACCACGTCGGGGGCGATGCGCCGCACCAGTTCGCCCAGCGCATCGGGCGCGTCGAAATCGGCTGCGGGCTCGCCGTCGCCCCCCTCGCGCGTCGCCACCACCAGCTCGCCCAGCGCCGGCAGCGTGCGCCGCAGTTCGCGCCCGACCTGACCGTTGCCGCCCAGCAGCAGCAACCTCATGCGGCGTACTGCGGCAGGCGTTCCGCCGCGATGTCGGCCAGCAGCGGCGCGGCCGCGTCCTTGGCGGAAAGCGACACCTCCGCCAGCGGCCAGTCGATGGCCAGCCGTGGATCGTCCCAGCGCAGCGAATTTTCGCTGCCCCGGTCGTAGGGCGCGGTGCACAGATAGGTGACCAATGCCGTGTCGCTGAGCACCAGGAACCCGTGGGCGAAACCTTCCGGGGTCCAGAAATGGCGCTTGTTGTCGGCGCTCAGGACCGCAGCCGCATGCTGGCCGAAGGTGGGCGAGCCGCGCCGGATGTCCACCGCCACGTCGTATACCTCGCCCTCCAGCACGTTGACCAGCTTGCCCTGTGCATGCTCCGGCCACTGGTAGTGCAGCCCACGCAAGACGCCACGCCGTGACCGCGAGACGTTGTGCTGGACGAACTGCATGGGCAAGCCGTGTTCGGCGAAGCGCGCGGCATTCCAGCTTTCGTAGAAGAACCCGCGCTCATCGGCATGCACGGCGGGCTCGATCACCACGCAGCCCGGCAGCCGCGTTTCGATCCGCTTCATGCGCTCCGGCCCTGTTCCAGCAATCCGAGCAGGTATTGGCCGTAACCGTTCTTGGCCAGCGGCGCAGCCAGCGCCTGCAGCTTCGCTGCGTCGATCCAGCCATTCAAGAACGCGATTTCCTCCGGGCAGCAGACCCGCAGCCCCTGCCGCTTTTCGATGGTCTCGATGAAGGTCGATGCCTCGACCAGCGACTCGTGGGTGCCGGTATCCAACCACGCATAACCGCGCCCCATTTTCTCGAGGTGCAGCGCGCCGCTTTCGAGATAGCAGCGGTTGAGGTCGGTGATCTCCAGCTCACCACGCGCCGATGGTTTCAACCCCGCGGCAAATTCACTGGCACGCCCGTCGTAGAAATAGAGCCCGGTCACGGCGTAGTTCGACTTCGGCTTTTCCGGCTTCTCTTCCAACCCGACCACCGTGCCGCCGGCATCGAATTCAGCGACACCGTAGCGTTCGGGATCGCGCACCCAATAGCCGAACACGCTTGCACCTTGCTCGCGCGCATCGGCGCGGCGCAGGAGCCTGGTGAAACCGTCGCCGTAATAAATGTTGTCGCCCAGCACCAGGCAGCTCGGGCCGCCGGCAAGGAAGTCGCGGCCGATCAGCAACGCCTGCGCCAATCCGTCCGGGCTGGGCTGTACCGCGTATTCGATCCGCATGCCCCACTGCGAACCATCGCCCAGCAGGCGTTTGAACAGGTCCTGTTCGTGCGGCGTATTGATGACCAGGACGTCACGGATGCCCGCCAGCATCAGCACGCTGAGCGGGTAATAGATCATCGGCTTGTCGTACACCGGCAGCAGCTGTTTGCTGATCGCCTGCGTGATCGGATACAGCCGGGTGCCGGAGCCGCCGGCGAGGATGATGCCTTTGCGTTGTGTCATATCCGTTTATCCGTCTTTCTGCCCGCCATCCCCGCGAAGGCGGGGATCCGGCTCTTGCGTTCTTCCCGACCGGCATCAAAAGCTGGATTCCCGCCTGCGCGGGAATGACGGCATCGCCTTCATGCCGACGTCCCGATGCGTTCCAGTCGATAGGAACCGTCCAGCACGCGGTTTACCCAGTCCTGGTTGGCCAGGTACCAATCCACGGTTTCCGCGATGCCCTTTTCGAAACTGTACGCCGGCTCCCAGCCCAGCTCGTCGCGCAGCTTGCTGGCGTCGATGGCGTAGCGGCGGTCGTGGCCGGGGCGATCGGCGACGAAGGCGATCTGCGATTCGCGCGGCCGGCCATCCTCGCGCGGGCGACGCTGGTCAAGCAGGGCGCAAATCGCGCGAACCACGTCGATGTTCCGCATCTCCGCGTTGCCGCCGACGTTGTAGGTCTCGCCGACCCGGCCCTTGTCCAGCACGGTGCGGATCGCCGCGCAGTGATCGCTCACGAACAGCCAGTCGCGCACCTGCCTGCCATCGCCATACACCGGCAGCGGCTCGCCGGCCAGCGCCTTGGCGATCACCAGCGGAATGAGCTTTTCGGGGAAGTGGTACGGGCCATAGTTGTTGCTGCAGTTGGTGGTCAGCACCGGCAGCCCGTAGGTGTGGTGGAAGGCGCGCACCAGGTGGTCGGAGGCGGCCTTGGACGCCGAATACGGCGAGTTCGGCGCGTACGGCGTGGTCTCGGTAAACAGGCCGGTCTCGCCCAGCGTGCCGTAGACCTCGTCGGTGGAGACGTGCAGGAAACGAAAGGCGTCCTTCGCCTCGTCCTGCAGCGACTTCCAGTGGTCGCGCACCGATTCCAGCAGCGCCAGCGTGCCGACCACGTTGGTCTGGATGAACGCCGCAGGGCCATCGATGGAACGATCCACGTGGCTCTCGGCGGCGAAGTTCAGCACCGCCTGCGGCTGGTATTCGGCCAACAGACGCGCCACCAGCGCGCGGTCGCCGATGTCGCCATGCACGAACACGTGGTTAGGATCGCCCTCGATCGAAGCCAGGGTGTCGCGGTTGCCGGCATAGGTCAGCGCGTCCAGGTTCAGCACCTTGACGCCGCGCGCCACCGCCTCCAGCACGAAGTTGCCGCCAATGAATCCGGCACCGCCGGTGACCAGCCAAGTTGCCATGTGTTCCTCCACGCACGCACCTCCATTTGCAGTCGCCGCAATTATGCGGCCCAGAACGCGAAAACCCCGCCTTGCGGCAGGGTCTTGCATGCGTTCCCGGGTTGAGCCGGAACGGAATTGGTCGGGGTAGCCGGATTTGAACCGACGACCACTTGTCCCCCAGACAAGTGCGCTACCAGGCTGCGCTATACCCCGATGTGGCCGGCGATTATAGCCGATGCCGGCCGTGCTTTCACGAAGAACGATCAGCGGCGCAGGATCTGCAGGACTTCTTCCAGCTCGGTGCGCACCTGGCGGACGATCTGGTTGCTGAGCGCCGATTCCTGCTTCGCGCCATCGCCTTCCAGGCGCAGGCGCGCGCCGCCGATGGTATAGCCCTGTTCGTACAGCAGGCTGCGGATCTGGCGCACCATCAGCACGTCGTGGCGCTGGTAGTAGCGGCGGTTGCCACGACGCTTGGACGGCTCCAGGCTGGGGAATTCGGTTTCCCAATAACGCAGCACGTGCGGCTTGACGTCGCACAGCTCGCTGACTTCACCGATGGTGAAGTAGCGCTTGGCGGGAATCGGCGGAAGTTCGCGGTTGCTGCCGGGGTCAAGCATGAACGTCCCCGGCGAATGCTTCCACGCGTTCCTTCAACTTCTGCCCGGGACGGAACGTCACCACGGTGCGCGCGGTGATCGGGATTTCTTGCCCGGTCTTGGGATTGCGGCCAGGCCGCGGGTTTTTCCGCCGCAGGTCGAAATTGCCGAAGCCCGACAGCTTCACCTGTCGTCCCTGTTCCAATGCCTGACGCAGGGCATCGAAAAAGGCATCGACGAATTCCTTCGCCTCGCGCTTGTTCAGCCCCACGTCCTCGTAAATCCGTTCCGCCATTTCCGCCTTGGTCAAGGCCATTGCCGCCCCCTGTCAGCGCCGAATGACCGCGCCGTGTTCACTGCCCAGCGCGGCCATCACCTCGGCCACCACGGCATCCACATCGCGGTCTATCAGGGTGCGGGAATCGTCCTGCAAAATCAAGCCCATAGCCAAACTCTTGAAACCCGATTCCACGCCTTTGCCGGCGTATCGGTCAAACAGGTGCAACTCGCGCAGCAGGCTGCCGGCGGCCACGGCCACCGACGCGCGCAGCGCCGCCCAGGACACCGCCTCCGGCACCACCACGGCAAGATCGCGACGCACCGACGGGAAGCGCGACTGCGCAGACGCGCGCGGCAGCGGACGCGCCAGCAACGCATCGAGCTCCAGTTCGAATCCGTACATCTCGGCATCCACCCCCATCGCCTGTTGCAGGCGCGGATGCAGCTGCCCGATCCAGCCGATGCACGTGGCGTCGCCTGCTTCGTTCAGGCGATACACGTCGGCAGAACGTCCGGGATGCGCGAATGCATGCGCCGAGGCGCGATAGTCGAGCCGCGCGCCGGCAAGCCCGGCAAGGCTGTCCAGATCGCCGCGGATGTCATGGAAGTCCAGCGCGCGCGCGGCAACGCCCCACTGTTCGGCATTCGCATCGCCGCAGGCCACCGCAGCAATGCGGCGGGTTTCCAGCGGCGCATCGGTCGTTGCCGCGAACGTGCGGCCGAGTTCGAACAGGCGCACGCGCGATTGCTGCCTTGCCACGTTGCGCGCCAGCGCTGCGGCAAGGCCTGGCAGCAGGCGCGTGCGCATCACGCCGAGTTCGGCGCTGAGCGGATTGGCCAGCGCGACGCCGCCATCGGCAAGCTGCCATTGCGCCAGCAGTGCGGCATCCACGAACGCGTAATTGATCGCCTCCAGATAATCGCGTGCCACCAATTGCTGGCGCGCATCGTGCTCGCTGCTGCGGGTTTCGCTGGCTGCGACCAGACGCGCCGCACCGCCCGGCAAGGTGGTGGGGATGGCGTCGTAGCCGTGGATGCGGGCGATTTCCTCGATCAGATCCTCCTCGATCGCAAGATCGAAGCGGCGCGCCGGCGGCGTCACCCTCCACCCATCCTCCACGGCTTCCACTGCAAGCCCCAACGCCTTGAGGATGCGCGCAACCTCGGCATCATCCACCTGCGTGCCCAGCACCCGCGCCAACCGCGTGCGACGCAGGGCGATGGCGCACGGCTGCGGCAGGTGCTGCGGCAGCGCGGCTTCAATCACCGGGCCGGGCGCGCCGCCAGCGATGGCGTGCACCAATCGGGTGGCGTATTCGATGGCGATGCGCGGCAGCTCCGGATCCACGCCGCGTTCGAAGCGATGACCCGCGTCGGTATGCAAGCCCAGCCGGCGACTGCGGCCGATGATCGCCGCCGGCGCGAAGTGCGCGGCTTCCAGCACCACGTTGCGCGTGGCCGCGCCCACCTTGGTATCGTCGCCGCCCATGATCCCGGCCAACCCGATCACGCGGTCGGCATCGGTGATCGCCAGGAACTGCGGATCCAGCGTTGCGCACTGCCCGTTCAACAGGATCAGGGTTTCACCAGCGCGCGCGGCGCGCACGCCCAGCGGGCCCTTGAGCAGGTCGCGATCATAGACATGCATCGGCTGGCCCAGTTCCAGCATCACGTACTGGGTGACATCCACCAGCAGACTGATCGGGCGCACGCCGCTGCGGCGCAGGCGTTCGGCCATCCACAGCGGCGTCTTCGCGGCAACCTCCACGCCCTCGATCACGCGGCACACGAAGCGTGGCGCGGCCGCATCGGCATGCAGCTCCACCGCCATCGCCGCGTCACAGGCCACCGGCATCGGCGCGGCATCGAGCGGCTCGACGTTACAACCGGTGGCCGCAGCGGCATCGAAGGCGATGCCGCGCACGCTGAAGCAATCAGCGCGGTTGGGCGTCAATTTCAGTTCGAAGGATGCGTCGGGCAGGCCAAGGTAGTCGGCCAGCGGGGTGCCGACCGGCGCGTCATCGGGCAGTTCCAGCAAGCCCGAGGCATCGGCATCGATGCCGAGCTCCTTGGCCGAGCACAGCATGCCGTTGGACTCGACGCCGCGCAGCCTGGCGGCCTTGATGGTGATGTCGCCGATCCGCGTGCCGATAGTCGCCAGCGGCGCGACCAGCCCCGCGCGCGCATTCGGCGCGCCGCAGACGATCTGCAGCGGCGCAGCAAGGCCGGCATCCACCTGGCAGACCTGCAGCTTGTCGGCCTGCGGGTGCTTTTCGGCGGACAGGATCCTTGCCACCACCACGCCGTCGAGCGCCTCGCCCAGCGGGGTCAGCGCTTCCACTTCCAGCCCGATGGCGGTCAGGGTGGCGGCCAGCTCCTCGCGCGTCGCGGTGGTCTTGACGTGCTGGCGCAGCCAGTTTTCGGAGAATTTCATCGCACTACCTCAGGCGAACTGGCGCAGGAAGCGCACGTCGTTGTCGAAGAAGGAACGCAGGTCATCCACGCCGTAGCGCAGCATGGCGAAGCGCTCGACGCCGAGGCCGAAGGCGAAGCCGGTGTACTTCTCCGGGTCGATGCCCACGCTCTTGAGTACGTTCGGATGCACCATTCCGCAGCCCAGCACCTCCAGCCAGCGGCTGCTGCCGTCGGCCTGCTGCCAGGCGATATCGACTTCCGCCGATGGCTCCGTGAACGGGAAATAGCTCGGGCGGAAGCGCATCTCGAAGTCGCGCTCGAAGAACGCGCGCACGAATTCCACCAGCGTGCCCTTGAGGTCGGCGAAGCTGGCGCGTTCGTCCACCAGCAGGCCTTCCACCTGGTGGAACATGGGCGTGTGGGTCTGGTCGGAGTCGCTGCGATAGACCTTGCCGGCCGCGATCATCCGCAGCGGCGGCTGCCCGCCACGCGCCAGCAGGTCCTGCATGTAGCGGATCTGCACGCCGGAGGTGTGGGTGCGCAACAGCCGGCCATCCGGGAAATAGAAGGTGTCGTGCATGGCGCGCGCCGGATGGTGCGGCGGGAAGTTCAACGCCTCGAAGTTGTGCCAGTCGTCCTCGATTTCGGGACCGTCGGCCAGTTCGTAACCCAGTCGCCCGAAAATATCGGTGATCCGCTCCAGCGTGCGGCTGACCGGATGCATGCCACCGCGCGCGGCGGCGCGCCCCGGCAGGGTGACGTCCACGGTTTCGCAGGCCAGCCGCGCAGCTAGCGCGGCGCTGTCCAGCGCGACCTTGCGCGCAGCAAGTGCTTCACCAATGGCATCGCGCGCGCGATTGATTGCCTCGCCCGCGGCTTTGCGCTGGTCGCCGGGCAGCGCGCCCAGTGCTTTCAGCTGAACGGTAATGCTGCCGGCTTTGCCGAGCAGCGCAACGCGCAATCCTTCCAGCGCGTCCGGCGATTCGCTCGCGGCGATATCCGCCAGCGCTTGCCTGGACAACAATTCGATGTCGCTCATGGCTGATCCACCCTTGTCAACACGCATCCGCACTCATTCACATCCGGCCCCTTTCCTGCACACGACAGCAGGGAGCCCAAAACACAAATGGGGAAGGACTTGCGCCCTTCCCCACGTGATGGCGGCCGAGGCCGCCGCTACAACTGCTGTGGAGTGACGGCTTACGCCGCCAAAGCGCCCTTGGCCTTTTCGGTCAGGGCCGCAAAACCCGCCGCGTCGTGCACGGCGATGTCCGCCAGCACCTTGCGGTCCAGGGTGATGCCGGCCTTCAGCAGGCCGTTCATGAAGCGGCTGTAGCTCAGGCCATTGGCGCGCGAAGCAGCATTGATACGCGCGATCCACAGGGTGCGGAAATGACGCTTCTTCTGCTTGCGGCCGATGTAGGCATACTGCAGAGCCTTGGTAACGGCCTGCTTGGCAACGCGGAAGACCTTGCGGCGTGCGTTGTAGTAGCCCTTGGCCTGCTTCAGGATTTTCTTGTGCCGACGGCGTGCCGTGACACCACGTTTGACTCGTGCCATTTCTTATCTCCTCACAAATACGGAAGCATGCGATCCAGACGGCCTGCATCCTCGGCACGGACATGGTTCGTCTGCCGCAGGTTGCGCTTCCGCTTGGTCGCTTTCTTGGTGAGGATGTGGCTCTTGTTGGCGTGGCCGCACTTGTACTTGCCGGAAGCGGTCTTCCGGAAGCGCTTGGCCGCCGCCCGATTGGTCTTGATCTTGGGCATTGGTGGGTGTCCTTGCGAAATCGACTAACTGGCCTGGGCGGCGGTCTTGCCTTGCGGCGCAACCACGCTTTCCATCCTGCCCGTACCGGTGATAAGCCTTTGATCCGGCAAAATGCCGAACCACGGCGGGTCCTGTGTTTACTGCAGTACGACAAACCCGGCGAACCGGGCCAGCCATTATGGCTGCCGCCCGCCGGGTTTGCAATCGCCTGCCCCGGGAAATCAGGGCGTCGGGTGCCGCTCCATCGAGAGCGGCAGCGCCCTACTTCTTTTTCGGCGCGATCATCATCACCATCTGCCGGCCTTCCAGGCGCGGGCGCGACTCGATGACGATGTCCTCGCCCAGATCCGCCTCGACCCGGGCCGCCATTTCGCGCCCCAGCTCCTGGTGGCTCATCTCGCGGCCACGGAAGCGGATGTTGACCTTGATCTTGTCGCCCTCGGCCAGGAATTCGCGCATCTTGCGCAGCTTGATCTGGTAGTCGCCCTCGTCCGTGACCGGACGGAACTTCACTTCCTTGATCTCGACCTGGCGGGTCTTCTTCTTGGCCTCGTTGGCCTTCTTCTGCAGTTCGAACTTGAACTTGCCGAAGTCCATGATCTTGCAGACCGGCGGATCCGCGTTGGGCTGGATCTCGACGAGATCGAGCGCTTCCTCTTCGGCCATGCGCAGCGCTTCGTCGCGCGACAGCACGCCGATCATCTCGCCGTCACTGCCGATGACGCGGACGCGCGGGACGCGGATTTCCTGGTTCCTGCGGTTCTGCTTCGTATCGGTGGTACTGATTGTGGCTATCTCCAAGGGTTGGCTTCACGAGGAAGCCGGATGACCGCCGATCCGGGAATCGGCGGCCAGCTAGAACAGGCTTAGTGGGCCTGTTCCTGACGCAAACGCGCGGCGAAGTCGGCAACGGACATACTACCGAGGTCTTCCCCACCCCGTGTGCGCACGGACAGCATGCCGTTTTCCTTCTCGCGATCCCCGACCACCAGCAGGTAAGGCACACGCTGCAGGGTGTGCTCGCGGATTTTATAGCCGATTTTTTCGTTCCGCAAATCGGAAACCACCCTGAATCCTTGATTGGCAAGGGTTTGTCGCGCCGCATCGACGGCATCGGCCTGGGCGTCGGTGATGTTCATCACCACCGCCTGTACCGGCGCCAGCCACGCCGGGAACTGGCCGGCATGGTGCTCGATCAGGATGCCGATGAAGCGCTCCATCGAGCCCACGATGGCGCGATGCAGCATCACCGGATGCTTGCGCTGGCTGTGCTCATCCACGTATTCGGCGCCCAGCCGACCCGGCATCATGAAGTCCACCTGCATGGTGCCCAGCTGCCAGGTGCGACCGATGGCGTCCTTCAGGTGGTACTCGATCTTCGGGCCGTAGAAGGCGCCTTCGCCAGGCAATTCCTCCCATTCCACCCCGGATGCGCGCAGCGCGGCGCGCAGGGCGTCCTCGGCCTTGTCCCAGGTGGCGTCGTCGCCCAACCGCGAGTCCGGACGCAGCGCGATCTTGATCTGGATGTCGCTGAAGCCGAAGTCCGAGTACACCTTCAGCGCCTGCGCGTGGAACGCACGCACCTCGGATTCGATCTGGCCCTCGGTGCAGAACACGTGGCCGTCGTCCTGGGTGAAGCCGCGCACGCGCAGGATGCCGTGCAGCGCGCCGGACGGTTCGTTGCGGTGGCAGGCGCCGAACTCGCCGTAGCGGATCGGCAGGTCACGGTAGCTGTGCAGGCCCTGGTTGAACACCTGCACGTGGCCGGGGCAGTTCATCGGTTTCAGCGCATAGGTGCGCTTCTCCGATTCGGTGAAGAACATGTTGTCCTTGTAATTGTCCCAGTGGCCGGACTTCTTCCACAGCTCGACATCGAGGATCTGCGGGCAGCGCACCTCGCCATAGCCGGTGTCGCGGTACACCTTGCGCATGTACTGCTCGACCGTCTGCCAGATGCTCCAGCCCTTCGGATGCCAGAACACCAGCCCCGGGCCTTCTTCCTGCAGGTGGAACAGGTCCTGCACCTTGGCGATCTTGCGGTGGTCGCGCTTTTCCGCTTCCTCGATCTGGTGCAGGTAAGTCTTGAGATCCTTGTCGTTCAACCACGCGGTGCCGTAGATGCGGCTGAGCATCTGGTTGTTGTGGTCGCCGCGCCAGTAGGCGCCGGCCACCTTCATCAGCTTGAACGCGCGCAGCCTGTCGGTGCCGGGCACGTGCGGGCCGCGGCACAGGTCGGTGAACTCACCCTGCGAATACAGCGAAAGCTCTTCGTTCGAAGGGATGCTTTCGATGATCTCGGCCTTGAAGGCCTCGCCCATGCCCTTGAAGAAGGCCACCGCGTCGTCGCGCGACTTCACGCTGCGACTGACCGGAAGCGCTTCCTTGACGATCTTCTGCATCTCCGCCTCGATGGCGGGCAGGTCTTCCGGCGTGAACGGGCGCTCGAAGGCAAAGTCGTAATAGAAGCCATTGTCGATCACCGGGCCGATGGTGACCTGCGCGCCGGGAAACAGGCGCTGCACGGCCTGTGCCAGCAGGTGCGCGGTGGAATGGCGCAGGATGTCCAGCGCCTCCGGCGACTTGTCGGTGACGATGGACAGCGCGGCGTCGCGGTCGATGACGTGACTGGCGTCGACCAGCCGGCCATCGACCTTGCCGGCCAGGGTGGCCTTGGCCAGGCCGGCGCCAATCGAAGCGGCGACGTCCTGCACCGAAATCGGGGATTCGAACTGGCGCTGGGAGCCGTCGGGAAGCGTGATCGAGATCATGGGTGCGGTTCCGGGAAACGAAAAAAGACGCCGAGGCGCCTTTCGATGATCCACAGTGAAGGGAGGGCGAATGCGTCGGCAGGAATCAGTGGTGGGCGCTGGTAGTGTCCATGTCGCACGCTCGGCCGGCGTTGCCGCGGGCCACCTGTCTCCGTTTCGTTGCCACGCCGCTTGCAGCGTGGTGGGCGGTACAGGGTTCGAACCTGTGACCCCTACCATGTCAAGGTAGTGCTCTACCGCTGAGCTAACCGCCCGATACCCCCGATTACGGGGCCGCGAATTATAGCCCGTGTCTTGAGCGAACGACAAGCGCCGCAATGAACCCGTGGAAGAATTGGTGCAATCCTCGCTGCAATCCTCCTGCCGCAGCGCTTGTACGACTTCAGAACCCGAAGCCCGAACCGACACCGAACAGAGTGGCGATGCCGAGTACGGCGAAGATGGCGGCGGCGACGCCATGCACCAGCCGCATCGGGATCTTGCCCGCCAGCCGATCGCCCACAAACACCGCCGGCACATCCGCAATCAGCATGCCAAGCGTGGTGCCGATGACCACCAACAGCGGTGTGCCGTAATGCGCGGCCATCGCAATGGTCGCGATTTGGGTTTTGTCGCCCATTTCGGCCAGAAAAAACGTGATGAGGGTTGCGCCGAACACACCGAACCGTTTGCCGAGATGGGTTTCCTCCTCCTCGATTTTGTCGGGAATCAACGTCCAAATCGCCATGCCGATGAACGACACGCCCAGCACCCAGCGCAGAATGTCCGGGCGCAGCGCGGCGGTGATCCATGCCCCCAGCGCACCAGCGAGGCCATGATTGACAAGGGTCGCCGCCAGAATGCCGAGGATGATCGGCAGCGGCTTTTTGAAGCGCGCCGCAAGCAAAAACGCGAGGAGTTGGGTCTTGTCACCAATTTCCGCCAGGGCGACAACACCGGTCGAGACAAAGAGTGCTTCCATAACTATTCCCTGGCTGGATGACAGACGATTGACCACGACGTATCCCCAGCCAAGTTGGAGGCGTTGTGGTCAAAGGTCTTGCCAAGCGCGGGAACCGCTGACGCCATGGCCTGCCGGCCAAGCATGTTGACGCCAGCCCCTTCGCGAGCGAAGGACAGCTACTCCCCAATGACCTGCGCAGTTTATCAGCTCACAACGCGGCTTCGCGAAGTTGGTGGATCTGGTCGCGAACCTGCGCGGCAGCCTCGAATTCGAGGTCGCGAGCGTGCTGGTGCATCTGCACTTCCAATGCCTTCAGCTTGGCCGCCTGCTGCGAAGGCGACAGCCGCAGGTAGTCCTGCACCGGCTCGGCCACCCGCCTCAGTTTGCCGCGCC
Organism: Thermomonas paludicola; assembly: GCF_024498955.1. Classification (GTDB taxonomy): domain Bacteria; phylum Pseudomonadota; class Gammaproteobacteria; order Xanthomonadales; family Xanthomonadaceae; genus Thermomonas; species Thermomonas paludicola. The sequence goes on along the minus strand of NZ_CP093311.1, from coordinate 818,036 downwards.
CCTTCAGCTCGCCGGGCTCGGGCCGGGCGCCCTCCATGACGTCCATCACCGCGCGCTGCACCGACTGCGGGGTGATCCCGTGCCTGGCGTTGTATTCCACCTGCTTCTGCCGGCGGCGATCGGTTTCGTCCAGCGCCCGCTGCATCGAATTGGTCACCCGGTCGGCATACAGGATCGCCTTGCCGCGAAGGTTGCGGGCGGCGCGACCGATGGTCTGGATCAACGAGCCGGTACTGCGCAAAAAGCCTTCCTTGTCGGCATCCAGGATCGCCACCAGCGATACCTCCGGCATGTCCAGCCCTTCGCGCAGCAGATTGATGCCCACCAGCACGTCGAACAGGCCCAGACGCAGGTCACGGATGATCTCCACCCGCTCCACCGTGTCCACATCGGAGTGCAGATAGCGCACCTTCACGTCGTGCTCGGACAGGTACTCGGTGAGGTTCTCGGCCATTTTCTTGGTCAAGGTGGTCACCAGCACCCGATCTCCCCAGCCCACCCGCTCATGGATCTCGCCCAACAGGTCATCCACCTGGGTCGCCACCGGGCGGATCTCGACGGGCGGATCGATCAGGCCTGTCGGGCGCACCACCAGCTCGACGATGTCGTCGCCTGCCTCGCGCAACTCATACGGCCCCGGCGTGGCCGACACGTACACGCTGCGCGGCACCCGCGCCTCCCATTCCTCGAAGCGCAAGGGCCGGTTATCCAGCGCCGACGGCAACCGGAAGCCGAAGTTCACCAGGGTTTCCTTGCGCGAACGATCACCTTTGTACATCGCGCCAATCTGCGGAATGGTCACGTGCGATTCGTCGATCACCAGCAGCGAATCCGCGGGCAGGTAATCGAACAAGGTCGGCGGCGGCTCGCCCGGCGCGCGCCCGGTGAGATGGCGGGAATAGTTTTCGATGCCGTTGCAGAAGCCGACTTCGGCCATCATTTCCAGATCGAACTGCGTGCGCTGCTGCAGCCGCTGCGCCTCCACCAGCTTGTTCTCGGCATACAGGTAGTCCAGCCGCTCGCGCAGCTCCAGCTTGATCGTCTCCACCGCCGACAGCGTGCGCTCGCGCGGCGTCGCATAGTGCGTCTTCGGATAGATCGTGTAACGCGGCAACCGGCGCAGGACTTGCCCGGTCAGCGGGTCGAACATCGACAACTGCTCGACCTCGCCATCGAACAGTTCGATGCGCAGCGCCTCCAGGTCGGATTCCGCGGGGAACACGTCGATGGTTTCGCCACGCACGCGGAAGGTGCCGCGATCCAGCACCAGTTCGTTGCGCGAATATTGCAACGTGGTCAGGTGCCGCAGCAGCTCGCGCTGGTCGATGCGCTCGCCGCGCGACAGGATCAGCCGCATCGCCAGGTAGTCTTCCGGCGCGCCCAAGCCATAGATGGCAGACACGCTGGCCACCACGATGGTGTCGCGCCGCGACAGCAGTGCCTTGGTGGCCGCCAACCGCATCTGTTCGATGTGATCGTTGATCGCGCTGTCCTTCTCGATGAAGGTGTCGGTGGACGGCACGTAGGCTTCGGGCTGGTAGTAGTCGTAATAGCTGACGAAATACTCCACCGAATTGCGCGGGAAGAACGACCTGAACTCGCCGTACAGCTGCGCCGCCAAGGTCTTGTTCGGCGCCATCACCAGGGTGGGCTTCTGCACCGCCTGAATCATGTTGGCGATGGTGTAAGTCTTGCCCGAGCCAGTCACGCCCAGCAGCACCTGCTTGGCCACGCCGCCTTCGAAGCCAGCCACCAGTTTTTCGATGGCGTGCGGCTGGTCGCCGGCGGGCTTGTACGGCGAAATCAGCTCGAAGCGATCCGAGGCAGTGGCAAGGTCGAGATCGGAAGGAACGGACTGGCTCATCGGCGGCATTGCGGAAGACAACCGGTGAGTTTACGCCGATGCCATCAACAGGGCCGTCACGGAAAACCCCGGCCCGGCCAGCGGACTTTCCCGACCCCCGCGTCCACTGTCGGCTGATCCCGCGCCAGCGCGCACGCGCCTAGCCTGCATGCACCTCATCGGGAGCCTTGCCATGCAGCGTCGCCACGCCGGTTTCACCCTGATCGAACTGGTCATGACCACGACCATCGCCGCGATTCTTGCTGCCGTCAGCCTGCCGGCAATGGCGCAGTTCATCGAACACCAGCGCACCTCCAGCGCCATGGAGGCACTGACCGCGCACATGCAGCTGGCCCGCATGACGGCCGTCAGCCGCAACCGCCGGGCAGTGCTGTGCCCCACCCGCGACGGCAACCACTGCGATGCCGGCACCGATTGGAGCCTGGGCTGGATGCTGTTCACCGACGACGACGGCAACCACCAGCCCGATTCCGGCAATGACATCCTGCGCGCCGACGTGCAGCCGGCAAGCACCCACCTGCGCATCGCGAGCAACGCCGGCCGCCAACAGCTGCGCTACCTTCCCGACGGCACCAGCGCCGGCAGCAACCTGACGCTTTCCATCTGCAGCACCCACGGCGAACTGCTTGGCCAGGTCATCGTCAACAACGCCGGCCGACCGCGCAGCGATCGCCCGAAAGCCCCAACGCCCTGCCCGGTTTAAGGCCCCGGCCGACCCGTCAGCATCCGATTCCACCGTTTCCGCACCACAATCCCTTGCCGATGCCGGATCGCCCGACTACAATGCCGCTCCCCGCCCGAATAGCTCAGCCGGTTAGAGCACTTGACTGTTAATCAGGGGGTCGTTGGTTCGAGTCCAACTTCGGGCGCCACTCTGAGATCTCCCGTCGTCCACGGATGACCGGGAACGGATCGAAAGATCGGCAGAAACAATCAGTTACATCGTATCCGATGCCCACGAACGTTCACCGACGTCCGTGGGCATCTTCGTATGGTGTGAGTAGATTTGTGAGTAGAAATCGGCGCCCCGCCCCAGGTGGCCGAGGTCGCATCTCGACACGCGCGGCCAGCGCCCATGCCCTCCACGCCGCTTGTCCACTGTTGCCGTGCTCCACGCAGCGGTAGAAGGTCAGAGATGTCTCTCTCCGACCTCCGAATCCGGTCACTGAAGCCGCGGCCCAAGCTCTATCGGGTCGCGGATCGGGATGGCTTGGCGCTGGAAGTCTCGCCATCCGGCACCAAGCATTGGCGCTATCGCTTCAGGTGGGCGGGACGAGCCACCATGATCTCCCTCGGCCCCTACCCCGCCATCGGGCTCGCGCATGCCCTCCCATTCGAGCGCGCTCAGTGTGTGTTCCGCGCCTTCATGAAAGCGTTGGTCATTTGATCGCCGCACGCCTCAGGCCTGGCATCGCCAGACTTGCCCGAAGCCCGGGAACCAGTCGGCTTGGGAGGATCGAAGTGCGAGGGCGCAAAACCTTCCGACTCCGGCAACCTGCAGCTCTCAACCCATTTCCTGATCGCGTCGTGCACGCTCGCGGTGAACTTCGGGTCGCCCTGGCCTTCGAAAACCCGGATGCGATGGTTTTTCCTGGCGCGCTCAGCGTCCATGGAAGCGAGCCCACGCAGGGTCACCAGCCAGCGGTCGTTGAAGTAGTGCCCGAGCTTCTCGGCCAATGCGTCGAGCTTGTAGACAGCTTCAGCCGCACGAGTGTCCTGCTTGCCATCCCGGTTCAGGCCGCCGGTTTTCGCCTCGACCACCAGCAGGCGATTGCCGCAGGCGACGACCAGATCGAATTCATTCTTCACCCCGGCCCGTGAGACCTCGACGCCTTGCGCCCAGTCGTCAACCCCCGCATCGGCGAACTGTTTAGCCAGCCACACCTCCAGCCAGCCACCGGCAGCAAACGCCAGCTCATCCCGGGCAGTCAAATCGAATTTAAGTTGCAGTCTATCTCCAGTGTCGGACAACTGCACCTGAGCCACTCCGCAACGCAGCAACGCAGCGCCGAAGGAACCGCTCAGGGCTCGCCGCAAACCTGACCAATTCTGCTTACCCGCTCCCACGATGGAAATCTCGAAGCTGGGTTGCTTGCGTGAGCCCATCCATTTGATGGAGGCGAATTCGTTGCTCGCCAGGCGCTTGCCCTTTTTGTTCTTCCTTTCGTCCAGCAGCCAGCCCGCCAGATCCAACAGCGAATACCACGCCGGCAGCCAATCTATCGCGCCCCGGCTCAGCAACAGGTCGAACAGCGAGGCGCGCGGCAGCCAGTCCCCATATTTCGGCGCCGCACTTTGCGCGCTGGCGACCTTGAACCCCTGCAACGCCAGCATGTCGGCGATGTTCAGCACCCCCTGCATTGGCAACGTAGGGCGATGCGGTGACAGCAGATCCTCCAGCTGCCGGTGCTCGGTGTCGACGTAAAGCCCGTGAAGGGCACTGCCAAACGCCTCCGCGCGCTTGCCGAACGCACGTTGCAGCGCCATCGACATGGGCTTGGTACCACCGGTCAGATTGACAACCACCTGTGGACGCAGATCCATCGCCAGCTCGCCGACCAAGTCCTCGACCTGCTCCAGCAAGACGGCGTAGCTGCTGTCATCCCACTCCACGACTACGACCTTCGGTGGATTTTCCCGACTGGAAAACCATTGCTTCAGGGCGCTTGCCTGTTTTTTCATGGCCGGACTCGCCAGCAGACACACCTGGTCGGTACGCATCTGCAGCCAACCGATCGCCGCGGGGGCCAGCTGGGCGCTGACGGGGATCAGGCTGATGGACGGCTGCGGGCTGGCGGCCTTGCGCGCGCGGCCGGCCGGAACTTCCTCCGCTTCCTTCTGCCGGACCTCATAGCGGGCAAAGCGTCCGCCGTAGCGGTACACCTGCATACCTGTCAGCTCCTTGCCGCGCTGCGCTGGCGGCGTTTCGAGATCCAGCGACCAGAACTTCACGCCCATGGTCTGCAGCGTGGCGATCATGCGTATCGGCAGGGTCCCGACCACCACGTCGCCCTTTTTCAGGATTGATAGATCCAGATGATCAAGCATCCGATCGATGGCGAAAGGCAGCTGGCCGTGCTTGGCCTTGGCATCCACCCAGATACGGGTGCCCTCGTGCCGGGTGACTAGGTATGTAGTCAAAACGGTTCCCCCGCAAGCTGAATACGACTTCCGGGAATGCTAACAGTCACGCTTGCTGGTCTGCGGCCCTGCATCGGCATCCGACGTACATTGCCAATTCGTTCACCCCCTCGCCGGCGCGAACCGGCGAGGGGTGGATATGGTCAGAACCCGATCTTGACCCCTGCTGTGGCGTAGCCGTTGCTGCGCTGGCCGGTGCCGCGCTCGGTGCCTGCGGTGACGTACACGATCCAGCCCTGCGCGGTGCGGTAGAAGGCATGGCCGCCGACGCGGAAGCTGTCCTTGCCCAGCGCCTGGCCCATCACGTCGAACGCTGCATCCGGCGCGCCGGTGAACGCGGCGGTGAAGCTGGTATCCGCACCACCAAGCAGGCGGCGGGCCGACACGTCGCCGCCGATCACCCACTGGCCAATGCCGTGGTCGAAGCGCAGGCCCAGCTCCGCGAAGGTCATCGTCAAGGCATCCTTGCCCGCCAACAGCCCAAAGCCCGCGCCGCCCGCCTCAGCCATCGCGCCCTGCGTGTGCCGCAGCGCGCCTACGGCCAGGTACGGAGCCAGTCCGTTGTCCAGCGCCATGCCGGCCTCGATGCGTGCCTGCGTGGTCGTGTCAGTGTGCTTGCCAGTGACGCCCTCCAGCGTGGAACCAACCAGCACACTCCGCTGATCCTTCACCGTGGCGCTCTCGTGGCTCATGTTGCCGGCCACGTAGCCAGCCTTGCCCACATCCGCACGACCATACACGGCCACCGTGGTGCCGGTGGTATCCAGCCGCCCACCCAGGCCGTCCAACGTGGCGTGGGTGCGATCACTGCCAATCGCCGCGCCCATCGTCAGGCCATCGGTCACCGCCTTGTCCACGCCCACCATCGCGCCGTTATTGCTGTAGCGCGCCGCGTCGTAGCCAGTGCGGCGCAAACTCCCCGCGCCATCCGTGGCCTGCACCCACACGCCCGACTCCCCGAATTGCGCGAGGCTGCGGGTGCGATCCGCCAACAGCGCGCCGGCATTCAAGCCCTGCCGCACCCCGACGCTGCGCGCCGTGCCGTGGACTGCGCCGGTCAGGCTTGCCAGTGAGGCCGAGGCCGCATCCGCAGTCGGGGCCGAAGCCAACTTGCCCGCCATCGTCATCGCCTGCATCGTGGCCGTGCCGGCTTGCGCCGCCGCGTCCACGCTTGCAAGGAAGTGGTCAGCCATCACGCCGCCGTCAATCGCTGCCAGCGATGCGCCACTGGCCGAGGCTGCCGCTGCCGTGCTGGCGCGGGTCATTGCAGCGGTCACACTGGTGCTGGTGTAGCCAAGCTGCGCCGTCCAGAAGAAGCCCGACCCGTAGGTGACGTTGCCGAAGGTGCCGATGACCTTGCCCGCAGTCAGCAGGGTTTCGGTCGGCTTGACCGCATAGCCTGCGTTCTCCGGCAGAAGCTGGAGCGTGCCGGCCAATCCGGCAGTGCCAGCGATGGACAGGCCGGTGCCGACCTGGATCGCGGTGGTGCCGCCCGCCTGCACGGTGTAGTCGCCGTGGATCGTGCCACCCTTCGACCCGAAGGTCGCGCCGCTGGATACACCCACCGAGGAGCCAAGCGCCCCCGTCAGCACCAGCGTGCCCGCTTGGACGCTGGAACCGCCGCTGTAGGTGTTCTGGCCGGTCAAAGTCAGCGTGCCGCCGCCGCGCTTGACCAGGTTGCCGGTGCCGGTGATGGTGTTGGAGAAGGTGCTGTTGCCGGCGACATTGGCATCGAAGACGCCCACGAACTGACCGGGGCCATGCACGGCCTTGGCGGCGTTCACCACTCCCCAGCCATAGACCGAATCCACGCCCGCATCGCCCAAATCGGTGGCCGTGGTCAGCAGCGTGGCGACGACGTTGCTCGCGCTCATCCAGGGGAATGCCTGCCAGACCAGCGCCGCCGAGCCGGTGACGTTGGGCGCCGCAAAAGATGTGCCCTGCCCGCCGCCCGCAGAGAATGCGGAATTGGGGACGCCGGGGAAGTACACCAGCCCCGGCGCAGCCAAGCACCATTGCGCCGCGCTGCCGCAGGCGTTGGCGTAGTCGGCCTTGCCGGTCACCTGGCCCTTGCTGTCCAGCGCAACGGCAGTTACCGCCAGCCAATGGCCGAGGTAGCGGGAATCGACCAGCGGGACAATCGCGGTACTGCCCGCGTCACTGGCACTGTCATTGCCGGTCACCGTCACCAGCAGGCCATCGGCCGCCAGTACGCCAGTGCTGGCCGAGGCCCAAGCGTGCGCACCGGCTTGATTGCCCGTCGCGGAGTAGCTACCAATGGAGGCATTCCACAAGCGCACGCCCTGCGCGGACGTGGCGCTCAACGCCTGCGCCCAGCCAGTCGATCCACACCAATCGTTCCAGCAGATATTGGCCCAATACAGGCTCGCACCCGGCGCGACGCCACCCTTGAAGCTGCCCGCTGCCGTGCCAACCAGCACATCGCCCACCACGGTTCCGTGGCCCCGCTTTGCGCTTGGATCGGTTTCGCCGGCATGGCCGACAAAGCTCTGATACCACGCCACCTTGCCGACCAGCGGCGCATAGCTGCTGTCGATCTGGCCATCATCCATCATGCCGATTTTCACGCCCTGCCCGGTATAGCCCTCGCTGTGCGCGATGTCGGCATTCGTCGGCACCAGGATGTTGTCAGCCGTGCCGTTGTAGCGGTACAGGCAGGGCAGCGCGCCACCGTAGTTGCTGGCCGTCTGATCCTCGCACTTGGGCGCGGGCGGCGGTGGCGTGACGGGCGGCGGGTTGGAGGGGCGGACATTGCCGCCGCCACCGCCGCCGCAGGCGGTCAGACCGATGGCAGCAGCGACAGCAACGGACAGCGGGGAAAGGGAGGAATGCTTGAACATGACGAATCGTCCTTGATATGAGAGAAAATTGTAATCGGGAAATCGGGCACGCACCCGTCCAACCGACGCTGCGCTGAGGAACTTCATGCTGGCACGGGTTTCCGATGTTCCAGCGGATGCAAGTTTGCAAACCGGAAACATCGGGCACTGCCTCTGCCCGCGACCTTCATTTTCCGATGAGCAGTTCAATGCCCCACGCGACGTAGAACACTGGCATCAGGGCGATCTGCAGGGCGCTCGTCACCACGAAGAACTTCCCCAACAATCCGGTTCCACGCCAATCGCTTGAGGAGTACATGCTGGCGCCCAGCAGGCAGCAAAGGATGGCGCCCAGCCAACCCAGTCCCTCCAGCACCGGCTGCGGCTGTCCCAGCTTCAGGTGAGCAATGGCCGCGGCTGCGACAAACAGCAGTAGCGGAGCAATGCTGACCAGCGTCTTGCCGACCTGCCCCAGCCCAACGCCCTCGTAGTGCACGCTGCCGTACGTCAGGCTGCCATGCGAGTCCTGGCCCAAGCCCAACTGCATCCGCGCGCTGCCACCGAGCAACACTACCGCGATGAAGTGGCAGGTTTCATGCAGAAGCAGAGCCGGAAAGTGCAGCCACCATCGCACGCGCAGCGACACCCGCGGCAGCAGGACAAACAGCCAGACGGCCACGGTGGTGAGAGACACAATCAGGTAAACCGGGGAGTACGGGGCAAGGATGATGTTCATGTGGCCAGTATCCGGCCGCGTCGGCGGCTGGCGCCTTTTGCAAGTTTGCAACCCGTGGATGACGTCTGCGCCTGGGTAGCCTTTGACTCCACCGCAACGTCATGCACGCGCAGCACGACTCAAACCACAGGAATCTATATGTCCAACCCAGCTGACCCGTTCTTCACCCGCCAATGGCACAAGCCATACATCAAGTTCCTCCTTCTGAGCGGCGCACTGTTGACCCTGCTGGTGCCGCCAGCGCACAGGCTGACCACCAAAGGGGTATCAACCGCTGCCAGCGCGCGGTCGACGAACTGATCGCGACTACCCGTTCGCCCCTGCCACAACCCAGAAAAGAGATGCCATGTCCGAGCTGCAGCGCGCCATCACCGCCGACGCCCCCCTGATTTGAGTAGCACGGCGATTCTGAATTTGCGCAGTCCATCAACAATTGTCCTGGGTCAAGACAAATTCACTGGAAGTTCATTTAGGATCGGGCAGGGGACCGGCGTAAGTCCGGCCATGGAGATGTCAGGTTGAAGGATCACACCCGTTTGCAGCATTGCTTTTCCTTTTCATCCCCCAACACATCCCCCGCTTCGCATGCCACCGCGGATGCGGGCGAGATTTTGCCTGCATCAATGCCTCCCAACCCTGCCAACGATCATGGAGACGTCTAGTCATGAGCATCCGCAAGACCCGGCCGGCGCCGGATTTCAACGGCATCGGGGAGGCCGCCGCCGCGATCACACACCGCGAAGGCGACACACTGACCTATGACTGCACCCTCGTGACACCGATGTATGGCGGGGGTGTGAAAGCGGGCGAAGTGGATACCCTCATGCCGATCCGCGCTACCGCCATCCGCGGCCAGCTGCGCTTCTGGTGGCGGTTGCTCAATCGCAAGCGGTTTGCGAACAGCCATGGCCTGTTCGAGGCCGAACGGGCGATCTGGGGTGGGCTCGGCGATGAGACGTCGCTCGCCAAGAGCAAGGTCCGTGTCAGCGCCGCCGTCAATCCAGGCCAGCAACGAAATCTGCAACCCGCCGCCACCTACACCCAGCGCGACGGGAAGGTGCGTGGACCAGACTTTGGAAGCTACCCCGGATATGCGCTGTTCCCCGCGCAGGGCAAGAGTGAGCGAGGCCAGATAACCGAAGACCCAAAGCTCCTGCTGAAAGAAGGCGTGACCTTCAGCCTGAAGCTCCATCTGGATCCGGGACTGGATCCCGACCAGCACGCACAAGTCCTGACCGCTCTGCGATGGTGGGCAAGCTTTGGCGGCGTGGGCGCACGCACGCGGCGCGGCTGCGGCGCGGTGCAGGTCCTGGATGCAAAGAAACAATTCATCGGGGTCGGCGAACAGGATGTCGCAGCGCAAGGCTGGCGCCTAGTGCTTTCCGGATCAAACGTCAGTGCAACTGAAGCTTGGGGAAACGCCATCGGGCACTTGCGGGATTTCCGCCAAAAACCCGGCATCGCCCGGAACCACGGACAAGGACCGCGCCCCGGCCGCAGTCGCTGGCCGGAGCCGGATGCCATTCGCAGGATCACCGGCGACGCCGCGGAAAACCATCCGCCCGCGCATCCTGCCGGCAACGTGTTTCCTCGTGCTGCGTTCGGCTTGCCGATCATTACCCACTTCAAACAGGAAAAAGAGTGGCGCCAGAAAGACCCGCAGGACACAACGCTTAAGCCCATCGCAAAGGGCAGCGACAAGCCGTCGGAGCGCATGGCATCGCCGCTGATCCTGCGCCCTTACTTCGACGGCAAGACTTGGCGCCCGGCCGTCCTGTGTCTGGACCTGGATCACATCAGGGACATGGGCCTGTCGCTGGAAGGCAAGTTCCGCCGCGCACCGCACATGATCAACGCTGGCCAATGGCAAGTCGGACCAAAGGCGGACCAGGTCGAGCCGATGCAGGGACGTGGCGAGGATGCCATCGAGGCCTTTCTTTCCTATTTCTCCGACCAAAAAAAATCAGCCGGTGCCGCCGCCAGCAACCCCGCGAAACATCAGGCGCAAACGCGACCCACGGGGGCAACTGGGGTAGCCAACGTGAAACTTCAACTCAATCTCAAAAACGGCTCGCTGGAAGCCAAGCACATCAAATCCAACAAGTCCTATTACGCGAGAGGCGCTGATGTGGAGCCTTTGATTTCCAGCCTTCCTGGCGCAATGCAGAAGGAGTTGCGCGATGGCCGATACGTCTTTTGCGATATCGAAGTCGCCGGCTACGACCTCATTGCAGTGAGGGAAAAAGCATGACCACCCATCTCATCGAACTGTCCCTCGGGCCGGTGCAGGGCTTCATTGCCGCTGCCCGCCGCAGCCGCGACCTGTGGGCCGGCAGCCACCTGCTGTCAGAGTGTGCCCGCGCTGCCGGCAAGGCATTGAAGGACGGGGGCGCTGCCTTGATCTACCCGGTCGAAGACCGCGTTCTCAACGTGAACGACGACGAGAACAGCAACCTGTCCAACGTGCTGCTGGCCCGTCTGGAGAGCGATGCCACTGCCGCGCAGGCATTGGCAGCACACGCCATTGCCGCAGCGCGCACCTATCTTCGCCAGGCTGCCAAGGACGCGCTACGCGACTGGCAGCAGGCGGGCGTCCAGCTGCGCGACGACCTTTGGGCGCGTCAAGTGGACGATGCGCTCGAGGCCTTCGCCGCATGGTGCGTGGTGCAAGACGACTACCGTCGCGCCTACGACAACACCAAGGCCGCGCTGGGCGCACGCAAGAACACCCGCAACTTTGCGCCGATGTTCGAACCCGGCCACGATCTGGGCTTCGGCGTCCCCAAGTCCTCGTTGGACGGCGTGCGCGAATCCGTACTGCCGAAGAACCGCAAGCGCTTTCCGCCCAAGTTCGGAGTTGCATCGGGCGAACAGCTCGATGCATTGGGCTGCATCAAGCGGGTGGTGGGCCGGGGCGAACGTTTCACCGCGCTGACCCGGCTGGCGGCCGATGGCTGGTTGCAGAACCTGTCTAAGGACGATCCGCAAGCACTTGCCAGCCTGCGAGACGCCTATGCACCGCTGGTGGGCGAAGGCCATGCCACCCGCAGCGAGGGCAACGCTGGCTGCTACGGGGATTTTCCATTCGATGCAGGCATGCTCTATCCCGAGCGCCTGGAAGCGGCGATCAGCGAAGCCCGGGAAGAAGGTGCCCCAGAGGCCTTGCAGGCGCTGGATGCGCTGCGGGTGACGTTGCGTCCGCTGTGGAAACAACACGGGGAACCCTGCCCCTACGCGGCCATCGTGGTGGCCGATGGCGACCGGATGGGCCGCTTCATCGACAAGGCAAGTACCGCCGAACAGCATTCCGCCGTCTCCCGCGCTATCGCTGCATTCGCCGACAAGGTGCCTGCCATCGCCCGAGAACACCGCGGCCACTGTGTCTTCAATGGGGGCGAGGATTTGCTGGTGCTGTTCCCGCTGGCTGGCGTGGTTGCCGGTGGCCGCGCCTTGGCAGCAGCCTTCGACGCGGCCATGGCGGATGTCGTACGCACTCTTCTCGGCGACAACCCCCACCCCGACGACCTGCCCAGCCTGCGGGTGGGCGCGGCCATCTGCCATGTACAGGAACCACTGGGGCTGATCCGCCAGTACGGCGATGCGGCGGAAAAATTCGCCAAGGGGCAGGCTGGAAGCAACGGCCAGGGCAATGCGCTGGGCATCCAGCTGTACGTGCGCGCCGGCCACGTGGTGCCGTGGCGTGCCCGCTTCGACGCCCCCGAGGACTTCACCCGCCTGCAGGCATGGTGCAGCCGCTACGCCGACGGATCACTGCCCGGCAAGCTGGCGTACGCCATCCGTCAGGCGTGGCTGACAGGTCTGGCGCAGGGCCTCGATGCCGAGATCGTTTCCTTGGAAGTCAAGCGTGCGATCGAACACGCCAGTCAGCGCGGGGGCGCAGACGGCATCGATGCGTCGGTGGTGGCGCAACTGCTGGAACGCGGCAAGCGTTGGCAAACCGAATCCGATCCCACGGGATATGGCGCACTGGTGGACGAACTGGTGCTGGCCCGCTGGCTGTCGGCACGCAGCAGCAAGGATCTGGGCCGCGAGGACGCATGACCATGAATCAAACCTGGTATCTGATCGAACCGCAGGCACCGCTAGTGTTCCGCTCCGGCAAGCCGTTTGGTGCGGGCAGCCGCGACGGCGCGAACTTCCCCTGGCCGTCCGCCCTCGCGGGCCTGCTGCGCACCCAGATCATGGACTCACGCGGTCTGCAGCCGTGGAGCAACACCGCACACCGCGAGGAACTGCAGGCGCTGTCCGCCGCAGGCCCTTTCCCGGTCGAATGCGAACGCGGGCAGCCCGTCGAGGTCTGGCTGCCCAAGCCCGCCGATGCCGTGTTACTGCATGACGAAGTCACCGGCACCACGTCCTATGTGCGGCTTTCGCCCGGCCGGTTTGCCGACGGTGCAGGCAGTGACTTGCCTGCGGGTCTTGCACCGGTGGTGTTCGAAAACAAGTCCAAAGGCAAACCACAGCCCGGCCCTGCCTGGTGGCCAACGTCCGCACTGCTGGACTGGGCGCAAGGCAAGCCGGTGGATGTGGAAGCCATCGCGCAGCGCTGCTCCGCCCAGCCGTGGCAGGTGGAGCGCCGCACCCACGTCGGCATCGACCGCACCACGTTCGCCAGCGAGACCGGGCGCCTGTTCCAGACCGAAGGGCTGGATTTCAGCCCGGCACGACAAGAGGAAGGTGGCTGGCAAGCCCGCCATTTCGCCCTGATGGGCCGCGGTCCGGCCGGCATTGCGGCGGGCAGCGTCACCTTCGGCGGCGAGCGCCGGATGTCATGGCTGTCTCCCCATGGCGGCGAGGGTCTGATGCCACCAGCCGGCTGGGCTGATCGCCTGGCAGGCGGGTTCGCCATCACCTTGGCCACACCGGCGCTGTTCGCCGACGGCTGGAAACCCGGCTGGCTGGATGCCGATCTGTGCGGTGAGGTGCCCGGCATCCCCGGCCTGCGGGTGAAGCTGCGCGCCGCCGCACTGGAGCGCTGGCAAGGCATATCCGGCTGGGATCTGGCCGCGCAGAAACCCCGCGCCACCCGCAAGGCGGTCGCCGCCGGCGCCACCTACTGGTTCGACGTGCTGGCGGGCACGCCTGACCAACTGGAACAACTGTGGCTTGCCAGCCTTAGCGACAACGCACAGGACCGCCGCGACGGGTTCGGCATCGCGCTGACCCGTCCGTGGCAATCGACCCTTTCTGGAGACCAGATCCCGTGAAAACCGAACTCTTCCATCTGCATGCCCTGTCCGCCCTGCACGTGGGTACCGGCCAGGCCGTCGGCACCGTGGATCTGCCGATTGCGCGCGCGAAGGCCACCAACCTGCCGCTGGTGCCGGGTTCGGCGCTGAAGGGCGTGCTACGCGACGAATTCGCTGGCAATGCCGACCAGGCCCTGCTGTTCGGCCCCGAGCGCATCAACGATGCCGACAGCGCGCACGCAGGCGCGGTCGCTTTCGGCGACGCCCACCTGCTGCTGCTGCCGGTGCGTTCGCTGGCCGGGGTGATGGCCTGGGCCACCTGCCCGTTCGTGCTCGGTCGCTACGCCGCCGATGCGCGCCGCGCGGGCAAGGCCGGCTTGCCGCCCGTTCCTCCCACCGTCAGGCCCGGTACGGTGGCGGTGGCGACCAGCAGTGAGCTCATCCTGCACAGCGGCAAGGTGGTATTTGACGATCTTGACCTCGATGCCGACACCGGCGCCGCGGATGCCTGGGCGCAGCACTTCGCAACGGCGCTGTTCGCGGACGACGCGGATTCCGCCAACCAGTTCCCGGCCCACTTCGCCTTGCTTTCCGACGCTGACTTCGGCTTCCTGACCGATACTGGCACCGAGATCCGCGCCCGCATCCGCATCAACGACGAGACAGGTACGGTGGCGAAGGGCGCGCTGTGGTGGGAAGAGAACCTGCCGGCCGAAAGCGTGCTGTGGGGCGTGCTGGGCATCGGCCCCGGCCGCGTGCGCAATGCGCCCTGCAGCGAAGCGCAGACCGCCGACAAGCTGCGCGCCGGGGTGGGCCACGGCAAGCTGCTGCAGATCGGCGGCAAGGCCACCGTGGGTCGCGGGCTGGTGCGCTTCCTGACCGCAGGGGGTGCCCGATGAGCGACCGCCAATCCCGTGCCCAGCGGATGGCGAAGCCGGCGCTGGCCTGCGTGAAGTCCGCCGCCGCGAGCAATCTGGCGAAGGACTACAAGCCGCGCGCCATGGCCTTTCCCACCATGGTGCTGCAGTCCGGACTTGCCCAAGCCGTGGGCTTCCTCGCCGCCAAAAGCGGCAAGGACGGTAAGGGCAAGGCCTATCAGCAGTACTTCGATGACCTGGCCAAGGTGACCGGTCTTCCGAACAGCGAAGCGCTGCTGCAGGAGGCATTGAGAGCCGACCTCCCCCGCTACCGCCTGCTGACGCGGGACGTGCTGGATGCCGCCTCCTGGCTCAAACGCTTCTGCCAGAGCCTGGTCAACGACGAGGGCAGCAGAAATGGCGATTGAACTCTATCGGCACGCGCTCAAGCGGGCACAGGGCATTGCAGACGCCACCAAGTTCATCAAACAACCCACCGCCAACGCAGGACTGCTGCTGCGTCGTGGACTGACGGTGTACGAGACGGGCAAGACAGAGGGTGACGCCGGCAAAGGAGGCGGCCCCAAGCAACAGCTGATTCAGGAAATCGCCAAGACCACGCCATCGGGGATCTACAAGGCTGCCTTCCAGCGCTGGAAGACCGCCACCGCCGGCAATAGCGCGCGCTTCATCCAGTTCCAGGCGCCGCTGATCGGCCGCCTGTACATCGGCCTGAGCCGGGAGACGGCGCTGGAAACCGGCATCACCGTGCAGCACGCCTACGGCATGCCCATGATCCCCGGTTCCGCGCTGAAGGGCCTGGCGCGCAGCGTGGCCCGCAACCGGCTTGCCCAACGCCGCGATGCCCTCACCTGGATGTTCGGCAACGAGCACGACGTGGAGACGCCCGATGCGCAGGAAACCGGCGCGGTGATCTTCCACGACGCCTGGTGGGTGCCCGAAGGCGATGCCAAGCCGTTCGTCGAGGAGATCGTCACCCCGCACCATGGCGACTACTACGGCAGCGAAGGCAAGCAGGACGCCACCGACTTCGACAGCCCCATCCCGGCCCCGCAGATCGCCGCGCAAGGCAGCTTCCTGTTCGTGCTGGAAGGCGACCCCGCCTGGTGCGAAATCGCCCGCACCCTCCTGATGCATGGCCTTTCCGAACGCGGCATCGGCGGGAAAACCACCTCGGGTTACGGATTGTTCAAGGCCGCCGGCAACAGCTAGCCGGCAATGGGCGCCGGACGGGCCGCGGTGGCCAGATCGCTGCGCCCGCCCTGCGGTTTGCCGCCCAAGGCAACCGTTCGGCCCTCCATCGTGGAATCCCATGCGCCTGTTGCTCTTCCTCATCCAGCTATCCGTCTTCGTCCCCATGCTGCTGGGCATCGACAGCCTGTTCCATTGGCTGCTGGGGCCCACCCGCTGGGGCGGCATGCCGATGGCATGGGTGCTGGTCATCGGCGGTGCAATGGCGCTGCTGGTCAGCCTGCTGACCGAACTGGACCTGCGCAAGCAGGCCAGGCGCGACGCCCTGCGCGCGGGCAGCCTGCTTCGCATGTAAGCCCGCGCCCTGCTGCCTTCGGCCGGCCGCGGCCGCTGCAAACTTGCACGGCAGGTCATGCGCAGGCTGTTGCGGACAATGTCGACGATCCCACCCCTCGCCTGCCATTCCGCACCCGGAAACCCGCATGAAAACACTGGCCGATCTTCCATTCACGCCGGAACAACTGGCGCGCCTGCGCGAACACGCCGGCACTGCGTTGCCGCTGGCCTACGGTTCCCTGCTGCAAGCCTTTGTCCATGCCTGCACCAGCCTGAGCCCGCATGCCGCGGCGCTGGCGCAGGCCTGCAGCGAGCAGGCCGCCCTGCTGCCGGACATCCTAGCCGCCGGCCTGATCCCGGACCAGGGCGACGAGCAGGCGGCGCGGGCGTATCTGGACGCGCACATCGAGCGGATGCCGGTCTCGCATCCGCTGCTTGCCCGCTACGCGGCGCTGCACGCCATGCGCCTGCAGTTCCTGCCCGCGCGCCATTGAGCGCCCGGCCAACCCGGCCAGCGCCCCAACGCCGTCACCCTCCGCTGCGCCCGCACCTGCGCGCAGAGCCACCGCCTGCCGGATGGCGATTGGCCCCGGTTGCGGGGCCATGCAACCGTGCCGGACGCCCCCGTCGCCTCGCTTCCGCCGCGCCTGTCCGGCTGCATTCCGGTTTTGTTCCGTGCGGCTGCCCGGCTAACGTGGTTCCAGGACAGACAAGAGGTGGCACATGGGCAAGGTGATCTATCTGCACGGCGCGGACCGCCGCTGCGCGGACTGCGGCAGCACCAAGGCCGTGTGCGGCGTCGTCGCCCGCACGATCGTGGCGTCGATCTTCATCCCCACGGCCACCTGCGGGCACTGTGGTGACGAAGTGGAAACCGCCATCGAGGGGGACGCGACAAATATTCAAGACGCCTGCGACGACTGTGGCCAGCCCGATGAAGACGGGCTGGTCTCCGGCACGGTGCACCTGCCGTACGGGCTGGGCCGCTGCCAGGTCTCGCTGTGCGGGCCCTGCCTGGAGCGCCGCGACAGCATTGCGCTGGGGTTGTCCCCAACGGAGCTGGACGCCTAAATACCGCCGAATCACTGCGGCTGCGGCAAGCATCAGGCACGCGTTCGAACCGGCCGGACGCGGAGGTGGCGCTGCCCGAATCTGTCTTACCCCCAATATGCAGGGCAAGAATTCGAACACCCAAAGCTAGCTCGGCTGGTACGGAGGGTTAGGGTCTTAATCCCCGATATGCGGGGCAAGCGTTCGAACCCCGCAGGGGTACGACTGGCTCAGGCTTGAGGCGTCTTAATCCCCGATATGCGGGGCAAGCGTTCGAACCAGCGGCGACAACTACAAGGGCACGCGGGACGTGTCTTAATCCCCGATATGCGGGGCAAGCGTTCGAACCGCCATGCCTTCCGACATGGAGGGCATTGAGAAGTCTTAATCCCCGATATGCGGGGCAAGCGTTCGAACACATGGAAGGCATCGAGTCAGTGCTGACCGTCGCTGTCTTAATCCCCGATATGCGGGGCAAGCGTTCGAACTGCTGATTGACGCAAAAAACGTCAAAGACAACGGTCTTAATCCCCGATATGCGGGGCAAGCGTTCGAACGCGCATTTCAAGCGCCACCCCGTCAGGGCCCTCGGGTCTTAATCCCCGATATGCGGGGCAAGCGTTCGAACACGATGAAGATCGTAAACATCACGCAGCACGCAGGTCTTAATCCCCGATATGCGGGGCAAGCGTTCGAACGAAGGCTCGGGCGAGCCCGGGTTGCATCCAGCGGTCTTAATCCCCGATATGCGGGGCAAGCGTTCGAACCTGAGAGTGGGGAGCCTGCGCCGAATGTGAGGGGTCTTAATCCCCGATATGCGGGGCAAGCGTTCGAACTTGGGCTATCCGACGAGGAGGGGACCGAGCTGTGTCTTAATCCCCGATATGCGGGGCAAGCGTTCGAACCCCCAAGAGCACGATGCCGGTCACGCACGACACGTCTTAATCCCCGATATGCGGGGCAAGCGTTCGAACTTGCCGGCTTCCTCGCACTGCTCGCGCAGGCAAATGTCTTAATCCCCGATATGCGGGGCAAGCGTTCGAACGCGGCCACCAGTCGGGTCGCGCAGGTATTCGTGGTCTTAATCCCCGATATGCGGGGCAAGCGTTCGAACGCCCAGCACGCACCCCTGGCACTGCGCTGCCATGTCTTAATCCCCGATATGCGGGGCAAGCGTTCGAACCCCGCGCTTGCGCGAAAGTGGCGCCCCATATTGGTCTTAATCCCCGATATGCGGGGCAAGCGTTCGAACCGCTAGGGGTTGGATTCTAGCGGGGAATCAAGCAGTTGCAAGGTCCCTTGCGGGGAATCCGGGACGCCGTAGGTGCCATCGGGCTGCGGCTGCAGCAGTGCGGTCCAGCCGGCCCAGGTTTCCGGGCAGCGCGGCTTGCCCAGCGCCACCACGCTGCCGGTTTCGCCAATGGGATAAGCGCGCAGGTCGTCCACCGGCGCAATCCAGCCGCGGTCCAGCTCGTCCATCAGGTGGGTCATCTCGTCGGTGGTGGCATGCAACAGGAACAGCGAGTATTGCACCGGCGCGGCAATCCGCAGCAGACGCCGATGCAGGCGGGCCAACCGGCGCGGGCAACGCACGTCGTAGGCCAGCAGCCAGGGCAGCCGTCGCTGGCTCATGCCGGCAATGCCGGCAGTTGCGCCAGCAACCGGGCGATGCGCCGGGCCATGCGGCCGTCGGCGCGGCGCAAGACCGGCTCCAGCTGGCCGAAGAACGGGCCGCGTCCCTCCTTCCCCAGCAGGCAGGCCTGCCCGCTGCGGCCGAAATGGTGCGCCTCCAGCGCGCGACTGCGAAACAGCTGCACCACCAGCCGCTCCACTGCCGCGCGTTCTGCCTCCATCAGGTCGCAGGCCAAGCTGGCACGGCCGTGGGCGGGCTCGTGCAGGGCGCCGATGCAGGCATCCAGCCCGGCGCGGTGGGCGGCCTCCAGTGCGCGCCCGTGCAGCATCGTGAAGCCCAGCGACAGCGCGGCGTTGACCGGGTCGGTGGGCGGCCGCCGGCGGCGGCCGTCAAAGCCCAGTGCGGGTGCCAGCAGCAGGCGCATGGCGGAGAAATACACGCGCCCGGCCACGCCTTCCAGGCCACGCAGCGAGGGCAGTGCTGGCGCGTCCTGGATGCGCGAGTGCAGGCGGCGCAGCGCACGCGCGGCGCGCAACAGCGGGTAGCGGAGCGCGGGCGCTTCGCCGGCCCAGCCACGCAGGTTGCGGATCTGCGACCGCAGGCGCAGCCGCACCACGTGCCGGGCGAGTTCCAGCCGCAGGCCTGCATCCAGCCAGGCGCGGGTTTGGCGCAGGCGGCGACGCGCATCGCCGGCCACCGGCGCCAGCAGCGCGGCGCTGGCCCGGCTGCGGCCCCGCGCGATTACCAGCGGAATGCCGGCTGCAGCCAGCTGTCGCACCAGCTGGACCGACAGCAGCGCGTCGTTTTCCACGATGACGCGGGCCACCTGCGTCAGTGGAACACGCTGCAGTACGCCGCCGCCATCGCGCACGCACAAGGCGCCGGCCTCATGGGCCAGGGTGGCGCCCTGATGGTCGACCAGCAGGGTGTGCATGTCAGCGCACCTGCAGCAGGCCGCCGGCAGCCGGGGCGCGGCCCATGCCGCGGAACATCGGCGGGCGTTGCGGGTCCATCCGCGCCAGCAGCACGCGGTCGCAGCGCGTATCCACCAGCTGGTCGTAGGTGGCCAGCAGCTGGCCGCGTTCGGACTCGCTCATCCAGCATTCGTGCACGGACTTCTGCCCGCCGGTGGCATGCCGCCGCGCCAGCCACAGCGCGGCGCGCAGGCGCCTGTGATCGGCGATGTCATAGCTGGCAACACTCAGGATGCGTTGCATGGGCACGGCTCCCGCGGCAGTGGGTCCGCCATCCGTGGCGGGGGTTGCAGTCCATGCGGGACGCAGCTTGCCTGCGCATTCGCCCGCCCGCCGATCCGCAAGTTTGCAAGCGTTTCTTTGCTTGCCGACCTTCAACCCATCGCTTAAAACAGGGCATACCCATCCGGCTTGGACTTGTCTTGCACACGCTCATCAGTTTCCTGGGAAGTTCGCGCTTCGACCCCGCCACCGGCTACCGCAAGGCGCGCTACCGCTTTCCCGACGGCCACGTGGCCGAAACCCCGTTCATCAGCCTGGCGCTTGCCCGCCGCTTGAATTCACCTTGAACCGGTCCGGGCCAGCACCGGCCTTGCCGCGCGCAGCAACACACGCCGGCAGTGGCCTGCAATTGCATCGCTATCGGCTGCGCTTCGAGGCCACATCGCCTGCGCAGGCGCCGCTGCCACTGGCGGTGGTGCGCGGCAGCTGGGGCGCCGCGCTGCGGCGGATGGCCTGCAGTACGCAGGCACCGGACTGCAAGGGCTGCGCGCTGGCCCAGCACTGCGGCTATCGCGCGGTGTTCGACCCGCTTCCGCCTGCCGGGCACGCGCTGGGCACGCTGTCCTCGGTGCCACCGCCGTATGTGCTGTCGGAACTCGTGCCGGAAGGACGCGGCGGCTGGCTGCATCTGGTCCTGCTGGGCCCGGCACAGGAGCGTCTGGGCTTGGCGCTGCTGGCCATGGAGCAGGCCTGCAAGCAGGGACTGGGACGCGAGCGCACGCCGTACCGGGTGGAGGTGGCCCAGCACTGGACGTGCTCCGGTTGGCAGCCGCTGCGCAACGATCGCCCGCCACCGCCCGGCCTGCAGCTGCTGCCCCGCCCTGCAGACGAAACACAGGCCGCGCCTGCCATGCAGGCCTTGCACATTGCACTGCACAGCCCGGTTCGGCTGCAGGACCAGGGCCGGATCATCCGCCCGGAGGATTTCACTCCGCGCCGCTGGTTGATGGCGCTGGTGCGGCGCATCGGCCTGCTCGCCGATCTCTACGGGGAGCCACTGGAGCTGGACTACCTCGGATTGGCTGAGATGGCCGCGCAGGTGCAAATGTCAAAAGCCAGCCTGGCCTGGGAAGACGATGCCCGTTGGTCCGGCCGGCAGCAGAAAACCCATCCGATGGGTGGCGTCATCGGCAGCTTCCGCATGGAAGGACCACTGGCCGCGTTCCAACCCTTGCTGGACGCTGGCCAGTGGCTGCACGTGGGCAAGCACGCCGCCTTCGGGCAGGGCCGCTACCGGATCCTGGAATCGACCGCGCAGTGAGGTGTGGCGGCTGCAAACTTGCACGTGCGGCGTTCCTGCAAGAGCCGTCCAGACTGTCGCCATCCCATCGTTCGCGACCGAAGGAACCCGACATGACCATGCACGCCATCCGCTTCAGCAACGCGTACTCCGACAACGGCTTCTGGAAGAAGGCCGGGCGCTTCGCCGGCAGCGCCGGCAAGAAGGTGATGGAGACGGCATTGAAGCTGTACTACGCCGCGCAGGATGCCGACACCCCCGCCTGGGCCAAGGCCACCATCTTCGCCGCGCTGGGCTACTTCATCTCGCCGGTCGATGCGATCCCGGACATCGTGCCTGCGGCCGGCTTCAGCGACGACCTGTCCGTGCTGGCCGCGGCGTTGGCCGCCACTGCGATGCACATCAAGGACGCCCACGTCGCCAAGGCCAAACAGACGCTGGCACGGTGGTTTGGTTGAGGCCATCGCCCGCCCACCACCACGCGCCCAACGCATACCGCGATCTTTTCAGGAGACACCCAGACATGCAGCCCCACGAGTATTCCCGCCGCATTCTGCTCTGCGTCAGCGGCAACAGCCCGCAGATCATCACCGAGACGCTGTACGCGCTGGCGGTGGAACCGGGTGACCGTCCGCCCTTCGTGCCGACGGAAATCCGCGTACTGACCACGTCGCGCGGCGCCGAGCAGACCCGCCTGTCGCTGCTGGCGGCGGATCGCGCCAAGCTGCGCGAGCTTTGCCAGGACTACGGCCTGACCGGCATCCATTTCGACGAACAGTGCATCGAGGTGTTCAAGCGCACCGACGGCAGCCCGCTGGAGGACATCATCACGCCCGACGACAACCGCGACGCCGCCGACCACATCACCCGCCTGGTGGCCGAACTGACCAGTGACGCGCAGACCGCGATCCACGCCTCGATCGCTGGAGGCCGCAAGACCATGGGCTTCTATCTCGGTTACGCGATGAGCCTGTTCGGTCGAGAGCAGGACCGGGTCTCGCACGTGCTGGTGTCCGAAGGCTTCACCGATCACCGCGATTTCTTCTTCAAGCCGAAGAAGCCGGTCACTTTGCGCAATGCCCATGGCTGGGAAATGAGCACCGCCGACGCCCGCATCCACCTGGCCGAAATCCCGATCGTGCGCCTGGGAAGCACGGAATTCGGCGTGGTCAGCGACCGCAAGATGGGGTTTGCCGATGCGGTGGCACGGGCCAATCTGCTGGCGGCAGGCACTGAGTTCCTGGTGAAGGTGGATCGTTCTCTCGGCCGGAACGCCGGGCGCGGTGTCGCCAGCGTGAACGGACAACCCCTCAGGCTGCAGCCGAGCCAGGTGGCGTTCGTGCATTGGCTTGCACAGCGCAGGCTGGCCGATGCGAACAACGGCGGCGATGGCTGCGTCAGCCGCAATGCGTTTGGTTACGAGCGCAAGAATCCGAGGAGCCTCGGCTATCTCAACGAAATCCTGGACCTGGTCCGCGAGCAGTACGGCGAGATGTCGGACGTTACTGCAAAGGTGAGGCAAAGCATCATCGGCGAAGACGGCGGTGGCGGCACCTGTGCGGACCCGACCCAATGGCTGGACGATGTCATCGGCGGCATCAACCGTCGCATCAAGTCTGCTTTTGGCACGGAAGGTATCAAGCGCTACGGCATCGTCAGCGTTGGCAAGCGCGGCGACCTCAGATATCGCCTCGCCATCGCCCCCGAACACATCCATCTGGAGGAATGAACGCATGAATCGCTGGCTGGTCACCCGTCATCCCGGCGCGCAGGCGTGGCTGCGCCAACGCGGCATCGACGCTGCGGCAACGCCGCACCTGGACGTGGTGCAGGTGGCCGCCGGCGACGAAATCTACGGCACCCTGCCCCTGCACCTGGCCGCCGAGGTGTGCATGCGCGGTGCGCGGCTGTTCCATCTGGCCATCGATCTTCCCCCGGCGCTGCGCGGGCAGGAAATCCCGGCGGAGGACATGGGTGGACTGAACGCCAGGCTGGAGGAATATCGGGTGCAACGGGTGTAGCCACCCCGTTTGCGCCCATCGGCCCGCGTTTTCGACGACCGATGCACCACTTGCTTCGGGTTGACGGCGACAGACTTGGGGCAACCCAACCACGCACCCTCGCCATGGCCCTCGAAACCTACCTTCGAATGCCCGAACTGACCCGCCGGCTCGGCATCGCCAGAGCGACGATCTACAAGCTGATGCAGCAGGGCGGCTTCCCAAAGCCCCTGAAACTCACTCCCAGGGCAGTTGCGTGGAGCCAGCAGGACATCGAGGACTCCCTGCGCCGCAAAACCGCGCATGGGAGCGATTGATCGCCCCACCTGCGGCATCCCTCACGACGCGCCGGACAGCGCCCATGCCCGCTTGGGCCCGGCGCGCAGATCTCTCACGCCGTGCGCAAGGACGCCATCGGGCGTATGCAACCGGCTTGCGCCGGGTGGCGATGTCGTCCAGCAGACCCGAACATCAAGTCGGTTTGGGAATGGCGGTCCGGTTTGCTAAAACCTTAGAGACAGCCCGAATGCAATGGAGAGGAAGGATGCAGCAAGAAAACACACCGCAAGACGGGGCCGAGTCGGTCTGGGCGTCGCTGATGTACACGGCACGACAGCTATCGAAAATCGCCGCCGGCGTCACCGTGCTGTTCGCGCTCGTCGCCGGCATCTTGTGGCTAGCGGTGCAGGTCGCAATGCTGTTCATGCCGGAGGATACAGCGGCGGCGTTCGGCATGCTCGTCTTCACGCTGCTGCTGGGCGCAAGCGTGGTGTTCATGAAGCGACGCTATGACGTCGAGCATCAAAGCGATCAATCACAATCAAAGGCCAACCATGGCCGCAGGAAAGGAGAACGTCGATGAGCAAGGAAAGCGGTTCCGCGTGGGAGATCCTGGTACTTGCCGCCCTCGGGGCGTTTCTGCTGTTTGGTGGTGTTGGCGGGTGCATGTGGGGCCTGCCGAAATACAAGGTCTACAAGCAGGAGATGGCCGGCCGCGCGGTGCTGGCCGAGGCGGAAAGCAGCCGCCAGGTGGCGATCCTGGAAGCCAAGGCCAAACGCGAGGCCGCGGTGTCGCTGGCGGCCGCGGAGGTCGAGCGCGCCAAGGGCGTGGCGGCAGCGAACAAGATCATCGGCGACTCGCTGCACAACAACGAGGACTACCTGCGCTACCTGTTCGTGAACGGGCTGGAGCACACCAGCAACCAGGTGATCTACGTCCCCACCGAGGCCAACCTGCCGATCCTGGAGGCGTCCCGCAAGGTGCCTGCCCCGGCGCCGGCGGGCCCGACCGCTGCGCAATGACGGACCGGTCGGGACGCAAACTGACGGAGCCCAAATGAATCCTGGAGAGACCGGCACGACCCATATCACCTACGGCAGCATCTTCGATGACCGTGAGGTGTTCGAAGCCGGAGATGGCGCGGAACTGAAAGCGCAATCCACGCTGCTGACCGGCCTGCAAACCTGGCTGGCGCAATCGGGTCTGTCCGTCGCTGCAGCCGCCAAGCAATTGGACGCCACGCCGACCCAGATCAAATTCATCCGGCGCGGCGGCATCCACGCGCTTGAGCTTGCATTGCTGCTCCGCATGGCGGCGCGTGCGGGGTTGAAGCCGGAGGTGCGGCTGGGACTACTGAAGTGAATGTGGGCGTGATGGCGTCCAACTGCCGATCCGTTCCGCCAGCCGGCCATGCCGCGCCAGGCGCGTGGACAGGGCTTTTTCGGTGACCTCCCGCACTGCCCACAATTCGACGGATTTCCTGGCCCTGGACAGCCCGGTGTAAAGCATCTGGCGCACCAGCAGGGGCGAGGCGGGATCGGGTGGCAGCAGCACCGCCACGCGGTCGTACTCGGAGCCCTGACTCTTGTGCACGGTCAGTGCAAATGCGTCCTCGTGTGGCGGCAGTGTGGTTGGATCGAGCAGCCGCAAGCCGGCGGCAGTTGTTTCGCGGATGGCAGAGGACGCATCAGGCGCAGGCTCGAACGCAACCTGCAACAGCGGCTTGCCGGCGCCGTTATCGACCAGCACGCACACGCCGACATCGCCGTTGTAGAGCCGCGCGGCGTGGTCATTGCGGGTCACCATCACGCAGCGGCCCGGATACCACGCGCCACCGGACCACGGCGCCAGCGCCTCCCACGCGCGCAGGCGCACGGCAATCGTTTCGGCGGCCTGGGTCGCGCCGAACGGGCCTTCGCGCTGGGCGCACAGCAGCTGCTGGCGATGCAGCACCGCGAGCCGCGCAGCCAATGCGCGCTGGTCGTTCACGGCAACCGGCGTGGTGATGGCGACTGCTTCCAGCGCGGCCTGCAAGTTGCGCGCCCAGGCGGACAGGCGGCGGCGCAGAGTGACCACATCGGGCACGGCATGCACGGTGGCGGCACCGATGGCGATATCGAACGCCGCAACATCCCCGGCACGCACGGCTTCGTTGATCGGCACCAGCGCGACATCGGCGCGGAAGCAGTGCGATAGCCGCACCAGATCGTCGCGCGGGTCGTCTTCGAGGGCCTGCACCACGTCCATCATCACCGAGCCGGTGCCGACCGAGGTGAGCTGGTCGGCATCGCCCACCAGCACCAGCACCGCGTCGTCGCGCAGGGCCGCCAGCAGGGCGCGCAGCAGGCCGAGATCGAGCATCGAGGCTTCGTCCACCACCACGATGTCGGCCGGCAACGGCTCGCCGGCATGGAAGGCATAGCCGCCGTGGCGACCGCGACTGCCCAGCAAGCGGTGCACGGTGGCGGCATCGGCAGCGAGCACGGCATCCATGTGCGTCGCCCATTCGCGCCCCAGCGGAGTCGCTCCAGCGTGGTGCAGGCGCTCGGCTCCCTGCCGCAGCGATTCGGCCAGCCGCTGCGCGGCCTTGCCGGTGGGCGCGGCGATCCGCAGCTGTGGCAGGCGGCCGGTGGCGGCGTGGTGCTCACGCGACAGTCCCAACAGCATGCGCAGCACGGTGGTGGTCTTGCCGGTGCCGGGGCCGCCGGTGAGCACCATCAGGCGACGACCGACGGCCTGGCGCACGGCGGCACGCTGGCGCTCCTCGGCGTCCTGCCAGCTGCCGTTGAACAGCGCGCGCAGGTCGTCATCGCCGAGTGGGCGGCACGGCGCGTGCGCGGCAGCGCGGCGTGCGCGCAGCGCCTGCGCCACCTCCACTTCGGCACGATGGTTGCGCAGCAGGTAGAGATGGTCGCCATCGAACACGAATGGCCGCCCTCCCGCGCGCTCGCCCGCCGCCACGTTCGCGACGAGCGGGCTGCGCGCCAGCGCCTCGCGCTGCGCCTGATCCAGCAGCGGCCGGCCGGCCGCATCCGGCAGCGACAGCGGCAGCGCGCTGTGGCCCTGCCCTTCGGCATGACTGGCCCAGGCGGCCGCATGGGCGGTGGCCGCGTCGCCGCCATGCGCGATCACCCAGCGCCACACCGCGTGGTCGAGGTCGCGCCACGCATCGGGGCAGCCATTGGCTCGCGCCTGGCCTGCGAAGCCGAATCGTTCGCCAGCGATATGCGCGCTCATGCGGCCTCCTGGAGGTCCAGCCCCAGCACGCGCTGCACGGCATCCAGCAGGCCGTCGCCGAATCGGTGGCGCCAGACGCCGCAGGGCGTGCCGTCCGGCAGCCGCAGGCCGACGGCGCGGATGAACAGGTACCAGCAATCGCCGAGGTGCTGGTCGCGGCGGTAGCCGTCGCCCAGACGCTCGCGCAGGTAGCGTTCCACTGCGATGGTGTAGAGCAGCGCCTGCAGGCGGTAGCCGGTGGCCAGCATCTTCGTCTCCAGCGCCTCGGGGGCGTAGTCCTGCAGGCAGCCTTGCGGCCCGGCGGCGAGCTGGTTGCCCTTGTAGTCCAGCACGTGGAAGCGGCCGCCGTGGGCGAACACCAGGTCGATCTTGCCGTTCATCAAGCCGGCCAGGGTCTGTTCGCGTACCGGCACCAGGCCAGGCTCCCCATGGGCCTCGCAGGCCTTGCGCAAGGCGCGCAGCGATACGCCATCGAGGTGGTAGTTGAACTCGAGTTCCGCGCGCATGTCGATCGCCGCGAGATCGCACAGGCGCGGACCGCCGCCCTCCGCCAGCGGCGCCTCCAGCACCTTCTGCAGGCGCCGCGTCAACGGCGCGACCAGCGCGTCGAGCTCGCCTTCGTGCGGGCGCACGCCATGCTCGCGCAGGGCAGCAAGCACGGTGTGCGGCGCAAACGGCTGTCCCGGCACGCGATGCTCGAACAATGCATGCACGGCGTTGCCGAAGTCGGCGCCGGCCACCGTGGCCAACGCGTCGAGTTCCGGATGCCGCGTCGCTTCGGGGACCCTCGGGGCGATGGCGTCACCGGCGTCGACGGCAGCGTCGCGCCCGGAGGCGGCTGCATCGGCCTGCGCTTCATCCTCGGCCGCGCTGTCCTCGAACCCCAGGCGATGCCGGCCACCGCCGCTGAGGGTGGTGAAACTGTGCCGCATCGGCAGCGGGCCGATGGGCGCGGCGGGCAATGGGCGGGCAGTGCGCGTGGCCGCCACCTCCCCGCCGCCCTGCCAGACGCGGCCGGGATGCGGGTTCCAGCCGTCGATGACGTGGATGCAGGGCGCCTCGTCGGTCGGGAACACGGACAGTTCGAGGTTGTTCAGCGCCACGTCCTTTGCGCTCGCGCTGCGGATGGCGTCGGCCAGGACATCGCCCGTCGGCAGCACGAACACGTGGCAGGCATGGATGGCGCGGGTCAGCGCCACGTACAGGATGCGATGGCGCTCCTCGAATTCCTGCTGCTTGACGATGTCCTTGGCCGGGCCTTCGACGAGGCATTTCGCAGACCCGTCATCGGAGGCAAGCAGGCGCGCACCTTTGTTGATCGGCCCGTGCTTCCACATCAGCGGCAGGAACACCACGCCGAACTCCAGCCCTTTGCTGGCGTGCAGGGTCATCAGCTTGACCCGCGCGGCATCCGATTCCAGCCGCAGCGCGCGTGCGTCGACGGCGTCGCTGCCTTCGGCTCCATCGGCCATCTGCTCGGCGAACCACGCCAGCAGCCGTTCGCCGCCGCCTTCGTCCCAGGCTTCCTGCAGCAGCTCGCCGAGGTGGCGCAGGTCGGTGAGGATGCGCTCGCCTTCCACCGTGTCCAGCAAGCGCGCGGCGTGCTGCTCCAGCAACGCCGCCACCAGCGCCAGCGGGCCGCCGCGCTCCAGCGTGGCGTGCAGGACATGGAAGCGGCTGGCGTGGCTGTCCCAGGCTGCCGCATCGTGGCGCAGGGCCTGCAGCGTGCCGAGGCTCGCGCCTATCAGGCGCGTGGCCAGTGCGGCACGCAGCGTGCGCGGATCCTCGGGGTGCAGCGCCGCGTGCAGGACCAGCCGCAGCTCGCGGGCGATGGCGGTGTCGAACACGCTCTTCTGCGAGCCCGTCACGCAGGGCACGCCACGCGCCTTGAGCATCACCGCCAGCTTGACGATCTGCGCATTGCTCGGCAGCAGCACGGCGATGTCGCCGGGTTGGAGCCGGTCTTCGCCGATGGAATAGCCATCTTCCGACAGCGCCCACGCGATCTGCCCCGCGCACACCCGCAGCGCGTGCGCTTCGAGGTCGGGCGCAGCGTCGTCCGCCGCAAGCCGGTGCAGCATCAGCGGACGGCTGACGGGCGTATTGTCGTGCGCGGCGCGCAGCGGCTGGCCGTCGCGGCGGCCGCTCGGAGCAACGCGCTGATAGCGGATGGACGTCGCCGACTGCTGCGGCCCCAGTTCGGCGCGTGTGTTCGCGTAGAACTGGTTGACCGCCTCGACATAGCCCCGGCTGGAGCGATGGTTGGTGCCCAGCGTGAGCCGGTCCTGGTCCGGGACCCGCGTCTTGGCCCGCTCGTAAGTCGCCACGTCGCCGCCGCGGAAGCGGTAGATCGCCTGCTTGGGGTCGCCGATCATCACCAGCCGCCCGCGCTGCGCGCCGCCCGCGTCGCTGTAGATCGCATCGAGGATGCCGAACTGCACCGGGTCGGTGTCCTGGAACTCGTCCACCAGCGCCACCGGCCAGGCCGCGAACAGCGCATCGGCCAGCGCCCGTTGCCCGTCGCGGGGTGCCAGCACATCGCGCACCGTGACCAGCAACTGGTCGAAGCTGGACTGGTTGGCGGCATCCAGCCGCGCCTGCAGGGCGGCACGGCACCAGTGCTGGGCGGCGGCGAGGAATTGGCGCAGCGGGATGCTGCCGGCACGATCCCATTCCTCATCAGAGAACACCGCAGCGATATCACCGGATACGTTTGCCAATGCCTGAATATCAGGATTTGCAACACCCGCCTTGCTGATTGCCGTGAGCGCCTTTGCGGCCTTGAGCTTCGCCAGATCAATTTCACCCGGCACCACACCCGGCAACGGCACGATGACATCAACCAGACTGCGCCACGTCTGACGTAGCGCGCTGCGTTGGTGGAACCAGCGATCATCGTCAAGCAAGCCGCGTACCCTGCTCGCCCACGCATCCAGATCGCCAAGAAAACCCAGCCGGCCACGAAGCGCATTGAGATCCAGACACCCCACCTCCACATCCGCCTGCAACAACACCGGCACGTATTTCTTCAGCGAATTGAGGGTGATCCCGGCCGCGCGGGCCAGCGCCACCAGTGCATCCGCTTCATCGCCCTGCGCGATCACCCGCCACAGATCCGCGACCAGCGCGGCTTCCAGCGTCTTGCCATCGATCATCTCGCGGCCGCGGAACAAGGCGCCGGCGGCGAAGGGATGGTCGGCAAGGATGCGCGAGCACAGTGCGTGCAGGGTGGAGATCGGCGCGGCGTCGAACTCGGCCAGCGCGGCCTGCAAGCGCTGGACGTCGGATTCCAGCACGGCAGATGCGTCCTGCCAGCGGCTGCGGATCCAGTCGCGATCCGCATGCTTGCCCGCGTCGCTGGCGATGCCCTGCTGGTGCTGGTTCGCCTCGGCCAGCGCCCACAGCAGTTTTCCGCGCAGGCGCTCGCGCAGCTCGGCGGCGGCGGCGTTGGTGAAGGTGCTGACGATGATCTGCCGCGGCGAAAGCTTCTCCTCCAGCAGCAGGCGCAGGTACAGCACGGCGATGGTCCAGGTCTTGCCGGTGCCGGCACTGGCCTCGACCAGACTGCGGCCAGCCCCGGCTAGCGGTAGCGTCGTCCAATCCATGGGCTTGTTCATGCCACCTCCGTGCTGGCATCCACACCGGGCGCGTCAACGCCATCGAGTTGGATCAGTGCATTGATTTGCTGGGCATCCTGCAGCAGCGCGTGCAGGGCGCGACTGTCCGGATCGGTGTCGGGATCGCCGAAGATCAGGTCGCCTTCCAGCAGCTGCGCGTAGCCGGGGGCGTAGTCGCGCTCGCCGACACCTTGACCGGACTCGCTCACCCACTTGCCGCGCACCGCCTTGGCGATTGCCGCCCCGCGCGCCCGCTTCGCCGCTGCTTCCGCTTCCGCTGAAGGCGCGCCGGCGCCGTCAGCTTCTTTCCCAGCCTCGGCCTCGCCCTGTTTGCCCCGGGCTTTTTTCGGCGCGGCTTGCAGCGCCTGCAAGGCAGCCCACCCGGACTGCGGATGGAACCACGAGCGGCCTTCGCGCCCCAGGCACATCAGTGCAACCAATGCGTGCAGACGACGGCGCAGATCGGCATTCAGGGCAGCCCGCTCTGCCGTATCCGCGGCGCAGTAACGCAGGTCCCAGGCGTTCACCTGCGCGGCCAGATCCGGTTCGCCGGCCGCCAGCATGGTCAGGCGCACCGGCACGGGCGTGTCGGTGCTTGCGTGCTGCAAACGCAGCAACGCCCAATGCAGAAATGCGGGGACCCGCTCCTTGAACCCAAGATCACCGGGCTCCTTGAGGTGCTTCTTTTCGTCTTTCGGATTGGGGAATGCGAACACGATCTGCACGCCGTCCGCCGCCCCGTTGAGCGGGAACACATTACGCAGCAACCCGGTCATGCGCTGCGGCAGGCCGTCGTCGGCACCTTCGCCGCCGGGCTGCCGCAAGGGCACGTCCACCCGCACCACCTGGCCGCCGTGCTCGCCGCGCGCATCGAAGCGGCCACAGGCATCGGCCTGGCTCCACAGCGCATCCACTGCGTCCGCTTCCTTCGCCCATGCGGCTTCACCGGCCGCGCCCAGCGGCAACAGCCCGCCCAAGCCGACCCACGCCGGCGGCTGGCGATCCCATGCCCACGCCGGATCGCCGCATTTGCGCGGCAGCACCTGCTGCAGGAACACCGTGCGCGCCACCGAGTGGATCCTTGAAATCGCATCCATCGGCTCGTCTTCCGCCAGCCGCACGTCGTCATCCAGCGCATCCAGCGACAGCTGCAGGTGCTCCTTCAACAGCGCCTTGGCCGGGTCCTTGAAGAAGCCCTCCAGCGTGGCCAACGGCAGCGGCTCCGGCAGTGGTTCGGGCGCGGGGAGATTGCCATCGCGCAGGCGCGGCAGCGCTTCCTTGCCCGCGCCGCGCATGCCCGCGAACGCCGGCGAGAACGAAAACAGCGCCGGATGCGTGCCATCGAAATAGCGGCCGTCGAACGGCTGCAGTGGATGTCGCACCAGCCACGGCCGCGGCGCCTTGTCGTCATCGGGCGCGTTAGCGCAGCTGCGGTCGAGTTCGGCCAGCAGCTCGGCCAGTGGCGCGGCCGGATTGCGGTGCTTGCCGTCGCGCACGCCCTGGCCGATGTACGACAGGTGCAGGCGCTTGCGCGCGGACATCACGGTTTCCAGGAACAGGTAGCGGTCGTCGCCGGGCACGTCGCGGTCGCCGAGGCGGCGAATGCGCGCCATCAGGTCGATGCCGCCATCGGATGGCCGGCGCGGAAACGCGCCTTCGTCCAGCCCCAGCACGCAGACCATGTCGAACGGGATCGCGCGCTGTGGCACCATGCCGCAGAAGGTGATGCCGCCCATCAGGAAGCGCTGCCGCTCCGGCGCGGCGGCCAGTGCGTCCTGCAGCAGCTCGCGCACCACCGGCAGGCGCAGCGCGGGGTCTTCGCCGTTGCGCGCCGGCTCGGCGGCCAGCTGGGCGATGGCCCGATGCACCACCGACAGCGCGGCGCGGGCGTCGGCATCGGTGCGGTCGATGCGCAGCAGCGCGTCCACGCGCTCGCGCAGCACCGTCGCCCACTGGCTTGCAGGCTGCTCGACGTGGGCCAGGTTGCGCCACGCCTGCAGCTCGCACAGCAAGCGGTCCAGACTGCCCAGCGCGGCGGCGGAAGGCCCCTCGATGCCGGCCAACGGCAACAGCTCGGTGCCATCGGGCAGCGTGACCGCCTGCGGATCGGCTTCGCCCGGCACGTCGGCCATCAGGTAGCCCGCCAGCAAGCGATCCATCGCCCACGCGAAGCTGTGCTCGGCGCGCATTGGCAGCGACAGCGCCTGCTTGTGCGCAGCGTCCAGCGCCCAGGCCACGCGGCTGTTGCGCAACCATTCGCCCAAAATATCGGCATCGCCCGCATCCAGCCCCAAGGCGGCCCGCACTTCCGCCACGCCCAGCAGGTCCACCACCTCCGGCGCGGTGATGCGCGATGCGCCCAGCCCCAGCAGGGTGGCGAACACGGCGAACAGCGGATGGCTGCGGGCGACGGGCACGTCGGCCAGGTGGTAGGGCAACAGGCGCTCGCGCGCGGAGCCGGGCGCGCCGAACACCGCCGGGATCAGCGGCAGATAGGCCTGGATGTCGGGCGCCATCACCACGATGTCGCCGGGACGCACGCCGTCCTTGTCGACGGCATCCAGCAGCGCATCGCGCAGCACCTCCAGCTCGCGCTGGCGGGTGTGGCAGGCGTGGATGCGCAGGCTGGGATCGGCCGTGGCATTGGCGGCGGCCGCATCCTCCTGCAGCAACTCCGGCTGCAAGCGGCGGATGCTGTCCTGCAGGCGCGCCAGTCGATCGGGCGGCGTGCCGGCGCCGTCGTCCTGCCAGTGGCGGATATCTTCGCGCAGCTCGTCGTCCACCAGTGCGGCGAAGAAGTGCTGGCCCAGGCGCCCCCAGCGTGCCAGCAGCGGGTGGCCCTGATCGCGCCAGTCCAGTGCATCGGGATCGTCGAAGCGCGCCTGTTCGTCATCGCGGAAGGCTTGCCACGCCGCCACCGCCGGCCGGCCACCGTCGGCCTTGTGCAGGCCGCCCCAGTATTCTCGGCAGGGGTCGGGCACGTACAGGAACACCGGCGCCCGGCGCGCATAGGCCCGCAGCACCGACAACTCCGCCGGCGGCAGGTGCGACAGGCCCACCACGTGCAGTGGCGCGCGCGGCGCGCTGTCGGCCTGCAGCGCAGCGACCAGCGCATCGACCAGGCGGCCGCGATGCTCACCCAGTGCGGCGACCACTGCCTGCCAGAGCGGGGCCAGGCAGCCGGACTCCAGCGCCTTCAAGGCGGCATCGCGCCGCTGCGCGGTGGCGTCGGCGTGTCTCCCGGCCTCCCATGCCTGCAACCAGTCGCTGCGATAGACCAGATATTGCGAGAACACCCGCGCCAGCCGGTCGGCCAGCTGGAAGCGGCGCAGGGCGCGCTCGTCGGCGCTGCGGGTGGCCCCCAGGTAGGCCAGCACGCGCGGGTCGGTGACGCCATGCGCGGACGGATCGCCCAGCATCGCGTGCAGGGTCCAGCGCAGATGCCCGCGACGGTAGTTCGGCAGCGCCACCGCGCGTTCGCCCAGCAGGGTCGTTGACAGCCGATCCAGCCAGGTGCTGGGCAGCTGCACGTCGAGGTTGGCGACCACGCGGCCCGCACCCACCTGCCGCGCCAGCGCACCGGCAAGCCACTGCTTCATGCCCGGGTGCGCGGCGATGACCGTCTGCGGAGCCAGCGGATGCGCCGGCCGGGTCTGCGCCAGCAAGGCTTCCAAGGGCTCCAGCAATGCTTCCAGCCGGCTGGCGCGCAGCAGGGTCAGGCCTGCAGAGGTTTCATCAGTGTTCAACAGTGGCTCCCCGGATCTGCAAGTCCATTTGACGACAGCCGCATCTCATCCGCTGCGACTCCATCCACGCGCGTCTTCGCCCGGTGCCAGCCGGTCCGCCGCCCGAACGCTTTCCAGGAAGCCGGCGGCACGGATGCACTGTCGCGACCGCCCACCCTTGCCGACCAATACGTTCCGCGTCGTGCCGCGCGCATCGCGCCAGACTACCTGAAAGCGGCATCCGGCCTAGCCACCAAGCTCCCCAGCCGAAGCCCCCTGCAACCGCGTCATGCTGTCGATTTGCCCTGCCTCCTGCGGCTGGTTACGCTTCCCGATTGGCCCGGACTTGCCGCGGCCATCCCCCAAACTGCAGGACCCCCCGATGGCGCTGGACTTCATCCGCCTCCGCGGCGCACGGACGCACAATCTCAAGAACATCGACCTCGACCTGCCGCGCGACAAGCTGATCGTGATCACCGGATTGTCCGGCTCCGGCAAGTCATCGCTGGCGTTCGACACCATTTACGCCGAAGGCCAGCGCCGCTACGTGGAGTCGCTGTCTGCCTACGCACGGCAGTTCCTCAGCGTGATGGACAAGCCGGACATCGACCATATCGAAGGCCTCAGCCCGGCGATTTCCATCGAACAGAAATCGACCAGCCACAACCCGCGCTCCACGGTCGGCACCATTACCGAAATCCACGACTACCTGCGCCTGCTGTATGCGCGGGTGGGCAGCCCGCGCTGCCC
Organism: Thermomonas paludicola; assembly: GCF_024498955.1. Classification (GTDB taxonomy): domain Bacteria; phylum Pseudomonadota; class Gammaproteobacteria; order Xanthomonadales; family Xanthomonadaceae; genus Thermomonas; species Thermomonas paludicola. The sequence continues at coordinate 783,052 of NZ_CP093311.1, read as the reverse complement.
GGACCACCACTTCCCGCTGGAGGCGCAGACCGTCAGCCAGATGGTGGACCAGGTGTTGGCGATGGAAGCCGACGAAGCGTTGGCCAACCAGCGCTGGATGCTGCTGGCGCCGGTGGTGCGCGAGCGCAAGGGTGAGCACGTGCAGGTGTTCGAGCAGCTGCGCGCGCAGGGGTACGTGCGCGTGCGGGTGGATGGCGTGCTGCACGAGATCGATGCGCTGCCGGCGCTGGCGCTGCGCCAGAAGCACACCATCGAGGCGGTGATCGACCGCTTCAAGCCGCGCGCGGAACTCCGCCAACGGCTGGCCGAGTCGTTCGAGACCGCGCTGAAGCTGGGCGATGGCATGGCCATCGTGCAGTCGATGGACGCCGCGCAGGATGGCGCAAGTGCCGCGGCAGGCAGGCTGCCGGACGCGGCCGACGCAGGGCGCGAGCCGCTGCTGTTCTCGTCGAAATACGCGTGCCCGGTCTGCGACTACGCCTTGCCCGAACTGGAGCCACGGCTGTTCTCGTTCAACTCGCCGGTGGGCGCCTGCCCGGGCTGCGACGGGCTGGGCGTGGCCCAGTTCTTCGACCCGGTGCGGGTGGTGGCGCATCCGGAGCTGTCGCTGGCGGCCGGGGCGATGCGCGGCTGGGATCGCCGCAACGCCTATTACTTCTCGATGATCGCATCGCTGGCGAAACACTATCGTTTCGATGTCGATACGCCGTGGCAACAGCTGCCGGAAGCGATCCGTGCGATCGTGCTGCACGGCAGCGCCGGCGAAGCGATCCCGCTGACCTACATCAGCGAAAGCGGCAGCAAACACCAGCGCAAGCATGCGTTCGAAGGCATCCTTCCGAACCTGGAACGCCGCTACCGCGAAACCGAAAGCGCAGCGGTACGTGAAGAGCTGTCCAAATACATCAGCGAGCGCCCCTGCCCCGAATGCGGCGGCGCACGCCTGAACCGGCAGGCGCGCAACGTGTTCGTGTCAGACAGGCCGCTGAATGAAATCGCGGTACTGCCCATCGACACCTGCCTGGCCTTCTTCGAGGCGCTGACCCTGCCCGGCTGGCGCGGCGAAATCGCCACCAAGATCGTCAAGGAAATCCGCGAGCGGCTGGGCTTCCTGGTGGATGTCGGGCTTGACTACCTGAGCCTGGAACGCAAGGCCGATTCGCTGTCCGGCGGCGAAGCGCAGCGCATCCGACTGGCGTCGCAGATCGGCGCGGGGCTGGTCGGCGTGATGTACGTGCTCGACGAACCCTCCATTGGCCTGCACCAGCGCGACAACGCGCGGCTGCTGGGCACGCTCACCCGGCTGCGCGACCTCGGCAACACGGTGATCGTGGTGGAGCACGACGAAGACGCGATCCGGCTGGCCGACTACATCGTGGACATCGGCCCAGGCGCAGGCGTGCATGGCGGCGAAGTGGTGGCGCAGGGCACGCTGGACGATGTGCTGAACGCGCCGCGCTCGCTGACCGGGCAATACCTGTCTGGCAAGAAGAAAATCGACGTGCCGCAGTTGCGCTATCCGCCCAACCGAAAAATGCTACTCAAACTCAAGGGCGCATCCGGCAACAACCTGAAGAACGTGGACCTGGAGATTCCGGCCGGGCTGCTGACCTGCGTCACCGGCGTGTCGGGCTCCGGCAAATCCACGCTCATCAACGACACCCTGTTCGCGCTGGCGGCCAACGAGATCAACGGCGCCTCGCACACGCCCGCGCCCTACCGGGACATCGTCGGGCTGGACCTGTTCGACAAAGTGGTGGATATCGACCAGTCGCCGATCGGCCGCACCCCGCGCAGCAATCCGGCGACCTATACCGGCCTGTTCACGCCGCTGCGCGAACTGTTTGCACAGGCGCCAGAAGCACGCGCACGCGGCTATTCGCCGGGGCGCTTCTCCTTCAACGTGCGCGGCGGGCGCTGCGAAGCCTGCCAGGGCGACGGCCTGATCAAGGTGGAAATGCACTTCCTGCCCGACGTGTACGTGCCCTGCGACGTGTGCGGCGGCAAGCGCTACAACCGCGAGACGCTGGAGATCCTTTACAAGGGGCACAGCATCCGCGACGTGCTGGAAATGACGGTGGAACGGGCGCTGGAGCTGTTTGCGCCGGTGCCGGCCATCGCCCGCAAACTGGAAACGCTGATCGACGTGGGCCTGGGCTACGTCAAGCTGGGCCAGAGCGCGACCACCTTGTCGGGCGGTGAAGCGCAGCGGGTGAAGCTGTCGAAAGAGCTCTCCCGCCGCGACACCGGGCGCACGCTCTACATCCTCGACGAGCCCACCACCGGCCTGCACTTCCACGACATCGAGGCGCTGCTGGACGTGCTCCACCGCCTGCGCGACGACGGCAATACGGTGATCGTGATCGAGCACAATCTCGACGTGATCAAGACCGCCGACTGGGTGATCGACCTGGGCCCCGAGGGCGGCCATCGCGGCGGCCAGATCATCGCCGTCGGCACGCCGGAGCAGGTGGCGGCAAACCCGGCCTCGCACACCGGCCACTTCCTTGCGCCATTGCTCGAAAAAAAGTCGGCACCCTCGGCATCCACTCGCAGCAAAAAGAAGGGCAGCGCATGACCTCCCCCGCAAGCACCGTGTTCCGCACGCCGATACCACTGCGCTGGAGCGACCTGGACGCGTTCAACCACGTCAACAACGCGCGCTACCTGACCTTCCTGGAGCAGGCGCGCATCGAGTGGTTCCAGACCATCGGCGAGGACTGGGTGACCGAAGACGCCGCGCCGGTCGTGGCGTCGGCCACGCTGAACTTCAAGCGCCCGATCGAATATCCGGCCAGCGTGTTCGTGGAACTGTTCACCGAACGGCTGGGCACCACCAGCGTGGTGATCGGGCACCGCATCGTGGCGGAAGATGGCAGTCTGCACTGCGACGGCAACGTGGTCGCGGTGTGGATCGAACGCCACGGCGGCAAGCCAACGCCGTTGCCCGCTGCAGTACGACGCGCGTCGGAATTGCTGCTGCCCGCCTGACCCATGAGGATCCTGCCATGTCATTGATCGACACCACCATCCACGGCCACGTCCACGAGCTGCGCCTGGCGCGGGCACCGGTCAACGCGCTGAACCCGGAGCTGTGCAACGCCATCACCCATGCACTGCGCGATGCTGTCGGCAACGGCGCGCAGGGCATCGTGCTGGCCGGCGGGCCGAAGGTGTTTTCCGCGGGGCTCGACGTGCCTTACCTGCTTTCGCTGGGCACGGACCAGGACAGCCTGCTGCAGGCATGGGCGGCCTTCTTCACCGCCGCGCGCACGCTGGCGTCCAGCCCGGTGCCGGTGGTCGCGGCGATGGCCGGGCACGCGCCGGCCGGTGGCTGCGTCCTGGCGCTGTGCTGCGACTACCGGATCATGGCCGACGGCCCGTTCCGGATCGGCTTGAACGAAACCCAGGTGGGACTGGTCGCGCCGGAAGGCATCCAGGCGCTGCTGGCGCGTGCGGTGGGCGCGCATCGCGCCGAGCGCCTGCTGGTGGCGGGCGCGATGCCGGAAGCGCGCGACGCGCTGCGCATCGGCCTGGTGGACGAGCTCACCGACCTTGAAGATGTGGCCACGCGCGCGCGCGTCTGGCTGGAGGAATTGCTGCAGCTGCCGCGCATGCCGATGCTGGAAACGCGGCGCATCGCGCGCCGCGCGGTGGTTGACTGCCTGCGCGATGACCGCATCGACCTGGAGCGCTTCGTCACCGGCTGGATGGACCCGGACACCCAGGCCGCATTGCGCGCGATGCTGGCCCGCATCGGCAAATAATCCGCCCCTCAGAGCAGGCCGAGCACCTGCTCCGGCGGCCGGCACAGGCGCACGCCCCGGGCGGTGAACACGAACGGCCGGTTGATCAGCAGCGGCGTGGCCACCAGTGCGTCCAGCAAGGCATCGTCCGACAGCGCCGGATCGTCCAGCCCCAGAGCGGCGTATTCCGGCTCCTTGCTGCGGATCGCCTCGCGCACGCGCAGGCCGGCGTCGGCAATCGCCTGGCGCAGCCGCGCCTTGCTCGGCGGATGATTGACATAGTCCACGATCACCGGCTCGATCCCCGCCGCGCGGATCAATTCCAGCGCGCCACGCGAATTGCCGCACGTGGGGCGATGCCAGATTTCCACGTGCTGGCCTGCGTTGTCCATGTTCAGCCTCCCGTCGCCACCGGCCGCGACGCATCGGTAATCCAGCCACTCCAGGAACCGGTATAGAGCTTTGCCCCGCGCAACCCGGCACGTTCCATCGCCAGCAGGTCGTGGCAGGCGGTGACGCCGGAGCCGCACATCACCGCCACGTCGGCCGGATCGCGGCCATCGAGCAGCGCGCGGTATTCATCGGCCAGCTGCATCGGCGTCTTGAAGCGACCGTCTTCGCCCAGGTTCTGTGCATAGGGACGATTGACCGCGCCGGGCACATGCCCGGCCACGCGATCCAGCGGCTCCTCATCACCGCGGAAACGCGCGGGCGCGCGCGCATCCAGCAGCAGCTTGCCCTGCTCCAGATGGGCCTGCACGCCATCGGCATCCAGCAGCCGCGACTGGTCGAACTCGGCCCGGTACTGCGAGGTCATCGGCGCGCGCGGCTGCGAGGTGGTGGGCAAGCCCTGCGACACCCAGCGCGACCAGCCGCCATCCAGCACCGCCACTTTTTCGTGGCCCAGTGTGCGCAACAGGAACCACAGGCGCGCCGCCAGGGCGCCGTCGCTGCCGTCGTAGGCCACCACCTGCGTGGTCGGCTCGATCCCCCACTGCATGAGTTTGTCGAGGAACGCCCGTTGCTCCGGCCACGGATGACGCCCCTGCCCTTGCCGCGACATGTCGGACAAGTCGCGCTCCAGATTGGCGTAGATCGCGCCCGGCAGATGCCCGCGCCGCCATTCCTGTTCGCCCAACGCGGGATCCAGCAACGAGAACCGGCAATCCAGGATGGCCACGTCAGAGCGGTTCAGTGCCATCGAAAAGATGTCTGCCTGCACCACGGTTGTCCATCCAGCCATCACGCTCTCCCTTGGCTGGCATTCGCCAGCCGTTGCCGCAGGTTGTAAAGAATCGAAGCGGTCACGCCCCAGATCCGCTGTTGTTCATAACGGTATTGGAACACGTGGCGGGACAGGCCACCGAACTGCAGCTCGACTTGCTCCAGGCTGGCCGGGTCCAGCAGCAGCGACAATGGCACTTCGAACACCTCGGCCACCTCGCCAGGGTCGGGGCGGGCCACGAAACCGGGATCGATCAACGCCAGCAGCGGCAACACGCGGTAACCGGTGATGGTCAGCAGCGGATCCAGATACCCCAGGGCGCGCACCTGCCCTGCATCCAGGCCGACCTCCTCGTGCGCCTCGCGCAACGCAGCGGCGGCAGGGCTGGCATCCACACCTTCGATGCGTCCACCGGGAAAACTCACTTGCCCCGCATGCTGGCGCATGCGGTCGTTGCGCCGGGTCAGCAGCACCCCCGCGCCGGCCGGGCGCGGAATGATGCCCACCAGCACCGCGGCGGGGCGGGGCTGCGGCGGCAGCGGCAGCCCGTCCAGCTCGTGCAGGTTCCACGGGCGCTCCGCAGGCGGCACCGCCAGGGAATGCAGTGCCGGCAGCAGCCACGAGGCCAGCGCGTCGGGCTCCATCAATCGTCACCGCACGCTGCCGCGCGCGCCGGCAGCAAGGTCTCCATGGCGTGCAGGCGGGCGGCATCGCTCATTGCCGACCACGCCGCGATTTCGTCGGCAGTGCGGTGGCAGCCCCGGCACAGCCCCGCATCGTCGAGGGTACAAATGCCGGTGCAGGGGCTGAGCACGGCACGAAACTGGACACTCATGTGCATAGGGTACCCCCGAAACGCGATGCGCCGGCACAAGGCCGGCGCATCGAGGAACGCAACCCGCCGTGCGGGATTACTTCACCGCGCCCAGCTCGATCTGCATGGCCACGGCCTGCTTTGCGAACTGCTCGTTCTGACCGCCACCCAAGCCCTTGCCCGGCGGGATCACCACCTCCCACACCGCGCCCTGCTGCATCAACGGCAGGGTTTCCTTCAGCGCCGGGATTGGCGCATCGGCAGCCTTGAACGGCGGCGGCGTCTGCACGCCGCTGAGCGGCACGCCAACCGCGGCCAGGAAGCTGCGGAACGCGATCTGCACCTCGCTGGTCGCGCCCGGCTTGGCGCCGGTGCCCGCCTTGGCCACGCGGTACATGATGCCGCTGGGCAGCGTGATCACGCCCGGCTGCGCCTTGAACTTGCCGACGAAATCGACCGACTGCGCTTCGTTGTCGGCCAGCGCCCTGCGGAAGGCTTCCTGCGCCTTGATCTCAAGACGCTTCTGGAAACCGGCATAGGCCGTGCCCAATTGCTGCTCGGTGTAAGCCGGCTGCTTCTTGGCGAAGGCATCCTGCACGCCACGCACCACGGTGGCGATATCGATGGGCTCGCCGCCGCTTGCCAGTTCCTGGCCCAGCTGCCACCCGAAGGCGTAGCTGGCATGGGTCTTGTCGACCACCGGCATCGCCGCCGAATTGGCGGCCGAGGCGGCGGCTGGAGTTGCCGGCTTCGCAGGAGCTGCCGCCGGCTTGGACTGCGCCGAGGCAATGCCGGCGGTCAGGGTCAGGGCCGCCACGCTGGCAGCAATCAAACGCAACTTCATCCACAACCTCATTTGTCTGAGAAGCCGCAGAAGCGGCTACATGGGCCCGACATCATTGGCGGGCGGCTTGTCTCATCGGTCGAACAGCCCCGAGGCGACACGTTAGGATACTGGCCCCGGCCTTCCACGGCTACCGACGCTCCTCCTGCGACCCCCGGCAGCGGCCGAAGTTCCCCCATCCACCCTCTATTTTTGGACATTGCATGACTGACAGCCTGCTTTTGGTCGATACCGTCGACGGTGTGCGCACGATCCGCATCAACCGCCCCGACAAGCTGAACGCACTCAATGCGGCCACGCTGGATGCCCTGGATGCCGCATTCGGCGCTGCCGCCAGCGACGACGCGGTGCGCGTGGTGGTGCTGACCGGCGCGGGGCCCAAGGCCTTCGTGGCCGGCGCCGACATCGCCGAGATGAACACGCTCACCCCGGTGCAGGGCCGCGATTTCTCGCTGCGCGGCACGCGCATGATGCGGCGGGTGGAAAAACTGCCGAAACCGGTCATCGCGATGGTCAACGGCTTCGCCCTGGGCGGCGGGCTGGAACTGGCGATGTGCTGCCACCTGCGGATCGCCGCCGACACCGCCAAGCTGGGGCAGCCGGAAATCAACCTTGGCCTGATCCCGGGCTTTGGCGGCAGCCAGCGCCTGCTGCGCCTGTGCGGCCGCGCGGCCACGCTGGAACTTTGCCTGACCGGCGCGGCGATCAACGCGGAGCGTGCGCTGCAGCTGGGCATCGTCAACCGGGTCGTGCCTGCGGCGGAACTCGAGGCAGACACCATGACACTGGCCAGGCAGCTGGCCTCGGCCGCACCGCTGGCGCTGCGCGGCATGCTGGATTGCGTGAACATCGGTGGCGAGTGCGGCATCGAAGAGGGGCTGGAGTACGAATCCGCGCAGTTCGGCCTGATGTTTGCGACCGACGACATGCGCGAAGGCACCAGCGCGTTCCTCGAAAAGCGCAAGCCCGCGTTTGCGGGAAAATAAGGCCGCGTCCCCGGCATCCGCTGGCGTCTTCGCGAAGGCGGGGATCCAGCATTCGACTGGGCACTGACATGCAAGGCGAGAGGCTCGCCCGCGCGGGCATGACGAGCAACACATGCACATTCCCTGTCCAACCTGCAGCTGCGCACTCGAGCATCCGGCACACGCCCTGATGGCGGCGCTGCGCGAGGACGACCTCGACGCCGCGCTGTCGCTTGGCCTGCTCGACGCACAGCCCTGCCCGGCCTGCGCGCCGGAATGCGGCATCCGCCTGATCGAAGCACGCGACGCCCGCCGCTTCGCGCTGGCTGCGCGCGAGCGCCATCGCGCCCGCGCCGTGCGGCTGGCGCGGATCCAGGCAGAACGCGAGGCCGCGCGCCGGCCCGCACCGGCCCCGCAGGCACAACAGGCGGCCCTGCCTTCGGCCGCCGCGGATGCGCTGGCGCGCGCACTGGCAAAGGCGAAGGCGCGCCACGCATGAGCGCACCGCGCAAACCCCGCGCCGCGCGCGGCAGCAAGCTGACGCCCGGCGAGATCGCCGACCTGTTCACCCGCCTGCGCGATGCCAACCCGCATCCGACCACCGAGCTGGAATACGGCACGCCGTTCGAGCTGCTGGTCGCGGTGGTGCTGTCCGCGCAGGCCACCGACATCGGCGTCAACAAGGCGACCCGCAAGCTGTACCCGGTCGCCAACACGCCGGCCGCGATCCTGGCGCTGGGCGAGGACGGGCTGAAGGGCTGCATCAACACCATCGGCCTGTACAACGCCAAGGCCGCCAACGTGATTGCCCTGTGCCGATTGCTGCTGCAGCGCCACGACGGCGCAGTGCCGCGCACCCGCGAGGCGCTGGAAGCGTTGCCCGGCGTGGGCCGCAAGACCGCGAATGTCATCCTCAACACCGCGTTCGGCGAGCCGACCATCGCGGTGGACACGCACATCTTCCGCGTCGCCAATCGCACCGGGCTGGCGCCGGGCAAGGACGTGCGCGCGGTGGAAGACAAGCTGGTGCGGCTGGTGCCGGCCGAGTTCGCGCGCGACGCGCACCACTGGCTGATCCTGCACGGGCGCTACACCTGCAAGGCGCGCAAGCCGGACTGCCTGCATTGCCCGGTTCACGACCTGTGCCGCTGGCCCGATAAAGGCCCGTCGAGCTGGGTCAACTGAGCCGCGCGCACAAAAAAAAGCGGCAGACCGAAGTCCGCCGCCCGTGCCACTTCGTCTGGCCACTTCCTGGATCAGAAGCGGAACTCGCCCCACACGCCGAACTCGTCGGTCTTGAGATCCTTGGTCAGCAGCGCGTTCTTCTGGTCTGTGTGCTTGTACACGGTGGACAGCTTCACGCCCTTGGTGATCGGAAACTCCACGCCGACGTTGTAGTACGTGTCGCGCAGGGTCGGATCGAGGATCCTGCTCGGATCGGTGCGATCGTAGCGGGCGAACAGATTGATGCCCCCGTCGCCCAGGCCCGTGCTACCCCAAACCGACCAGCCGCTGGCCTTGTCGGCCGCCACGGTCAGCACGTTGTTCCAGTTCCTGGCCTGGAAGTATTCGGCGCCGAAGCGGGTGGTGCCGGACGCATAGGCGGCCAGGAAGTCGATGCGCTCGGCGTTGTGCAGGCTGTTGACGGTCTGCTTCTCCTTGCCGAGAGTGCCGTTGTAGAAGCCCAGCGCCAGTACCGTGTTCATGGTCGGCATGTAGCTCATCCGGCCTTCGAAATCCAACCCCTTGCTGCGGCTTGGGTTCTTGTAACCGTTGCCATTCAGCGCCGCGACTGCGTACTCCACCGAGCCGCCGGCGAGCTTGCCGCTGGCATGCACGCCCCAGTCGGCGGAGGTGCCGAACTTCAGTCGGTCGACCAGGGTGTTTTCGACATAACGCATGCCGTAGTAGTTCTCGGCGAACGGCACCCACGGCAGGTCGGTGGCACCGGCGCGCAGCACGAACGCGTCGCTGAGCTTGTACTGCACGTAGGCTTTCTTCAGGTAGATCTCGGTGGCGCCGATCGCCGAGGAATACTGGAAATCGGTGGTCAGGTTCATCGACCACTGGTCGTTGAACTTGTGGTCCACGCCCAGGTAGAAGCGCTTGATGTCGAAGGCGAAGCCGGACTTGTCGGTCTTCACGCCTTTGCTGCTGTCGTCGATGCTGGTCAGGTTGTAGTACATGCGCCCGCTGATGCTGGTGTCATTCAGCAGCTTGGCGAGCTTGTCCATCCTGCTCTTGGCCGCCTCCGCATCTTCATTGAGCTTGGCTTGGACCAGGTTGACGTCGGACTGTGCATCGGTGCGTTCTTCCAGACTCTGGATCTGCGCCTGCAGCGCGGCGACCTGCGCTTTCAGATCCGCAATGTCCCGGGCGCTGGGTGCGGTCTGCGCAACGGCATTGCAACTGGTGCTGCCAGCGACGACCAGGGCGATCGCGGCGGCCAAATGGGTGGGGCGCATGTAAAGACTCCGATGGAATGTGGGATTGCCTGAATGACCGTTGCGCGCAGGCTCTCGCCGGCGTCGCATGTCGGAGTTGAATTTCACATCCGTTTGATTGCAGTTTCATGGCGGTTGCGAGGTTTTCTTGCCGGTACCGCGCAAACACCGCCTCCCGCTTCGTGTCACGCAACTGTCACTGCAGCTTCCCGTGAATGTCACGCATGCGCGGTGAAATGCGCCACGAGACGGGCGAACCCGTCGCATCCGCTCATCAGGAGTCCTTACGTGTCCAAATCCTTCAAGCTCCGCATCGCCGCACTCGCGCTGGCCACCAGCTTCGCTGCAAGCGCCTTCGCCGCCGACATCACCGGCGCCGGCTCCACCTTCGTGTATCCAATCCTGTCGAAGTGGTCCGCCGACTACAACGCCGCCACCGGCAACAAGATCAATTACCAGTCGATCGGCTCCGGGGGCGGCATCGCCCAGATCAAGGCCGGCACCGTGGATTTCGGAGCCTCCGACAAGCCGCTGCCGCCTGACGAGCTGAAGAAATCCGGCCTGGGCCAGTTCCCGGTGGTGATCGGCGGCATCGTGCCGGTGGTCAACGTGCCCGGCGTCGCCCCCGGCGCGATGAAGCTGGACGGCACCTTGCTGGCCGACATCTTCCTGGGCAAGGTGACCCGCTGGAACGACCCGGCGATCGCCGCGCTCAACGGTGGCCTGCAGCTGCCGGACATGAAGATCACCGTGGTGCATCGCTCGGACGGTTCCGGCACCACCTTCAACTTCACCAATTACCTGTCCAAGGTCAGCCCGGACTGGAAGGCCAAGGTCAGCGAAGGCACCGCGGTCGCCTGGCCGGCCGGCGTGGGTGGCAAGGGCAACGAGGGCGTGGCGGCCTACGTCAAGCAGATCCGCGGCGGCATCGGCTACGTGGAGTATGCCTACGCGCTGCAGAACAAACTGACCTATTCACGCATGAAAAACGCCGCCGGCAACTTCGTGCAGCCGCGCGACGACACATTCTCCGCTGCCGCGGCTACCGCCAACTGGGCGTCGGCCAAGGATTTCAACCTGATCATGACCAATGCGCCGGGCGAGCAGGCCTGGCCGATCACCGCCACCACCTGGGCGATCATGTACAAGAAGCCGAAGAACGCCGCCCGCACCAAGGCCGCACTGGACTTCTTCAAGTGGTCGTTCGAGCACGGCCAGGCGCAGGCAAGCTCGCTGGATTACGTGCCTCTGCCCAATTCACTGGTCGGCCAGATCGAAGCCTATTGGGCGCAAAACATCAAGTAAGGCCGCAGCAAACCGGCAAGTCTTGCCGGGGTTGAATGCCAAGCGGGCCTCATGGCCCGCTCTTTTTTTGCAACCGATGCCGCATCCCGCAACGCCCTGCATACCCGGCGCCGCCGACTGTCATCCGGATGTCACAAAAACAGCGTTTCATGAGCGCTTCCGGGACACGCCCGGCGCCACCGCTACAGGAGCACGCCCATGAACCTCACACCCTCGCCCCGCCTCGCCGCCCTGGCCCTGTGCCTGCTGGTTGGCCTGGCCGCCTGCAAGAACGAGAGCACGCCGGCGACAGGGAACAGCGCCGGCACCCCCGCGGCAGGCGCCACTGCGGGCGACGAGGTGGCCGTGCAGATCACCGGTGCCGGCTCGACATTCGTCTATCCGCTGATTTCCAAGTGGTCGGACGACTACAACAAGGCCACCCGGCACAAGATCAACTACCAATCGATCGGCTCCGGCGGCGGCATCGCCCAGATCAAGGCCGGCACCGTGGATTTCGGCGCGTCGGACAAACCGCTGGCCTCTGACGAACTCGCTCAAGCGGGTCTCGCGCAATTCCCGGCCACCATCGGCGGCGTGGTGCCGGTCGTGAACGTGGAGGGCATCGCCGCCGGCAAGCTGCGCTTGACCGGCGCGCTGCTGGCCGACATCTACCTGGGCAAGGTCACGGCCTGGAATGATCCGGCGATCGCCGCGCTCAACCCGGGCGTGGCGCTGCCGGCCGGCAAGATCAGCGTGGTGCATCGCTCCGACGGCTCCGGCACCACCTTCAACTTCGTCAACTACCTGTCCAAGGTCAGCCCGGCGTGGAAGGCCAAGGTCGGCGAAGGCACCTCGGTTGGCTGGCCCACCGGCGTGGGCGGCAAGGGCAACGAGGGCGTGGCTGCTTACGTGAAGCAGATCAAGGGTGCCATCGGCTACGTCGAGCTGGCCTATGCCACCGAGAACACGATGGCATTCACCGCGATGCAGAACGCCGCCGGCAACTGGGTGCAACCAAGCGCCGAGACCTTCCAGGCCGCCGCCGCCAGCGCCGACTGGAAGAACGCCAAGGACTTCAACCTGGTGATCACCGACGCGCCCGGCGCGCAAGCTTGGCCGATCAGCGCCACCGTGTTCGTGCTGGCCTACCGCCAGCCGAAGGACGCGCAGCGCGCGCGCAACACCCTGGACTTCTTCAAGTGGGCGTTCGAGAACGGCCAGTCGCAGGCGAATGCGCTGCACTACGTGCCGCTGCCCGCGGAGCTGGTGCAACAAATCGAAGCCTACTGGGCCAGCGAGATCAAGGCCTGACCCCCGCGCCCGCCCCACGCCGTGGCGGCGGGCCGCACTGACACCGACACCCCACACACCATGAATGCCACTGCCCTGAGCGCCATCGAGCAGGCGCGCGAACGCGCCGACCAACGCACTGACAACGGCTTCCGTTGGCTGGTGACTGCTGCCGGCCTGTTCGTGCTGGTCACGCTGGGAGCAGCGGCGTTATCCATGCTCTGGGGCGGTCGCGAGGCCTTCATGAAATTCGGCCTCGCGTTCCTGTGGACCGGGCAGTGGGACGCGGTGCAGCAGCAGTTCGGTGCGCTGGTACCGATCTACGGCACCCTGGTCACGTCGTTCATCGCGATGGTGATTGCCGTGCCGGTGAGCTTCGGCATCGCCTTCTTCCTCACCGAAATCGCACCGAAGTGGCTGCGCGGCCCGGTCGGCGCGGCGATCGAACTGCTGGCCGGCATTCCCTCGATCATCTATGGCATGTGGGGCCTGTTCGTGCTGGTGCCGCTGCTGGGCGAACACGTGTTCCCGTGGGTGGATGGACACTTGGGCCAGCTGCCGCTGCTCGGGCATCTGTTCACCGGCCCGCCGCTGGGACTGGGCATGGGGACCGCAGGCCTGGTGCTGGCGATCATGGTGATCCCGTTCATTTCCTCGGTGATGCGCGAGGTGTTCCTGACCGTACCGGGCCGCTTGAAGGAATCCGCCTACGCATTGGGCTCCACCCGCTGGGAAGTGGTGTGGGACGTGGTGCTGCCGTACACCCGCTCGGCCGTGATCGGCGGCGTGTTCCTCGGGCTGGGCCGCGCCCTTGGCGAGACCATGGCGGTGACCTTCGTGCTGGGCAATGCACATTCGCTTACCGCGTCGTTGCTGGAACCCGGCAACTCGATCGCAGCCACCATTGCCAATGAATTCACCGAGGCCGACTCGGCGATGTACCGCTCCTCGTTGATCGCGCTGGGCTTCGTGCTGTTCATCGTGACCTTCATCGTCCTGAGCATCGCCCGGCTCATGCTGCGCCGGCTGAACAAGCGGGAGGGCAACTGATGGCCCTCTCGCTGCATGGCGTTCGCGCCGCCAAGAACGTGGCGGCCCAGGCACTGGCCGTGGCCGCCGCGGTCTTCGGCATCTTCTGGTTGGTGTGGATCGTCTGGACCACCCTGCGCATGGGCCTGAGCGCGCTGAACCTCGGCCTGTTCACCGAAATGACCCCGCCCCCGGGGGCCGAGGGTGGCGGCATGCTCAATGCGTTTTCCGGCAGCCTGCTGATGAGCGTGCTCGGCATCGCCCTGGGCGCACCGATCGGCGTGCTGGCCGGCACCTACCTGGCCGAATACTCCAGCAAAAGCCGGCTGGGTGACACCATCCGCTTCGTCAACGACATCCTGCTGTCGGCACCATCCATCGTGCTGGGCCTGTTCGTCTATACCCTGGTCGTCGCGCAGATGGGGCACTTCTCGGCGCTGGCCGGCGGGATCGCGCTGGGCATGATCGTGCTGCCAGTGGTGGTGCGCACCACCGACGAGATGCTGCGGCTGGTTCCCTCGCAGATGCGCGAGGCCGCGTTGTCGCTGGGCGTGCCGCAGTGGAAGGTGACGCTGCAGGTGCTGTACCGCAGCGCCCTGCCCGGCATCGTCACCGGCATTCTGCTGGCACTGGCGCGGGTCAGCGGTGAAACCGCACCGCTGCTGTTCAGCGCCCTGAACAACCAATACTGGACGACCGACATCCTGTCGCCAATGGCCAACGTGCCGGTGGTGATCTTCCAGTTCGCGATGAGCCCGTACGACAACTGGCACGCGCTGGCCTGGGCCGGTGCGTTTGTCCTGACCATGTTCGTGCTGCTGATCAGCATCGTCGCGCGCCTGATCGTGCGGCGTCACAAGGTCAGCCATGACTAATTCCTCGCAGGCTTCCCGACTCCCCATGAACGACCCCCGCCTGACCGTGGCCGCGCCGATGCGCGAGGCCCCCCAGCCCACCGCACCGCCGGTGAAGATTGCCGCGCGCAGCCTGAACTTCTGGTACGACAAGTACCACGCGGTGAAGAACATCAACCTGGACATCCCGGAAAAGAGGGTCACAGCACTGATTGGTCCGTCCGGCTGCGGCAAGTCCACCCTGCTGCGGGTGTTCAACCGCATCTATGCGCTATACCCCAAGCAGGTCGCCAAGGGCGAGGTGCTGCTGGGCGGCGAGAACATCCTCGATCCCAAATACCCGATGAACCGCCTGCGCAGCAAGGTCGGCATGGTGTTCCAGAAGCCCGTCCCGTTCCCGATGACGATCTTCGAGAATGTCGCCTACGGCATCCGCCACCACGAACGGCTGGGCAAGGCGGAGATGGAAGTTCGCGTCGAACAGGCGTTGCACCAGGCCGCGCTGTGGGACGAGGTCAAGGACAAGCTGAAGACCAGCGGTCTGGGCCTGTCCGGCGGTCAGCAGCAGCGCCTGTGCATCGCGCGCGCGGTGGCGCTGAAACCGGAGGTGCTGTTGCTGGACGAACCAACCTCGGCACTGGATCCAATTTCCACCAGCCGCATCGAACAACTGGTGGAAGAGCTCAAGCGCGACTTCACCATCATGATCGTGACCCATAACATGCAGCAGGCCGCACGCGTTTCCGACTACACCGCCTTCATGTACCTGGGCGATCTCGTCGAACACGGCGCCACCGAGCAGATTTTCTCCACCCCCGGCAAGCAACAGACCGAGGACTACATCACAGGCAGGTTCGGCTGATGAACGAGTATTCCCATATCGTCAAGAGCTACGACGACGAACAGCGCGCGCTGATGGACGAACTGATCCGCATGGGCCACATGGCCGCGGCGCAACTGGAAGCCGCGCTGGACGTGGTCGAGCGCCGCGATGACAAGGCCGCCGAACGCGTGGTCGGCAACGACGATGCGATCGACGCGTTGGAACAGCAGGTCAACCACGACGTGATCCACCTGATCCGCCGCGGCCCGCTGGCCGGCGACCTGCGGATGATCCTGGCCGCCCTGCGGGTGGCGTCGGACATCGAGCGGATCGGCGACTACGCCGCCAACATCGCCAAGCGTTCGATGGCACTGAACCTGTCGCCGCCGCTGCCGCACACCCGTGGGCTGGACGCGCTGGGGCGGATGGCCGCACGCCAGGTGCGTGACGTGCTTGAAGCCTACAGCGCGCGCGATGGCGAAGCCGCGCTGCAGGTTCGCGCCCGCGACGCGGAACTGGACACGCTCTACACCGGCCTGTTCCGCGAGCTGCTCACCTACATGATGGAAGATGCGCGCGTGATCACCCCCTGCACGCACTTGTTGTTCATGGCCAAGAACCTGGAGCGCATCGGCGACCATGCCACCAACATCGCCGAGAACGTGTGGTTCCTGCTCCACGGCGAAGAGCTCATGCCACCGCGCGAAAAGCGCGATGAAAGCAACACCACGGTGATCTGATCGCACCCGGCGGGCCGTCATGAACGGCGGCCACCGGCGCACTGGCCGCGCTACCGCGCAGGCGGTAGGATCGACGCTCCTCTTTCACGCCATCGCGCCCGGAGCCCGTCATGTCGCAGACCCACCCGAAATCCCTTGCGTTGGCGATTGGTGCTGCCGTCGCGGCAGGCTCGCTGTTCTCGATGCAGGCAATGGCCAGTGGCCATATGCAGCAAGCACAGACTGCCGGCACATCTGCCGGCGCCAAGGCCACCGAAGGCAAATGCGGCGAAGGAAAATGCGGTGCCGGGATGATGGCCGGCAACGACAAGGCCGCGCACGAAGGCAGCACTGGCATGGCGAAGATGGACACCGACAAGGACGGCCGCCTGTCGCGCGCCGAGTTCGCTGCTGCCCACGGTGGCAAGGATGACAAATTCGCAACCATCGACACCGATGGCGATGGCTTCATCAGCCAGAAAGAAATGGATGCCCACCACGCCGCAATGAAAAAGCCGGCTGCCGCAGGCAAAGCCGCGACCGAAGGCAAATGCGGCGAGGGCAAGTGCGGCAGCATGTAGCGCCGCATGGCTGACACCCTGCCCGGGCGCTGCGCTGGCCTTGGCTTGCGCCGCGCACTGCTGGATGCGTTGATCGAGGCGCCCGCGGGCGCCTTCGATTTTCTGGAATGCGCGCCGGACAACTGGATCGGCGTCGGTGGCGCACTGGGCGAGAAGCTGGTCGCGCTGTCCTCCCGGCACCCGCTGAGCTGCCACGGCCTGTCGCTGTCGCTGGGCGGCCCCGACCCCCTGGACGCGGACTTCCTGCGCCAGACCCGCGACTTCCTCGATCGGCACCGCGCCGTGATGTACAGCGAGCATTTGAGCTACTGCAGCGCCGATGGCCATCTGTACGACCTGCTGCCACTGCCGTTCACCGACGAAGCCGTGCGCCACGTTTCGGCGCGCATCCGCGCCGTGCAGGACGCGCTGGGCCGGCGCATCGCCGTCGAGAACGTCAGCTACTACGCAGCGCCCTACAAGGCGCTGGACGAGGCCGTCTTCATCAATGCCGTGCTGGCCGACGCCGACTGCGACCTGCTGCTGGACGTGAACAACGTCTTCGTCAACGCGATCAACCACGGTGACGACGCGCGCGCCTTCATCGCCGCGATGCCTGGCGAACGCATCGCCAGCTACCACGTTGCCGGCCACTTCGACGAAGCCGACGACCTGAAGATCGACACCCACGGCGCCGCGGTGAAGGACGACGTGTGGGCGCTGCTGGCGCACGCCTATGCCACCCACGGGGTGCGCCCCACCCTGCTGGAACGCGATTTCAACTTCCCGCCGCTACCGACGCTGCTGGCGGAAGTCGAGCGCATCCGCGCGCTCCAGGCGGACGCGCCATGAGTGCACTGCACGAGCAGCTGCGCGCGCTGGCCGCGCATGTGCGCGACCCCGGCACGCAGCCTGGCCCGCCCGGGATTGAAGATCGCCGCCTGAAGATCTACCGCGAACTGGTGTTCAACAACCTTGATGGCTTGCTTGGCGGCACGTTCCCGGTGATTCGCAGCACGCTGGGCGATGCCGACTGGCAGGCACTGTTGCGCTGCTTCCTGCGCATGCATCGCAGCCAGACGCCGCTGTTCACCCGGCTCGGTTTGGAGTTCGTGGAATTCCTGCAATCTTCCCCTGCCCACGTGCCAACGCCGCCATGGCTGGCCGAGCTGGCGCATTACGAATGGGCCGAACTTGGCCTGCAGTTGAGCGACGCCATCCCCACGGAACATGCTCCGGGGGCAGACTTTCTGGAGGACGTGCCGAGGCTCTCGCCGCTGGCGTGGCCGCTGGCCTACCGCTGGCCTGTGCATCGCCTCGGCCCGGACTACCAGCCGGAGACACCGCCGGATGTCCCCACGCTGCTCCTGCTGTGCCGCGACCGCGACGGCCGCGTGCAGTTCTCGCTGCTGTCGCCGCTGCTGTACCGGCTGCTGGAACGGGTTGCCGGCAGCGGACAGGCCAGCGGGCGAACACTGCTGCGGGCGCTTGCACAGGAGGCCGGGCATGCGGATTTCGACGCATTCCTGACCCAGGCCATGCCCATGTTGCAGCGCCTGCATGCGGATGGCGTGCTCACCTGGGCGCTCTGCTAGGCTTTGCCGATGACCGATTCGCAAGACAGCCCCGCCATCGTTCCCATGGCCGAACGTTTCCGCGGCTATCTACCGGTGGTGGTGGATGTGGAAACCGGCGGTTTCGACTGGACTACCAACGCGCTGCTCGAGATCGCGGCGGTGCCGCTTGAACTGGACGACGCCGGCCGTTTGGTGCCGGGCGAGGTGGCGCACGCGCATATCGCACCGGCAGCCGGCACCACCATCGACCCGAAGTCGCTGGAAGTGACCGGCATCAAGATCGGCCATCCGCTGCGCGGTGAACTGCCGGAGCGCGAGGGCCTGGACATCATTTTCGCCGCGGTGCGCGCCGCAGTGAAGAAACACGCCTGCCAGCGCGCCATCCTGGTCGGCCACAACGCCCACTTCGACCTGAATTTCCTCAACGCGGCCGTGGCGCGGGTGCAGCACAAGCGCAACCCGTTCCACCCGTTCAGCGTGTTCGACACCGTGACCCTTGCCGGGCTGGCCTATGGCCAGACCGTGCTGGCGCGGGCAGCAATGGCGGCCGGCATCGGCTGGGACCCGAACGAAGCGCATTCGGCGGTGTACGACACCGAGCAGACCGCGAAACTGTTCTGCACGATCGCCAATGGCTGGCGCCACGTGGCGGCGGCGTAGCGCAGCTCGCGCGACGCCGGCCTGCAGCATCAGGCCGGCGTTTTCGACGCGCCCCGCCGCCTGAACGAGCGCACGATGCCGTAAAGGCTCACCGCCATCCACGCCAGTTCAAGCACGAACACCGACGGGTTGAACGTGCCCAGCAGCGACACCAGCACGCCACCGGCGCCCAGCAGGTTGATCAGCTGGTAGACCAGCCCGGTTCCCGCCAGGCGCCCGGCCTGCAGCAGGAAAAACCCGAGCAGGATGGTGGCGGTGCCGAGCAGCCCTACCCAGTCGTACCACGCCAGATTCAGCGCCATCACGCGCCCCGCTGCCTGACCGCTTCGAACAAGGTCACGCCGCTGGCCACCGAGACATTCAGACTCTCGAATCCCCCCGGCATCGGAATTTTCACCAGCTGGTCGCAGGTGTCGCGGGTCAACCGGCGCAGGCCTTCGCCCTCGCTGCCCATCACCAGCGCCACGTTGCCGCGCAAGTCCAACGCATACAGCGAGGCTTCGGCCTCGCCGGCCAGGCCATAGATCCAGACGCCCGCCTTCTGCAGCTCACGCAGGCTGCGCGCGAGATTGGTGACGCTGAAGATCGGCAAGATATCCGCCGCGCCGGCGGAGGTCTTGCGCACGGTGGCATTGACCTGCACCGACTTGTCCTTGGGGATCACCACGGCAGTGGCGCCCGCGGCCGCCGCACTGCGCAGGCAGGCCCCCAGGTTGTGCGGATCCTGCACGCCGTCCAGCACCAGCACCAGCGCGCGGCCTTCCGCCGCTTCCACCAGGGCGGCAAGCTCGTGCTCGTCCCAGGTTTTCACCGCTGCATAGCGGGCTGCCGCGCCCTGGTGACGCACGCCACCGGCCACGCCGTCCAGCGCCTGCTGGGCGACGCGGCGCACGTCGATGTCCTTGCGCCGGGCCTGCTGCTCGATCTCGGTGATGCGCGGGTTCTTGCCACCGGCTTCCAGCAGCACTTCGCGCACGTGATCGGCGTCGTGTTCCAGCGCGGAGGCCACCGCGTTCAGACCGACGATCCATTGGGAGGGTTTGCTCATGCGGGTATTTTGCCTCAGCTCTTCCACGGCCCCCCCGCTTCGCAAGGGAGGATGCCGGAATCAGTACTTGCGCTTCCGTCGCTTGGCCGGTTGGCCACGCTCCGGTAGTGTCGGCAGGCCGGCGTCTTCCTCGGCCAGGCGGAAGTCGATCTTGCGCTCCTCCACGCTGGCCTTCAGCACCACGATCCGCACCCGGTCGCCGAGCCGGTACTGGTGGCCACGGCGATCGCCGGTCAGCGTTTTTCGCACCGCATCGAAATTGTAGAAATCACGCGGCAACTGGGTGACGTGCACCAGGCCATTGACCTTGGACTCGTCCAGTTCCACGAACAGGCCAAAGCTGGTCACGCCGCTGATGGTGCCGTCGAATTCCTTGCCGATGTGATCTTCCATCCACGCCGCACGATAACGCTCATCCACTTCGCGCTGCGCCTCGTCGGCGCGCCGCGAGCGCTCCGAGCACTGCAACGACAGCGCGGCCATTTCGTGCGGCGAGTAGGCGTATGTCTCCGGCTTGCCGCCGGCCAGCGCGTGCTTGATCGCGCGGTGTACCAGCAGGTCGGCGTAGCGACGGATGGGCGAAGTGAAGTGCGCGTAAGCCTCCAGCGCCAGCCCGAAGTGACCGATGTTGTCCGGCGCATACACGGCCAGCGACTGGCTGCGCAGGATCACCGACTCCAGCAGCGCGGCGTCGGGCCGCTCGCGGATCTTCTCCAGCAGGTTGCGGAAGTCCCTCGGCTGCACCTTGCTCCACGGCGGCAGCCGCAGGGTGAACTCCTTGAGGAATTCTTCCAGATCCGCGTACTTCGACTCCGGCGGACGATCATGGTCGCGATAGGGTGCCGGGATGTGCGCCGCGAGCAGGAACAACGCGGCCTGCACGTTCGCCGCGATCATGCATTCCTCGATCAGCTTGTGCGCGTCATTGCGTTGCAGCATGCCGGCCTGGGTCACCTCGCCGCGGGCATCCAGAACGAAGCGCACCTCGCTGCTCTCGAACTCGATGGCACCGCGCTTGGCGCGCGCCTTGTCGAGCACCTTGTAGAGCTGGTGCAGGCGCTGGACCTGCGGCAGCAGCGGGCCGATCTTCGCCAGCGCCGCGTCGTGGTCGTCTTCGGGAATGCCGTCGCCCACCGCGCACCACACATCGGTGTAGGTCAACCGCGCATGGGAATGCATCACTGCCTCGACGAAGCGCGATCCACGCACCACGCCATCGCGCCCGATCTGCATGTCGCATGCAAAACACAGCCGATCCACCGCCGGGTTCAGCGAGCAGATGCCGTTGCTCAGGGTCTCCGGCAGCATCGGCACCACGAACCCGGGGAAATAGACTGAAGTCGCGCGCAACTGCGCCTCCTCGTCCAGCGGGGTGCCGGGCCGCACGTAGTGCGACACGTCGGCGATGGCGACGATCAGGCGGAAGCCGTCCTGGTTCGGCTCGCACCACACCGCGTCATCGAAATCCTTGGCATCCTCGCCATCGATGGTGACCAGCGGCAGGCCGCGCAGGTCCACGCGCCCGGCACTATCTTCAGGCTGCACGTCCAACGGCACCGCGGTGGCCTGCGCCAACACCTCCGGCGCGAACTCATGCGGAATGTCGTGGCCGTGGATGGCGGCTTCCACCGCCTGCGAGGCGGTGAGCTTGTCGCCCAGCACCACCAGCACGCGACCAATGGGGGGCCGATGCGTATCGGGCGGCTGCACGATTTCGGCCACCACCAGCTGCCCCGCCTTCGCGTCGTTGCGGGCACCCGGCGGAATCATCACGTTGCGCTGGATGCGTTTGTCGTCCGGCACCACGTAACCGATCCCGAGTTCTTCGGTATAGCGGCCCAGCAATCGGGTCAGGCGGCGCTCCAGCACTTCGACGATGGTCGCTTCGCCGCGCCCGCGCCGGTCCACGCCGGTGACGCTGACCAGCACGCGATCACCGTGGCTGACCTTGCGCATTTCGTAAGGCGGCAGGAACAGGTCGTCCCCGCCTTTTTCCGGACGCAGGAAGCCAAAGCCGTCGGCATTGGCGATCACGCTGCCGGCGATCAGTTCCGCCTGCGCTGCCGGCACGTAACCGCCGCGCCGATTCTGCAGCAACTGCCCGGAGCGAAGCATCGCGCTCAGGCGCTTTTGCAGGGCATCAAAGCGATCAGGCTCGGCCAGCGCCAGCTTGCGCGCCAGTTCGGCCTCGTCCATCGGCCCGTCGTGCGCCGCCAGCACCTGCAGGATCATTTCCCGGCTGGCGATGGGGTTGGCGTAGCGCTGCGCCTCGCGCTGTGCATGCGGGTCGAAGGTGGGCGCAAATGGCGGCGGCTTCGGCCCGCGCTTGCCTGCGCGATCAGGGGTGGACGCCGGCAGCTGCGGCATCCACGGCGGCAATTTGCCTGCCGCCTTGCGTGCCTTGCCAGAACCAGGCGTGCCGCCGCCGGTCACCTTGTCGCGGCCCGGGCCGCGCTTGCTTGGGGGTTTGCTCATGCCGAGATGGTACAGCCCACGCAACAAACGCAGGCGCAATTGGAAAAAACTGTTGACAGCCCCGGCACTTCTCAGGATGATGTGCGGCTTCAACCGGCCCGGATGGCGGAATTGGTAGACGCACTAGCTTCAGGTGCTAGCGGGGGCAACTTCGTGGAGGTTCGAGTCCTCTTCCGGGCACCAGGTTGAAGAACAGCAACACGTCGAAACCCGCCCCTGTGGCGGGTTTTGTCGTTCCAGGGCACCGCAACCGGCATTGCATCCAGGCGCAACCACCAGGCATTTACGCGGGTTCGTGTCGGCGCACGGCCAACCAAGCCTCCTGGTCGTCCGTCAGATCCGTGCCAATACCCGATCCGACGAGTTGATCCAACAGCCGGCATGCATCGCCTTCGTTCCGCAAATCGATGCAGGACGTCTTCAGATACTGGCGGATGTCGTCATGGAGGCCCGGGTCAATCAGTCCCAACAAGGCCGCCATGCTGAATCCACCCGGATCCTTGGAAAACAGGAGCGCATCCAGGGCCAGTCGCAGGGCCTGGCGGATTTGCATCACGCGCTGCGGCGACAGCGGCTGCCTGTCGGCCCGCGATTCCGCCGCGTGTTTGCGCACGAGGGCCGGCGCATCGAAGCTGTCACGGCTGAACATGAGCCTCTCCGGCAAGTCATCGAAACACGCCATGAGTGCATGCGCGTGCACCGACTTCGGAACGATCATCCCATGAGGCGCCATGTGCATGACGGGTACGACCGTCGGCAATCCCTCGATCCTGTCTCCCTCCCCGCGCACTTTGACCAGCACCGCCGATGTTTCATCGGTGATCAGCCCGTATCGCAATGCAAGATCCGCACGATTGTCTTCCGGCGCATGTCGCCAGGCATGATCGCCAGCCAAGGCGCGTAGCGCCGGGGCCTGTTCAACGTCATGCAGGTCGAACTGCAAGTCCTCGGCGTTCGACTGCAGCCGCACTCGCGGCCGGCATGTTCGCCCCGCCGGCAGCATCGCCATCGCAGTAACGGCGTCCCCTGGATAGGCCACATCCACTGGCAACGGCCGCGCGTCCTGGCTGCCCCAGTCAATGCGGATCTGCAGCGGCCCTTCCTCGCGTGCCCGACGAAGCTGGCGCATCACCGCTTCATCGATGGGTTCGGCCGGCACGGCGCGCTCCAGAACCGCGCGAGTGCTGGCGGCTAGCGGCTCCAGAACGTCGGCGCCTGCGCTGCTTCCCACCGCAACAATGAAGATCCGAATACCGGCCTCGATGGCACGCGCCCGGGCGCCCTTGACCTCGCAGGGCTGTACGGCACCGTCGGTCACGAGAATGATGGCCCGGGTGCGACCAGATGCCTGCCCCACTGCACTCAACGCATCGATTGAACGGTCCAGCGCCTCGCCCATCTTCGTGCCACCAAGATCCGAATCGACCGTGTCCGCCAAGGACAGCATCGCTTCGCGCACGCGCATGCTTGCCGTCAACGGACGGCGGAAGAGCGGAACGATGCTGCTGCCGAAGCGCAAGATCTGGATGCGATCGTCGTCTTGCAACGCCCCGGCGACAGCACGCAACGCATCACGCGACTGCGCAATGGCATCACCACTCATGGAGCCGGAGCCATCCAGCACCAGGCACAGGTCACACGCAGCGACTGCGCGCAGGCGCTCCGACGTTGTGAAGGTGAGCATCCCGATGGCACCATCGCCGTCCGCAACCAGACGGCCTTGCGCGCTGAAGTCGCCGGGCAGATCGAACACGAGCACCAAGTCGCGATCAAGCATGGCTTGGTTCAATTGCAGGCATCGCGCATCGCCGTCCGACGAGAAGCGCGCGCCGTGGGTCGCGCAGTTCACCGGCGCCCGCGCAAGCAACCCCAGTATGCGTATCGAAGCCTCCAGGGGATGCTCGGCGGCGAAGTCGTGCCGGGGTTCGTCAAGCTCATCCAGCTTGCTTCGTCCGTAGCGTGGCCGATGCACCAAAGGAAGACTGAATCGTGCGGCCCGGTCGGCAGTGTGTAGCGGCGCGGCAAAACGCAGCACGATCTCGCCGTCTTCGCCCGACTTCAGGTTGCCCAGATTCACGCACAGCATTCCCGGCTCAAGGCGCTCGAGCAGCACCGCGCTGTCTCCTTCTGTGATGGCGTCATCGTAGTTGCGGCTGGCCTGCTGTCGGGGCAAGACCCGTGCAACCAATTGTTCGCCTGCCAGGGTGGCCTCCATCCCCATGAATGCCGAGTCCAGCGGCACGGGGAAGGAATACACGGCTTCAATTGGGTCATCAGTGTCGTTGCGGAAGCCATGGCGCAGCTCGTATTCGGCAACGAGATCGGTGATGGTGACTGTCAGCGTACTGCTGGCAAGCAACGAGGTTGGGCGGCGACGGTTTGAACGGTTCATGCTTCAGATCCCCTGTTTGTGTCGGTCAGTCCTGCTCTTGTGCGCGTTCGGGGCAGCGGTGGATCACGCAACGCCTCGCAAGCGTCCTGCACCGAGCGCAGCAGCGATCGCAGCTGGGCTTGCGTCAATCCGGCCCGCTCGGGCGCCACCACCAGTTCCAGTCCATCGGCCACGATCAAGTGCGAACGCACCTCGATCGCCCCGGGCCGCGCGGGCGCCACAGGCGGTGCACTCCTGGCCTGGAGCAACCCCGCAATGGCATCCAATGACAGCCCGGTGTCTTGCCATTGCTTGATGCGCAGAAGATCAGCGAGATGGATATCGGTGTAGTACGCGCCGCGCTTCTCACCCTCGGGCGCAGGAAGCAAGCCTTTCTGGATGTAGTACCTGACCGTGCGTCCCGGGATGCCAGCGCGCTCGCTCAGCTGCTGCAAGGTCAATTTCATATCAGACACCTTAATCGACACCAATAGTGTCACTTAAAGTTTCGAAGGTGTCAACTCCCCCTCCAAGGCCACCGAGGCCGGCTCTCCTGCTGGGTCATGGGCGGCGAATTCGCGCAGGATCGCGTGACGGCCCAAGCGCCATCGAGAACCCTGGCGTAGTGACGCATCCGCAAAACAAAAACCCGCCGATGGCGGGTTCTTCATGCTGCATGACGCCCTTGCAGGCCGACCGCTTCGCTCATTCGTCCCGTCGCCGGCGCGCCAGCTGATCCCGGTCCAGCTGCAACAGATAGCGGAACAGCTTGCGTTGCGCGGCCGGGGCAAGATCGACGAATTCGCAGCCAGCTTGCGTGGCATCGTAGCCAAGGCTGCCACGGGCAAGCACGTGGCGAACCTGCAGGCTCACTTCCACCTCGCCGATGTCCGGCAGCTCGATCCGGCAACCGGCAAGCACGTCGCCAACGGCAAACTTCACGGCCGAGCGGGTGGCGACGATCGCCAGCCCGCCGCCGCCGATGTCGCGGATCGTGGCTTCAACCTCCGTGTCCTCCGCCAAGCGCAGGAAGCACACCAATCCACCCGGCGGCGGCTCGCGGCGCATGAACTCGCGCCGCTGCAGGTAGAGCATCCGTACCGGGATGGGCAGCCGCAATGCGGGCCGCCCTTCATGGCTGTCCAGCCAGCCCGGGTTGCAGGAAAACCGCAGCGCGGCACGGTCCAGGCTTCCTTCAAAGCGCAGGTGATGCGCACTCAGCCAGGCATCCAGCAGCGCCCGGTTGGTGGGCACATCGACCCACAACGAGGTCGCGTCCACCTGCAGAAGCATTGTGGACATGCTGTCCTGGCTGCCATCCGCGCGCGCCGTTAACGCGCAGTTGGCCGCTGCCAACCGCTGCAAGTGGTGGCGGATTTCGCCTGCATCCTCAATGAAAAACTTGTCGTAATAACCGTCCAAGTCAGCCAAATCCAATGCCGGTACTGGAGGCGCTTCGCTCATCATTCCAGCTTAACGGCTCGCGTGAGCTGCTGCTTGAAATTTCTCCGTCTGCAGGGCCATCGCCCGCCCTCTATTCGGCCGCATCGCCTGCCACCAGGCCAACGTTGCTGGAAGCCGCCTCGTAAACCCCGTGGTCCAGCAGGCCGGCCTCCTTGGCCACCAGCAGCGGCACCAGGATCTGCCCGGTGACGTTGGTCATGGTGCGCATCATGTCCAGCACGCGGTCGATGGCGTACAGGTAGCCGATCGCCTCCAGCGGCAACCCCGCCGCGCTCAGCACCACGGTGGCCATGATCACCGCCGTACCCGGCACGCCCGCGGTGCCGAAACTGCCCAGCACCGACGCCAGGGCGATGATCAGGTATTGCGACAATGACAGTTCGATGCCGGTGTATTGGGCGATGAACACCGCCGCCAGCGCCGGGTAGATCGCGCCGCAGCCGTCCATCTTGATGGTGGCGCCAAGCGGCACCGCGAACGCCGCGTAATCCTTGTCCACGCCGAGGTTGTGGGTGGCGCTGCGCAGCGAGACCGGCAGCGCTGCGAAACTGCTGGCCGCCACGAACCCCACCTCCATTGCCGGCGCCGCGCCACGGAAGAATTTCAGCGGATTCAGGCCGTGCGCCAGCAGCAGGCCGCTGTAAACGATGAGGATGTGGAACCCGCACGCCAGGTACAGCGCCACCACGAAGTTCAGCAACGGGCGCAGCTGCTCGAAGCCGTAGCCACCGACCAACGACGCGATCAGGCCGAAGGTGCCGAACGGCGTGAATTCCAGCACGTAACGGGTGACCTGGATCATCACGTCGCTGGCTTCGCCCACCAGCTTGCGCACGCCGGCGACCTTGTCACCCAGCTTGACCATCGAAAAGCCGACCAGTCCGGCAAAGAAGATCACCTGCAGCACCGTGCCACTGCGCGGCACCAGCACCTTGGTTCCATCCGCCAGCTTCGAGATCGCCGCCCCGCCCAGTGCCTGGAACGGGTTGGACGGCACCAGGTTGAGCAGCATGTCCAACGCGCCGGGCACGTCCTTTGGCGTGTAGTCGGCGGCGACTTTCAGCACGCCAACGCCAGTTCCCGGCTTGATCACCCAGCCGAACAGCAGGCCCACGCCCACCGCCAGCACCGCCGTCAGCGCAAACCACAGGAAGGTGCGCCCAGCCAGCGCCGCGATGGATTTCTGCCCGCTCAACGAGGCCACCGCGTTGATGACCGCGAAAAATACCAAGGGCACCGCGATCATCATGATCAGGGTGACGTAGAGATCGCCGATCGGGCCGAACCAGGTCTCGGCGTCCTTGCCGAATGCCCAGCCCGCCAGCGCGCCCAGTGCGAAGCCAAGGACCACGCGCTTCCAGAACTTGATGCGAAACCACCAGTCGAACATGCGGGCAATCCAGACAAGACCGACCGGCACGATAACCGAGCACCGGGGCCCGCGTCAGTGCCATGGCTGCAACGCTGACAGCCCGGGCGACGCTCCTATAATCCGCAGATGACCCGATTTCCCCACCACGCCGCCGTGCTTGCGCTGGCCTGCAGCTTGACGATCAGCGCCTGCGCCAGCCTCCCGCCCACCGCCACGCAGCCGGACCGGCGCACTGCCGGCCTGCACGTGGAGGTTCCCGCAGTGCAGCATCCGGCCGGCGAAACCCCGGCCTGGTGGTATCGCGTGGGCGCAGCCCAAGCCGCCGAACGCGGTGCGATGGGCGGCCACGCCAGGAACGTCATCGTGTTCCTGGGCGATGGCATGAGCCTGACCACGGTGGCGGCCGCGCGCATCCTCGAAGGCCAACGCAAGGGCGCCAGCGGCGAAGAGAACCTGCTGAGCTGGGAAACCTTCCCCGCCACCGCGTTCAGCAAGACCTACAACACCGACTCGCAGACGCCCGACTCGGCCGGCACCATGACCGCCATCACCACCGGCGTGAAGTCGCACATGGGCGCCATCGGCGTGTACGCCGGCAACAAGAACGACTGCACGGGCAGTCTTGGCAAGCAGGCGCTGACCTGGCTGGAACTGGCCGACGCCGCCGGCATGGCGTCCGGCATCGTCAGCACCGCCCGCGTCACCCACGCCACTCCGGCCGCCACCTACGCGCACGTGCCCAACCGCAACTGGGAAAGCGATGCGGGGTTGCCGCCGCAGGCCGCTGCCGCAGGCTGCAAGGACATCGCCCGCCAATTGATCGAGGCCACGCAATCCGGACGCGGCCCGTCCATCGTGCTCGGCGGCGGCCGCAAGGAATTCCTGACCACTGCCCAGGCCGATCCGCAGCAGCCGGACAAGCGCGGCCTGCGACAGGATGGCCGCGACCTGATTGCCGAGTGGCGGCACGCGCATCCGCAGGGCACCTATGCCACCGACGCCGCCCAGCTAGCCGCTGCGGCAAACGCGCCCAGCGTGCTTGGCCTGTTCAATTACGACCACATGCAATACGAGAACGACCGCACCGCCAATGGCGCGGTCGAGCCCTCCCTTGCCGAGATGACCCGCACGGCGATCACGCACCTGTCGCGCAGCCCGGGCGGCTACGTGCTGATGGTCGAAGGCGCGCGCATCGACATGGCCAACCATGAAGGCAATGCGTTCCGCGCGTTGAACGAAACCATCGCGTTTTCCGACGCCGTGCGCGTCGCGATGGAGGCAACGTCAGCGGATGACACCTTGATCCTGGTCACTGCCGACCACTCGCATACGCTCAACTTCGTCGGCTATCCGGCGCGCGGCAATCCGATCCTGGGCAAGGTGCGCGGCAGCAACAGCTTCGATGGCCAGCCAGGCAGCCTGGCACTGGACCTGGCCGGCCTGCCCTATACCACCCTCGGCTATGCCAACGGCCCGGGCAACACTGGCGCCACCGATGCCCAACCCGCCGGCAGCAAGCGCTACCCGCATTGGCCCAAAAAGCAGCTGGCAGCGGCCAGTGGCCGCCCCGACCTGACCCAGGTCGATACCACCGCTCCCGACTACCTGCAGGAAGCGCTGGTGCCGCTCGGCGGCGAAAGCCACGGTGGCGACGATGTCGGCATCTGGGCGCGTGGGCCGGGCAGCGAGGCGGTGCGCGGCACGCTGGAGCAGAACGCCATCTTCCACATCATCGTGCAGGCCACGCCGCGCCTGCGCGCGACGCTATGCGGAAAACACCTGTGCGATGCCCATGGCGTGCCGGTGGACCTGCCGACACTCAGGGAATTCGTGACCCATTGACTGCGGCAGTCACCGCGTGCAGCAACTGGGCGCGCAGCCGCAGCCCGGATCCTTGACGATCGCCACGCGCCCGGGGCCAGGCTTGCGCGCACGCACGAACCCGCTGGCGAACTTGCCGTCCACCTGCCGTGCCAACGCCTGCAGGTCGGCGCTTTCGTTGGCGAGG
This sequence comes from Thermomonas paludicola, assembly GCF_024498955.1. GTDB lineage: Bacteria > Pseudomonadota > Gammaproteobacteria > Xanthomonadales > Xanthomonadaceae > Thermomonas > Thermomonas paludicola. The sequence goes on along the minus strand of NZ_CP093311.1, from coordinate 753,477 downwards.
AACTCGCGCGCATCCTCCACCGAATACACACGGGTCACTTCGATCTCCGCGGCCTCAAACCCCGCCGCCGCCAGCTTGGCCAAATACTCGGTGTCCTGCAGCGCACCGGCCACGCAGCCGATCCACAAGTCCATGTTGTGCCGGATCGCATCGGGCACGTCACCGCGCACCACCACGTCCGACACCGCGAAACGGCCGCCCGGCTTCAACACCCGGAACGCCTCACTGAGGACACGATCCTTGTCGCCGGACAGGTTGATCACGCAATTGGAAATGATCACGTCCACCGAATTGGACGGCAGCGGGATGTTCTCGATCTCGCCCTTGAGGAAATGCACGTTGGAAAGCCCGCTTTTGCGCTTGTTCTCGTCGGCCAGCGCCAGCATCTGATCGGTCATGTCCAGGCCGAACGCCATGCCGGTGGGCCCCACCCGACGGGCCGACAGCAACACGTCGATGCCGCCGCCAGAACCCAGGTCCAGCACGGTTTCGCCTTCCTGCAGCTCAGCCAGCGCGGTCGGGTTGCCGCAGCCCAGCGACGCCAGCATCGCTTCTGCCGGCACGTTTGCCGCCTGCGCCGCGTCGTACAGGTTCGAGGTGATCGGGTCGCACTGTCCCAACGCCGCGGCCGCACCGCCGCAACAGGCATTCGCACCCCCGCGCGTCACGCGCTCGGCAGCGGCACCGTAGCGCGTCTTCACCACGTCTTTCACATCCATATCTGCGTTCATCAGGGTTCTCCGGGAGTCAGGAACAGCACACGACGCGCCCGGGCTCCACCGCCTTGCTGCGGGTGCAGCACTCCGCGTAGAGAAACCCGAGCAATTCTTCCAGGCCGGTCGCGTTGACCCTGCAGCGAAGGCAAGTGCCCTCGCGCTGCACGCTGACCAGGCCTTCGTTCTTCAACTTGTCCAGATGATGGGACAACGTGGAATTGGCGATTCCCAATTCGGCGGCGATGTCGCCCACCACCAGCCCCTCCGGATGCGCCGCCAGCAGCAGGCGCACGATGTTCAAGCGCGGCTCGCTGCCCATCGCCGCCAGCATGCGGGCAAAGCGCGCGGCGGCCTGGCTGTCGCGTTTGGCGCTCATTTCGGCATCGCTACAATTTCCATATTTCTACAATAATAGAAATATTGGTCGACATCAAGCACCCTCCAGGCACGGCGACCCGCTCGCCCGGTCTTGTCCCCTCCCGCTCAATCCATCAAAACGGCTTGGCCAGTACCAGCCAGACGATCATCACCAGCAGCGGCAGCGGCAGTTCGTTGAACCAGCGCAGCGCGGTCGCCGATGGCAGGGGCTTGCCGGCATCCGCACGTTTCAGCTTGCGCCCGCTGACGATGTAATACGCAAACAACGCCACTACCAGCGCCAGCTTGGCGTGCAGCCACGCGCCGCTGATGTGGAAATACAGCCACAGCAGCAGTCCAAGCACGAAGGCGATGCCGAACATCACATGGCCGAAGCGGTACAGCCGCTGCCCCATCAGCACCAATCGCGCGCGCACCGCAGGCTGGTCGCCGGCTTCGGCGATGTTGACCAGGATGCGCGGCAGATAGAACACCGATGCCATCCAGGCGATCACGAACACGACATGGAAGGTCTTGGTGAGCAGATAGGCCATGGATTGCGCTCGTCCACGCGGAATGAAGCCATTAGGATGCCACGATGGACAAACAGTACGACCGCGCGTATTTCGACCGCTGGTATCGCCGCGGCGGCATCGGCCACGCGGCACGCCTGGCGCGCAAGGTGGCGCTGGCCGTGGCCACCGCCGAATACCATCTGGAACGACCCCTCCGCAGCGTGCTGGACATCGGCTGCGGCGAAGGCGCATGGCGCGCACCGCTGCGCAAGCTCAGGCCAAATGTCCATTACATCGGCTTCGATTCCAGCGCCTACGCCATCGCGCGCTATGGCCGCAGCCGCAATCTGCATCTGGCCCCGTTTGGCGAGTTCCAGCACCTGCGCCCTTGCCCGCCGGTCGATCTGCTGATCTGCAGCGACGTCCTGCACTACCTGCCCACCCGCGAACTGGATCGCGGCCTGCCGGCGCTGGCCGACCTGTGCGGCGGCGTGGCGTTCATCGAGGTGTTCACCCGCGGCGACGGTGCCGAGGGCGACGAACACGAGTTCAAGCAGCGCAGCGCCGCCTTCTACCGAGAGCGCCTGCGCGCGCTCGGCCTGCACCCGCTGGGCTCGCACTGTTGGCTCGCGCCGGCACGGGTGCCGCAGGCAGCCGCGCTGGAGCTGCCGGGCTGAGGCGACGAATCGCGACGGCCGTCACGGTCTGCCGGAAGCGATGCGCTATGCTGCATTGCCGCAAAATTTGGTTGACACACGACGATGTTGCTGTACCAGCTGCACGAATTCTGGCGCGCTGGCGTTGCGCCCTACGCCTATTGGGCCGACGCCGGCGCCAAGATGTATTCCGCCCACGACAGCTGGCTTGCCGCGCTGCCGGGCGCGCAGCGCACGTCTGCCTCGTTCGAGCTGCTGTACCGGCTTGGCAAGGACTACGAAAAACCGGAATTCGGCATCCACCAGATCGACGTGGAAGGCCTGTCGATCCCGGTAGTGGAACGCGTGGCGCTGGAAAAGCCCTTTTGCCGGCTGCTGCGCTTCAAGCGCTATCACGACCAGGCCGATGGCCTGGCGCGGATGAAGGACGACCCCACCGTGCTGGTGGTGGCGCCACTGTCCGGCCACCACGCTACCCTGCTGCGCGACACCGTGCGCACCCTGCTGGCCGACCACAAGGTCTTCATCACCGACTGGGCCGACGCGCGCATGGTGCCGGCCGGCGAAGGCCCGTTCACGCTGGACGACTACATCGGCTGCGTGCAGGAGTTCATCCGCCATATCGGCGCCGACAACCTGCACGTGATCAGCGTCTGCCAGCCCACCGTGCCGGTATTGGCCGCGATCTCGCTGATGGCCGCGCGCGGCGAGCCGGTTCCGCGCTCGATGACGATGATGGGCGGGCCGATCGATACCCGCGAATCGCCCACGGCGGTGAACAGCCTGGCGACCCGCCAGCCGCTGTGGTGGTTCGAAAGCAACGTCATCCACGTCGTGCCGGCCAACTATCCGGGTGCCGGGCGCCGGGTTTATCCCGGCTTCCTGCAGCACATGGGGTTCATGGCGATGAATCCGGAGCGGCACGGCATGTCGCACTGGGACTTCTATCAGGACCTGGTGAAAGGCGACCTCAGCTCGGCGGCGTCGCATCGCAAGTTCTACGACGAATACAACGCGGTGCTGGACATGCCGGCGGAGTACTACCTGGACACCATTCGCGTGGTCTTCCAACAGCAGCTGCTCCCGCGCGGCGAATGGGACGTCGCCGGCGAGCGGGTCGATCCGTCGCGGATTCGGGACTGCGCGTTGTTCACCATCGAAGGCGAGCTGGACGACATCTCCGGGCAGGGCCAGACCCGCGCCGCGCACAAGCTGTGCACCGGGATCCCGGATGCCGACAAGAACCACCTCACGGTGGAAGGCGCCGGCCACTACGGCATCTTCAGCGGCCGCCGCTGGCGCACGCAGGTGTATCCGCAGGTGCGCGCCTTCATCGCGTCTCACGCGGGCAAGGCACGCTGACCTGCTCGCCCCACGGCGCTATGCTCACGGCTTCGAATCCGGAGCCAACCTCATGCGTCGTGGACTGCTTGCCGCCGCCCTGCTCACCCTGCTGGGTGCCAACCTGCATGCGCAAGACGCAGCGCAGCCGCCGAAGCATCGCTCGGCACAGGAGATCATCGACGCCGCGCCGGCCAGTGCGTGGCGCGACCTCGACCCGGACAACACGCTGTACATGGAGCTGCCGGGCGGGCGGGTGATCATCGAACTGGCACCGGGCTTTGCGCCCGAGCACGTGGCCAACATCAAGACCATGGCCCGTGGCGGATTCTGGGACGGGCTGACCGTCTATCGCGTGCAGGACAATTTCGTGGTGCAGTTCGGCGATGCCGAAGGCGAAGAAGCCGGCAAGGCCAAGCCCTATCCCGCCGGCACCAAGACCCACCTGCCCGCAGAATTCGCCCGCAGCGACAAGGGCGTGCGCTTCGACCGCCTGCCCGACGTGGATGGCTGGGCGCCGCAGGTCGGCTTCGTGGACGGTTTCCCCGCCGGGCATGACCCCAGAACCGGCAAACTGTGGATGGCGCACTGCTATGGCGTGCTCGGCGCCGGCCGCAACACCCCGCCCGACAGCAGCATCGGCGCCGAGTTGTATGTCGTCATCGGCCAGGCCCCGCGCGCGCTGGATCACCAACTCACCGTGGTCGGGCGCGTGCTCAAGGGCATGGAACTGCTCAGCGTGATGCCGCGCGGCCCGGCGCCAATGGGCTTCTACGAGAAACCCGAACAGCGCTCGCCGATCCTCTCCATCAAGCTGGCCAGCAGCGTGCCCGCCGAGCAGCGCACCCCGCTGCAGCTGCTGCGCACCGACAGCCGGGCGTTCATCGATGCCACCGAGGCGCGCCGCAACCGGGTCGATGACTTCTACACCCAGCCGGCCGGCCATATCGACCTGTGCAACGTCAGCCTGCCGGTACGCACGCCGCCCGTGAAATAAGCCGCCACTTCGCGCCCAAAATGAAGGCCGCCATTGGCGGCCTTCATCCTTCAAGCGCTGCAGCCCCGCCTCAGAACTCCTTGCTGAAGCGCACACCCAGCGTGCGCGGCTGCGCGATCACCGTGTACGGTTCGGCGCCGCAGGTCAGCGCGGCGCACTGGGCGAAGCGGCTCATCTGCGCGCGCTCGTCGAACGCGTTCTTCAGGAATACGTCCACCGACCAGCTGTCCTTGCGCCAGCCGGCCGACAGATCGACCAGGGTATAGGCATCCAGATAACCCAGCAGCGCAGTTTCGGCGTTACGCATGTCAACGCGACGCTTGCCGGCATGCGACAGCGACGCCTGCCAGTAAGCCTCACCCGAGCCGAGATCGAAGGTGTAACGGGCGTTCAATGCCCCCTTGAATTTCGGCGTGATCGGCAATGATGTTCCCGACGGCGCCTGCGGGCCCGTGACGACGTTGCCATTGGGATCCAGCGTGCCGGCCGGGCACACGGTTTCCGACGTGCCGTCCGGCTTCAGCCATCCGCAGAAATTCTCGGTCAGCTTGGCGTCGTACCACGCAAAACTGCCGTTGATCTGCAGGTTGTAGGTGGCGGCCCAGCTCATGTCCAGTTCCAGGCCATCAATCCGCGCCTGATTGGCGTTGCGGATCTCGGTCAGGCCGTTCTGGCCAAGATAGGAGAACTGGAAGTCCTTCCAGTCCTCGCGGAACAGCGCGCCGTTGAAGGTCAGGGTATCGTTTGCCCAGGAGGTCTTCCAACCCAGCTCGTAGTTGGTCAGGAAGTCGGACACGTAGGGCGGCAGCGTGCCGCGCCGGTTGATGCCGCCCGGGCGATAGCCCTGTGACCACGTGGCATAGACCAGCCGCTTGTCGTCGATCTTCCAGGTGGCATTGAGCCGGTAGGTGGCATCGCTTTCCTTGACGCCTTTGTCCACCACCACGCACGGTGCGCCCTCGAAGGACACCCAGTTTGCCGGTGCGCCGTACTGCGCCAGGCAACCGGCTTCGCCATAGCGATCCACCGGATCCAGACTGCTGCCCGAGGAATAGCCGTTGGCGAAGCCGAAGTACCCCTTGAGGCTGTTGCTGGATTTGAACCAGCGCCCACCGGCGGTCAGCTCCAGCCGGTCGGTGGCGTCGAAGCTGACCTGCCCGAAGATCGCCTGGTCACGGTCGCGGCGAACCTGCTGGGTCAGCCAAAGCGTGTCCGGCCAGCCGGTGACGGACAGTGGATCAGCCAGATTGTCCACGCGATAGCGCTGGTGGATCTGGTGCTCCTGCTCCTGCCAGAACAGTCCGGCCACCACCCGCACGCGGTTGTCCTGCGGCGATGCGATGCGCAGTTCATGACTGGTCCGGGTGTAGCCGTCGGTCGCCTGGATGTATTGCGCCGGGTTGATCAGCGCGCCGTTGTCGTCATAGAAAGACGCGCCATAGCCGGCGATGGCGTCATACCAATAGCCATAGTCGCTGTAGTCGGACTCGGAATCGACGTCGCGCTTGAGGTGCGAGAACACGTAGGTCAGGTCGAAGTTGCCAACCTTGCCTTCCAGCGTCATCGCCGCCTGATACCAGCGGTCATCCGACGATTCCGGATAGAAGTGCTTGACCGCCATGTCGCCGGTGGACGGGTCGTAGCCGGCCGCCGCGCTGCCGACCTGCGGGTCGATGCCGGCGCTGCCGTAAGCCTTCTGCTTCTGCGCAATGATCTGCGGGGTCAGCGTCCAGCGATCATTGATGTCCCAGCGCAGCGCGCCGCGGATACCGGCGGTATCGGCGGTGTTGTAGTTCTTCTCGGCCAGGTTGCCGTTGTCGTCCACGATGCCGGAGGTGGGATACGTGCGAGTGCCGTGCAGGTTGTCCACGTAGCCGGCGTCGTGCTTCTGCCAACCGACCAGGCGCACGGCGGTACCGCTGTTGATGGGCAGGTTGACGAAGCCCTCCAGCACATGACCGATGCCACCGCCATCGATGGCGCTGCCCTCGATGGCAAAGCCTGCGGCATAGCCGGACGGATCCGGCTTCCTGGTGATGATGCGCACGGTACCGGCCTGCGAGCTGGCGCCGTACAGCGTGCCCTGCGGGCCCGCCAATGCCTCGACCCGGTCGATGTCGTACATGTGGATGTCGAGCGCGCCCTGGATGGTGGTGATGGGCTGCTCGTCCAGGTACATGCCCACGCTGGGCTGCGAGCCGGAGTGGTTGCCGTCGCCGCCGCTGGCGACGCCGCGCATGTAGACCTGCACGAAGCCCGGCCCGGAGAACACGCCGCCACCGGCGGTGCCGTAGCTCAGGCTGGGAATGAGTTTGGCGTAGTCGCTGAACGACGCCACGTTTTGCTGCTCAAGCTGGGTATTGCCCAGCACCTGCAGGCTGATCGGCACCTTCTGCAGGCTTTCCTCGCGCTTCTGCGCGGTCACCGTGACGGTATTGAGGGTGCGCGCCTCTTTGTCTTTCTGCGGCTGGGCCGGGGCGGCGTCCTGTGCCCAGACCGGGGCGGCAAAGGCCAGCGCCACGGCAGCGGCCAGCGGAAGCTTGCGGAAACCCTGGTACGGGCCATTCATGCGTTGTTTCTGTTTGCTTGCGTGCATCGCGGACTCCCCTCCGGTTGTGACATGGATCGAGTTGCATTGGCGCTGCGTCCCCCCTGGCCGCCTGCCCAATGACGCGCGTTCAGCGCCAGGCTGGCAACTCCGCGCGCGGTGGTACTGCCGGATAGTAATCCAGCACTGGCCCCAGCGCGTTCTTCAGCGGCCCCAGCCAGGCATCGAAGCGCCGCCACTGATCCAGTCCCTCGCGATAAATCGGGCGCCGCACCTGCTCGGAACTGGCGGTGCGCACGGCCCGGTCGTTTTCGAAGAAGCGCAGGCAGCGCGCGTCGAAAGGCAAGCCGCAATAGTCCAGCAGCGCGCGCACCTGTGCCTCGGTATCGGCCACCATGTCTTCGTAGATCACCCGATGCACCCGGCCGGGCAACACCTCGTCGAAATGCGCCATCAACGCCACGTAGTCGGCGTAATAGCTGCCCATGTCGGCCAAGTCGTAGCTGAACGCCTGGCCGCGCGCGAAATGCTGTTTGAAGTTGGAAAAGCAGCAGGCCAGCGGATGCCGGCGCGCGTCAATGATCTTCGCGTTCGGCAAGATCAAGTGCAGCAGGCCGAGATGGGCAAAATTGTTCGGCATCTTGTCGATGAACAGCGGCCGCCCCTCGCGCCGCTGCACGGCCGTGCGGCGCAGGTAGTCTTCGCCCAGTGCGGCCAGTTCGGCCCGGCCCAGTGCAGCCAGCACATCGTGATACGAGGTGGTCTCGGGATTGCCGTCGCGCTGGCGCAGCTCGCGGGTGATGGCAATGAGCGCCGGCAGCTCCATGGTCCCTTCCACCTGCAGGTGGCTGGAAAGAATCTGCTCGATCAGGGTGGAGCCGGCGCGCGGCATGCCGATCACGAAAATCGGATCCGGCGCGGGGCAGCCGCTGCCCTGGCGCTCGGACAGGAATTCACGGGTATAGGTGCGCATCGCGCGGCGGGTGCGCTCGCGGCCCAGCGCCGCGTCGTAAGGCAGCTGCTGGCGCCGCAGGGCATTGCCGCGCGCATAGTGCGCGAAGGCATCGGCAGCCTCGTCGGCATCTTCCAGTGCCTTGCCCAGCGCGAATTCGAACTGCAGGCGCTCTCCCGCTTCCAGATCGTGGCGCTCAAGCTGCTGGCGCATCGCGGCGATGTCGGCGGGATCGAACCGCACCGTTTTCAGGTTGGCCAGGCTCCACCACGCGCTGCCGAAACCGGGATTGAGCGCGATCGCCCGGCGGTAAGCCGCTACCGCGTCGGCCGTGCGATTGGCGGTCTTCAGTGCGTGCCCATAGCCCAGCCACACCTGCCACTGCCCCGGCGACTGCGCCAACACGCCTTCGTAGGTGGCAATGGCCGTATCGAATTCACCCAGCTTGCCCAACACCACCGCACGCATGTTGCGCAACCCGCGATTGCCGGCATCGCGTTCCAGCAGTTGGTCGATTTCAACCAGTGCCTCGGCGTGGCGATTGCTCCGGTTCAACAGCATCGCGTAGTTCTGGCGTGCGGCATCAAAGCCGGGCGCGCGCTCCAGCGCGGCATCCAGCAGGGCGATCGCCTCGTCGTTGCGTCCCAGCCGCGCTGCCAGCTCCGCCAGCATGCGCATCGCCACCACATCCCCCGGTTGGCGCCGCAGCCGGGCACGCAGGCGCGTTTCCGCTTCCGGCAGGCGCTGTTGCGCCAACGCATCGGCCGCCGCCATCAGTTCTGGATCGTGCGCGCTGTGGCGGGCGTGCTCCAGATAAGCCGCGTTGGCTCCCTCTTCATCCCCGCCAGAAAAGCGCAGTTCGGCCAGCGTCAGCCAGCCGCAGGGCAAGCCGGGCTGCAGGGCGATGGCGCGCTCCAGGCAGGGCACCGCCTGCGCGCCTGCACCTGCGCCCATCCGCGCGCGTGCCAGTTCCAGCCAGGCCCGTGCCGAGCCGGGCTGCGCCTGCACCAGCGGCTCGAGCACAGCCGCGGCCTGTGCGAAGTCGCCCAACGCATTGGCGGCCATTCCCGACAGCAGCTCCGCCGCAGGATGCCCGGGCGCGACTCTCAATATTTCACGCGCCTGCTCAGCGGCCAGCGCGGGCGCGTCATCCAGCAGCTGCAGCGCGTGCGCCAACGCAGCCTCCACGCTGGCGGCAGGTTCGGCGGCCCTTGTCCCCATGTCTTCCAAGCTGCATTCCTTACGTCGCGGAACCCCGGCCAGCCAGCTGGCCCCCTGATGACCGCGCCACGCCCGCGTGATCGTGACGTCCGGCATGTTGCCATGCCAAAACAATTCGCACATTGTGAGAACTTGTGCCCGCCACTGCTGGATCCATCATGCACCCTGCCCGCGTCGCAGCCGCCTTGTCTTCCCTGCTTGCATTGGCGGTGGTTCCCGCCTTCGCCAAAGTCCCGGCATCAGCCCCGCTGCCAGCCGCCGCCTGCAGCGCGGTCCCGCTGGCCGGGCGCGACGCCGGCGCGGTGCGCGCGGCCAGCGCTGCCGATGCCTGGGGCGGGCCGCGCGCAGCCAACGCGCCCACCTTGTCCGATCGCGTGGTGACCTATTCCATCGATGCCGAGCTGGATCCGGTCAAGCACACCGTGACGGGCAAGCAGCAGCTGACCTGGCGCAACCGCAGCGCGCAGCCCGTCTGCAGCGTGTACCTGCACCTGTATCTCAATGGGTTCGATGGCGCCGGCAGCACCTTCATGACCGAGCAGCGGGCCAGCGAGCAGGGTTTCCGCAGCAATGTCGCCACCAAGGACGGCGAATACGGCTTCATTCGGCTGGACAAGGTGCAACAGGGCGGCGCAGCAGCGAAGTGGAGCTTCGTGCAGCCCGACGGCGGCCCGAAAACCGACCGCAGCGTGATCCGCATCGACCTGCCGCAACCGGTGGCCGCAGGCGCCAGCACGACGCTCGACATCGGCTTCTTCGACCAACTCCCGCGCGTGGTTGCACGTACCGGCTACTACGGCAGCTTCCACCTGGTCGGCCAGTGGTTCCCGAAAATCGGCGTGCTGGAACTGCCCGGCGAGCGTGGCGCCACCGCGCCGCGCTGGAACGCCCACGAATTCCACCTGCACAGCGAGTTCTACGCCGACTACGGTCGCTATGACGTGCGCATCACCGTGCCCAAGGGCTATACCGTGGGCGCCACCGGCCAGTTGACCGGCGCACCGGCCGAAAACGCCGGCAAGGTGACCCATCATTACGTGCAGGACGACGTGCACGATTTCGCCTGGACCGCCGACAAGCGCTACGCCAAGCCACTGGTGAAGACCTGGAACGGGCCGCTGGGGCCGGTTGAAGTGAAGGTGCTGTACCACCCCGAATACGCCAGCAACGCCGAACCGGTGGCGCAGGCCACCATCGATTCGCTGGCCTATTTCTCGAAGACACTCGGCCCCTACCCCTACAAGACCGCAACCGCAGTGGTGCCGCCCTACGGCGCCGACGAAGCCGGCGGCATGGAGTACCCGACCTTCTTCACCGCCGACAGCACCACCATGGTGGAACCGGGCAGCATCGGCCGCTTCATGCTCGATTTCGTGACCGTGCACGAATTCGGCCACGGTTATTTCTACGGCATCCTCGGTTCCAACGAATTTGAAGAGCCCATGCTCGACGAGGGCATGAACGAGTACTGGGATCAGCGGATGATGTCCTCGCGCAAGCAGGATCTCGCGCTGGAGCGCCCGTGGACGCGCAAGCTCGGCATCGGCGCACGCATCACCCCGTTCGACATGGAACGCCTTGGCGCCTCGCTGGCCGACCCGGCCGATCCGCTGGGCCGCAATTCCTGGACGCGGCTGTCCAGCGGCAGCTACGGCACCGTGTATTCGCGCACCGCCACCGCCATGCGCCAGATCGAGGCGCTGGTGGGCACCCCCGCCATGGAACGGGCGATGAAGCTGTATTACGAACGCTGGAAGTTCCGCCATCCCGGGCTGGCCGACCTGCGTGACGCGCTGGCCGAGGGCACCGGCAAGCCGGGGATCGTCAACGCCGCGTTCGACGCCTACATCTACGGCACCGGGCGCACCGATGACCGCATCGCGAGCCTGACCAGCCACGAAGTGTTGCCGCTGCCGGGTTACGTGGATTACCAGGGCAAGCAGGTCCTGGTGGGCAGCCAGGCCATCGACAAGGCCATCGAGAAGCGTCGCAAGGCGTGGAAAAGCCAGCATCCTGACGCCAAGTTCGGGGAAGGCGCATTCCCCTACCGGACGGTGATCGTGGTTCGACGCGATGCCGTCAAGCCGCCGCAGACGCTGCGCATCACCTTCGCCGATGGCAGCCACCGCGACCTGCCGGTGACGTCGCAGGAGAGCTGGCAGCGCTTCGTGCTGGTTACCCGCTACAAGGCGGCATCGGCACAGCTCGACCCCGACAACCTGGTGCGGATGGACGCCAATCGACTCAACGACAGCTACACGCTGGAACCGCAGCCTTCGGCGGCACGCCGCTGGTTCGGTGACTTCACCTCGCTGCTGCAGTCCTTCCTCACCCTGCTGGCCACCGTCTGAGGCGCCCCCATGAATACCTCCATTCGCCCGCTGCGCGCCCGCACTTCCGTTCCCCGCGCCCTTGCCGGTGCCCTGCAATGGCGGCTGCTCCTGCTTTGGATCGTCGCCACGCTGTCGTGCGCGCTGATCGCCGCACTGCCGGCGTGGGGCTGGCTGGGCGACCAGCTCGACCATGCCATCCAGGCGCCGGCAATCGCCCATGGCCAGGCGCCGATGCTGCTGCTGGATGCCCTGATGGCGCGCAGCGCACCGCTGCCCGTGCTGGCCACCAACATCCAGGCCAGCGCACTGCTGATGCTGCTGGTGTCGCCACTGCTGGTGGGCGCCACCCTCGTGGCCGCACGCAGCCGCACCCCGCTCGGCTTCGGTGACCTGCTGCGCGGCGGCATCGGCGAATACGGCCCGATGCTGCGCCTGCTGCTGTGGTCGGTACTGCCGATGGGCGCCGCGCTGCTGGTCATGACCGCAGCCATCGGCTTCAACGACAAGGCGCACGAACACGCCATCCTCGCCGCCGACGTGACGCACGGGCGCGACATCGCCCTGCTGATTGGCGGCATCCTGCTCCTGCTGGCGCATGCCGGGGTGGAAGCAGGGCGCGGCTGGCTGGCCGCGGACGCACGCCTGCGCTCGGCGCTGAAGGCCTGGTGGCGCGGCATGCGGCTGCTGGCCAGGCGCCCCATCGCGGTGCTGTCCGCGTACCTGGTCCCCACCGCATGCAGCCTGTTGCTGGCCCTGCTGCTGTTGGCCCTGCGCCAGCGGGTGGATGCCACGGGAATGGGCGGCTTCCTGCTTGCACTCCTGCTGGGCTGCTGCATCGCCGGCGCGCTGGCCTGGGGCAAGGTGGCCCGGCTGTTCGCCCTGCGCGCATTGGCGGAGGACGCCCACAGCCGCCGCTGATCCGGCCGCTGGTTCACGCTAGACTGTACCCAGGGGCCATCATGGGGAAGTCAAGCGCGTGTCTTTTTTCGACCTGTTCAAACGCAAACGCCCTGCCGTCGCGCCTGTTCGCGAGGCAAGGACAGCCCATGTCCCGGCTGCCGAGCAGCCGGTTCTCGATGAGGCCGAGGAAGCGGCCCTGCACGCAGGCCGCGAACGCCGCGAGCGCGATCGGCGCAGCGCGCGACCCGGCACCCGGGTGCTGGTGATCGACGATTCGCCCACCATCGTCGCCCTGCTCAAACGCATGCTGCAGCAGAACCACTGCGACGTTCTGGTGGCCTATGACGGCGAAACCGGCATCGAAATCGCACGCCGCGAAGTTCCCGACCTGATCTTCCTGGACATCGTGCTGCCCGGCATCGACGGCTTCAACGCCCTGCGCACCCTGCGCCGCGACGTCGTCACCAAGGATGTTCCGATCATCATGATCAGCGGCAACGCACAGGCCACCGAGCAGTTCTACGTGCAGCGCATCGGCGCGGACGACTTCATGAAGAAGCCGTTCTCGCGCGCCGAGGTGTTCAGCCGCATTGCATCGGTGCTGGATGAAAACGGCATTCCACGGCACGCCAGCCGCAGCGGCCACCGCACTGAAGCCGCAGCCCAGGCAGCGCCACCGGCCTGATCAGCATCGCGGGCCCGCCATCCTGCGGAACGCCTCCCGACACAGGGGCCGATAGCGGCCCCCGTGCTGCCTGCGACATGCAGCGAAGTTACTGGGGAACCACGTCCACGCGCACCCGGATGCGATCGCCGGGGTTGTAGTCCATGCGCCGCGTGTAGCGCCGCCCGTTGTACTCGTAAGTCACGTCATAGGCACTGGCGCTGCCGGAATATCCGGAATATCCCGAGTATCCGCCGCGTACCGGCTCGGGATCGCAGACGCGCACCGTGCCGCCCCTGACGTAACGGTTTTGCTGGTTCTGGTCGTAGATCTCGCGCCCGGCCATCCCACCCAGCATCGAACCGACTGCCGTGGCGGCATAGGTGCCGCTGCCGCCGCCAACCTTGCTGCCCAACACGGCGCCCACGATGCCGCCGGCGATGGTGGCGACATTGCGCCCTGCCTCGCCACTGCGCGGGCGGCGACCATAATCGTCATACCCGCGGGAATAATAGCCATCACTTTCGTAACGGCCAGCGGTGGTACTGTCACGGCAGCGGCGCCCGTAGTCCGTTGCGTTGCGATAGCCTTCGTCCAGCACCGGATCCACGCGAATCACCCGCGCATAGTCGAAATAGCCTTCGCTGCCACCGTCGTTGGAATAGGCGTCGCCGTAACGATCGGCGCTGGACTGTGCGAATGCCGTGCTGCTGCCGGCGACAAGGCCCAGGACGAGCAGGCTGTTGATGAGACGCTTCATGGTCGAATCCCCGTCGCCGGGAAAGTGAGGTGGCCGGCGTGGAATCCACACTGCGACACGGCGCTTGACGCGTTGCTGAATGCGGGCGGCGCCAGCGTGCGCGTTAAGCAGCACGACAGCTTTCGGCTGGCCGCGCCGGCGCCATGTTGCGATGCACGATCACGCACCCGCGTCCTGCGTTAATGTGACCACTGCCATGACCGCCCGCCGAGCGCGATGCTCCGGCGCGAAGCGCGGACAGCCATGACGCCACGTCCATTCGCACACGAAGGAGGAACGGGCTCATGTCCTACAGCACAGCACACATCCGCAACGTGGCCCTGGCAGGCCACCCAAGCGCCGGCAAAACCACCTTGTTCGAAGCCCTGCTGCTTGCCGGCGGCGCACTGCAGACGGCAGGGACGGTTGAACGCGGCAACACCGTGTCCGACTTCGACCCCATCGAGAAGGCGCGCGGGCATTCCATCGATGCAGCCCTTGCCAGCGTGGATCGCGCCGGCCTGCACCTGAACCTGATCGACACCCCCGGCTACCCGGATTTCCGCGGCCCCGCCCTGGGCGTGCTGGACGCGGTGGAAACCGTGGTGGTGGTGGTGGGTGCCGACACCGGCATCGCCCACGGCACGCGACGCATGCTGGACTACGCCAGGTCGCGCGACCTGAGCTGCGTCATCGTCGTCAACAAGATCGACCATGCCGGGCATGACGCTGGCGCGTTGCTGGACGCACTGCGCGCGGAATTCGGCAACCACGTGCTGCCACTCAATCTTCCCGCCGACGGCGGCACCCGCGTGGTGGACTGCTTTGGCAGCAGCAACGGCAGCAGTGACCTTGGCCCCTGCGCCGAATGGCACCAGAAGATCATCGACCAAGTGGTGGAAATCAACGAGACCGTGATGGATCACTTCCTCGACCAGGGCGAGAACGGCCTGTCGGCCACGGAGCTGCACGATGCCTTCGAACAGTGCCTGCGCGAAGGCCACCTGATCCCGGTGTGCTTCACCTCCGCGCGCAGTGGCACGGGCATCAAGGAATTCCTCGACATCGCCGAAGCGCTGTTTCCGCACCCGGGCGAAGCCAACCCGCCACCGTTCCGGAAAGGCGCGGAGGCGCACCCCATCGTGGCCGTCCCCGACCCCGACATGCACGTCATCGCCGATGTCTTCAAGGTCGTCAACGACCCGTTCGTCGGCAAGCTGGGCATCTTCCGCGTGTATCAAGGCACGTTGAAAAAGGACGCGCAGCTATTCGTCGATGACGGGAAAAAGCCGTTCAAGGTGGCGCACCTGTTCAAGCTCAAGGGCAAGGAGCACGTGGAGATCGCGCAGGCGATTCCCGGCGACATCGCGGCGGTGGCGAAAGTCGATGAGCTGCATTTCGACGCCGTCCTGCACGATTCGCACGACGAAGACCACATCCATCTCGCACCGATGCAGTTCCCGAAGCCGATGTTCGGGCTGGCGGTGGAACCCGCCAGCAAGGGCCAGGAACAGAAGTTGGCAACCGCGCTGGCCAAGCTGGCCGAAGAGGACCCGGCATTCGTGGTGGAACACAATGCGGAAACCAACGAAACCGTGATCCACGGCCTGTCGGACCTGCACCTGCGGGTGATGTTGCAGCGGCTGAAGGAGCGCTACGCGGTGGAGGTGGACACGCATCCGCCACGCATCGCGTATCGCGAAACCATCAGCACCCGCGCCGAAGGCCACCATCGACACAAGAAGCAAACCGGGGGCGCGGGCCAGTTCGGCGAAGTGTCCCTGCGCATCGAACCACTGCCACGCGGCGGCGGCTTCGAGTTCGTGGACGAGGTCAAGGGCGGCACCATCCCGGGTCAATTCCTGCCGGCGGTGGAAAAAGGCGTGCGCCAGGTGCTGGCCAGCGGCGCCGTGGCGGGCTATCCCCTGCAGGACATCCGCGTGATCGTGCATGACGGCAAGCATCATGCGGTGGACAGCAAGGAGGTGGCCTTCATCGCCGCCGGCAAGCGGGCATTCCTGGACGCGATCGCGAAAGCGCAGCCGCAAGTGCTCGAGCCGATCGTCGCACTGGAGGTCAGCGCGCCAGAGCAGCACATGGGCGACGTCAGCGGCGGCCTGTCAGCCAAGCGCGCGCGGATCAGCGGCACCGACTCCCTGCGCGGCGGGGAGATCGTGATCCGTGCGCAGGTTCCGCTGTCGGAACTGGAGGGCTACGCGGCCGAATTGAAATCGGCCACCGCCGGGCGCGGCCGCTATGCGCTCGACTTCAGCCACTACGAACCGGTGCCCGCGCAGGTGCAGAAAAAACTGGTGGAGCAGTACAAGCCACATCCCGAGGACGACTGATCCGCACTCCCGCAGCCACACCCCGGATTGCCCGCATGCGGCCGTTTGCCCGCACGCCACTGCTGGCTGCCACGCTGATGCTGGCCGCCTGTTCGCGGGCGCCCGCGCCGGTTGCTCCGGCGCCCGCGCCTGCAGCAACGGCGGCTCCCGCGCCTGCGGCCACCGCCGCGCCTGCGGCCACCGCCGCACCTGCCGCAACCGTCATCGCTCCCGCCGGCGAAGACTGGGAGCTTCCCGGCACGCTGGGGCCGTTGACCACCCGGGCCGAACTGGAGGCGCGCTTCGGCAAAACCAACGTGCGCGAGGAAACCCTGCCCGGCGCCGAGGGCGCAAGCGCCCCGGCGCTGGTGGTGTTTGCGGATGACCCCAGCCGGCGGCTGGAGCTGGTGCTGGATGGCGACGACAAGGAGGCGCCAATCCAGGTGCTGCGCGTCTCCGGCGCGAACAGCCGCTGGCATGACGGCAACGGGCTGCATCCGGGCATGAGCCTGGCCGAGCTGGTGAACCGCAATGGCGCACCGATCAGTTTCTACGGACTGGGCTGGGACTACGGCGGCAGCGTGCAGGACTGGCACGGCGGCCGGCTGGCGAATGCCGTGGGCGCGCCGCTGTTTCGTGCGGTGACGCTGGTCGCGCGAGCGGGCACGCCCGCGACTGCCGGGCTGCCGCAAGGGGACCGCGTATTTCGCAGCGACGATCGTTCGCACCCCGCCATCGAGCAAGCGCTGGTCATTGGGGACCTGTCGATCAGTTGGCCTGGCGACGCCGAATGAGCACAGTCACCGCTTGGGCTTGAGCATTGTCCCGGTGCAGGTGCTGGCCCCGCAGCGACAGGCCCAGATGGCCTTCAACCGTGCCGTGTGCCGCTCAGCCAGGATGATGCCGTAGTCGTAGGTCAGCTCTTCGCCGGGTTCGATCGCGCGGATCGCCTCGATGAACACCCGCGACCGCGTCGGCTCGTCTGCATCCTCGATCAGCACCGCCTCGCAGTTCGGGGCGCAGCTGTGGTTGATCCAGCGCGCCGCATTGCCTTCGAAATTGGCATCGATCACCCAATCTTCATCGAGGGTGAACAGGAACGTATGCCCGCTTTCGATGTCGCCGCTGTCGCCGGCGTCCACCTCGTCGTGGGTGCGGCGACGTCCCTTGTATTCGATCAGGCGCTCGCCTTTTTCGAGTGGCCGCGCGGCGAACACGCCGTTGCCGTGGATGGCGGATTTGCGGGTGATGATTTTTTTCGGCATCGGCGCAGGGGACACGTTGAATGCCGCATTCTGGCGCATGCCGGTCGCAACGTCACCGGCGGCGTTCGACGCGCGCGTCAACCTGCCGCGTCGGTGACGCGTTGTCGCGTCCATCTACCCAAGGAAGCGCCACCATGCGTCGCATCTCCATCGCTGCAGCCTTGCTCCTCGGCCTTGGCCTGCTGATCGTCGCCAGCGCGCCCTCTTCCGCGCAACAACGCCTGCGCGAGCGCATCGCGCAGCGGCTGCAGCAGCGTGGCGGCGCGGACACCGCCGGCGCCTCCACGCAGGTTCCGGCGGGCACGCGGGTACTGCACGACGTGGCCTACGGCGCAGACCCGAAGCAGCGCTATGACGTGTACCTGCCCGCACGCCCGCAGGCCAACGCGCCAATCGTGCTCATGGTCCACGGCGGCGGCTGGCGGCGGGGCGACAAGACGTCTTCCCCGGTGGTCGATCACAAGGCGGGCTACTGGCTGGGCAGGGGCTTCGTGTTCGTCTCCGCCAACAACCGGCTGGTGCCCGAGGCCAACCCGCTGCAGCAAGCACGCGACATCGCCGCGGCAGTGGCCTCGGTGCAGCAGCATGCCGCGCAATGGGACGCAGACCCGCAACGCATGATCCTGATGGGGCATTCGGCCGGTGCCCACCTGGTGGCGTTGCTGGGCAGCCAGCCCGCGCTGCTGCAACAAGCCGGCGCACAGCGGCCGCGCGGCGTGGTCGCGCTGGACAGCGGCGCGCTCGATGTGCCGTCGCTGATGTCGCAGGCGCGAGTTCCGCAGCTGTATCACGACGCCTTCGGCGCGGATTCCGGCTTCTGGCGATCCGTCTCCCCGCAACAACAGCTAGGCCGCGACGCCCTGCCGATGCTGCTGGTGTGTTCCAGCACGCGTCATTTCCCGACCTCACCCTGCGAGGAAGCCGGCAAGCTGGCGCAGCGCGCCGCCACCCTGTCGGTCCCGGCCGAGGTGCTGCCGGAGGCCCTGTCGCACGGTGAGATCAATGCGCAACTGGGCCTGCCATCGGCGTACACCGACGCGGTCTCCCGCTGGATCGACCACGCCTTGATGCAGGTCAGACGCTGAACTTGGCGGCGGCGGCGTCAAAACGTACAATTTCAGTACAGATTCAACCAGCGCCCCGCCCCCATGCTTCGCGTCACCCGGCTTACCGACTACGCCACCGTGATCCTGACCGTGCTTGCCGCACGGCCGGACATGGTGCTCAGTGCGCCGGAATTGGCCGAACGCGCCGGCCTGGAAGCACCCACCGTGGCCAAGGTGCTCAAGCCGCTGGCCGCCGCCGGGCTGGTGGCGGGCTTTCGTGGCGCCAACGGTGGCTACCGGCTGGCGCGCCCGGCCGACGCGATCAGCCTGATCGAGATCGTGGAAGCGATGGAAGGCCCGCTGGGCATGACCGAATGCAGCACGCCCAGCGGCCAGTGCGGCATCGAGCACAGCTGCGGCGTGCGCGCCAACTGGCGGCGCATCAATGACGTGGTGGCCGAGGCACTGGGCAACGTGTCGTTGGCGCAGATGCTGATCCCACCACAACACCCCGTGCGCAGGCGCATTGGCGCCCAGCTGGCACCGGTTTGAGGAACACCCGATGACAGAGCAACAGAACGCCCGGATCCACGCCCAGCTGGGCCGCAAGTACGATGCCGGTTTCATCACCGACATCGAGACCGACTCGCTGCCGCCGGGTCTGGACGAAGACATCATCCGCGCGCTGTCGGCCAGGAAGCAGGAACCGGAGTGGATGACCGAGTGGCGGCTGGAGGCGTATCGCCACTTCCTCACCATGACCCAGCCCGACTGGGCCAAGCTCAAGATCGGGCCGATCGACCTGCAAGCGCTGTCCTATTACAGCGCGCCGAAGGGGCCGAAGTACAAGTCACTGGATGAGGTGCCGCAGGAACTCATCGACACCTACGACAAACTGGGCGTGCCGCTGCACGAACGCGCCAAGCTGGCCGGCGTGGCGGTGGATGCAGTGTTCGACTCGGTCAGCGTGGGCACCACCTTCAAGAAGGAGCTGGCGGCGGTCGGGGTGATCTTCACCTCGATGAGCGACGCCATCACCAACCACCCCGAGCTGGTGCGCAAGTACCTGGGCACCGTGGTGCCGGTGGGCGACAACTACTTCGCCGCGCTCAATTCGGCGGTGTTCTCCGACGGCAGCTTCGTCTACATCCCCAAGGGCGTGCGCTGCCCGATGGAGCTGTCCACCTACTTCCGCATCAACGCCGGCCACACCGGCCAGTTCGAGCGCACCTTGATCATCTGCGAGGACAAGGGCCACGTCTCGTATCTGGAAGGCTGCACCGCGCCGATGCGCGACGAAAACCAGCTGCACGCCGCGGTGGTGGAGCTGGTGGCGCTGGACGACGCCGAGATCAAGTATTCGACCGTGCAGAACTGGTATCCGGGCGACGAAAATGGAATTGGCGGCATCTACAACTTCGTCACCAAACGCGCGGAATGCCGCGGCGCGCGCAGCAAGGTGACCTGGACGCAGGTGGAGACCGGCAGCGCGATCACCTGGAAATACCCAAGCTGCATCCTGGTCGGCGACGACAGCGTGGGCGAATTCCACTCGGTCGCGCTGACCCACCATTACCAGCAGGCCGACACCGGCACCAAGATGGTGCACATCGGCAAGCGCACGAAATCGAAGATCGTCAGCAAGGGCATCAGCGCCGGGCGCGGGCAGAACACCTATCGCGGGCTGGTGAAAGTGGCAGCTGCCGCAGACGGCGCGCGCAACCATACCCAGTGCGACAGCCTGCTGATCGGCAAGCAGTGCGGCGCACACACGTTCCCCTACATCGAAGTCAAGAATCCCGGCGCGATCGTCGAACACGAAGCCACCACGTCGAAGATCAGCGACGACCAAATGTTCTATTGCCGCAGCCGCGGCATCGACCAGGAAAACGCGGTGTCGATGATCGTGGACGGCTTCTGCAAATCGGTGTTCCGCGAATTGCCGATGGAGTTCGCGGTGGAAGCCAAGAAATTGCTGGACGTGACCCTGGAAGGCTCAGTCGGCTGATGCGGCAGGCGCCTGCCTGCCCCCATCGCCATGCATCAACCGTCGGCGGGCGCATCTCCGCCAAATGGAACCAACACATGTTGAAGATCGAAAACCTGCATGCCCGCGTCGCCGGCAAGGAAATCCTGAAAGGCCTGTCGCTGGAGGTGAAGCCCGGCGAAATCCACGCGATCATGGGGCCGAACGGCGCCGGCAAATCCACGCTGGGCAATATCCTGGCGGGGCGCGATGGCTATGAAGTGACCGCCGGCAGCGTCACCTTCGAAGGCAAACCGCTGCTGGAGCTGGCACCGGAAGCGCGTGCCGCCGCCGGCGTGTTCCTGGCCTTCCAGTACCCGGTGGAAATCCCCGGGGTGAACAACACCTACTTCCTGCGCGCGGCCTACAACGCGCAGCGCAAGACCCGTGGCGAGCCCGAACTCGACTCGATGCAGTTCCTGAAAAAGGTGCGCGAGAAACTCGCCGTGCTGCACCTGAAGGACGAGCTGCTGCATCGCGGCGTCAACGAAGGCTTCAGCGGCGGCGAGAAAAAGCGCAACGAGATCTTCCAGATGGCGCTGCTGGAACCGAAGCTGGCGATCCTCGACGAAACCGATTCCGGCCTCGACATCGATGCGCTGAAAGCGGTCGCCGATGGCGTCAACGCGCAGCGATCAAGCGAGCGCGCCTTCCTGGTCATCACCCACTACCAGCGCCTGCTGGACTACATCAAGCCGGACGTGGTGCACGTGCTGGCCAACGGACGCATCGTGGAAACCGGCGGGCCGGCACTGGCGCTGGAACTGGAGGCGCACGGCTACGACTGGATCAAGAACCGGCTGACGCCGGAGGCGGCTGCCTGAAATGAATGCATTGCTGGAGTCACTGGCCGCAGGCTTCGACGGCGATGCCAGCCGTCGCGCGCTGCTCGATGAGGTCCTGCGCGACGGTCTTCCGCAGCGTGCGGAAGCCTGGAAGTACACGTCGCTGCGGCAACTGGAACGCCGCAGCTTTCTGCCGGCGCAGGCCGTCGCCGTCGATCCCGGCCTGCTGGCGGCCATCCCCTCGCCGCGCATGGTGTTCGTCAACGGCCATGTTGATACCGCCCTGACCGACCTGGCCGGACTGGCGGATGGCGTCCATGTCCAGCCGCTTTCGCAGCTGCTGCAGGGCGACGATCCGCGCGCGGTGGATTTCCTCGAACGCCGCTATCAACGCACCGACGAACCCTTCGCCCGCCTCAATGCCGCACTGGCGCGCGAAGGCGCCGCCATCCGCGTGGATGCCGGCGCGCAAGCTGCCACGCCGCTGCACATCGTGCACATCGGCGCTCCGCAATCCGCCGATGCCGCGTGGCACCTGCGCCACTTCATCGAGCTGCGCGAAGGGGCGGCCCTGCAGCTGACCGAACACGAGCTGGCCGCAGGCGAACACGCCCATCTTGGCAACCTGCTGCTGCACGTCCATCTGGCGCCGCACGCCCGGCTCACCCACGTGCGCGTGCAGGACGCCGCCACGCGCGCCACGCTGTTTGCGCGCACCGATGCCGTGCTTGCGCAGGATGCCGACTACCGACGCGTCGATCTGGAATTGGGCGCCGCGCTGGCCCGCCACGAACTCAACATCCGTCTGGACGGCGACCGCGCGTCACTGCGGGCCGATGGCGTGCTGCTGGCCGATGGCCGACGCCACGTGGACACCCGCCTGGGCATCGACCACATCGCGCGCGACACGCGATGCAACCTCGTCTGGCGCGGTCTGGCCGGGCAGCGCGGCAAGGCGGTGTTCCACGGCGGCATCGTCATCCGCGAAGGCGCGGACGGTACCGAGGCCGCGTTGTCCAACAAGAACCTGCTGCTGTCGGCCGACGCCGAAATCGACACCCAGCCGACACTGGTGATCCACGCCGACGAAGTGAAGGCCGCACATGGCGCAACGGTTGGCCAGATCGACACGACCGCGCTGTTCTATCTGCGTTCGCGCGGGCTTCCGGAAGCGCAGGCGCGCGCGCTGCTGACCGGCGCATTCTGTCGCGAGGTGGTGGCCAGCATTGAAGACGCAGCGACCCGCGCGCTGTGCGACGCGGCACTGGATCGCGCCCTGGCAAGGCTGGGGGCGTGAGCGTGAACGGAAAAGCGCAACCCCTCCCCAACCCTCCCCTGCATGCAGGGGAGGGGGCTGTGTCTGACGCTCCCCTGCACGCAGGGGAGGGAGACAGGCCCATCGACTGGGCGGCGGTGCGCGGCGACTTCCCGCTGCTGCAGCGGCAGGTGCACGGCAAGCCGCTGGTCTATTTCGACTCTGCCAATACCGGGCAGAAGCCCGAGGCGGTGATCGCCGCCACCGACGACTTCTATCGCCAGCACAACGCCAACGTCAGCCGCGCGGTGCACGCGCTGGGTGCCGAGGCCACCGAGGCCTACGAAAGCGCGCGCGGCAAGCTGGCGCGGTTCTTCAACGTGCGCCCGGACGAACTGGTGCTGTGCAGCGGCACCACCTTCGCCATCAACCTGGTGGCGTATTCATGGGCGCTGCCGCGCCTGCAGCCGGGCGACGCGATCCTGCTCACGCGGATGGAGCATCACGCCAACATCGTGCCGTGGCAGCTGGTTGCCCAGCGCACCGGCGCCGTCCTCAAGGTCGCCGAGCTGCTGCCGGATGGCAGCCTTGATCTCGACGGCCTGCATGCGGCGATGACGCCCGAGGTGAAGCTGCTGGCGGTCACCCACGTCAGCAATGTGCTCGGCACCATCAACCCGGTGGCGGCGATCTGCCGGGAAGCGGCGCGCCGCGGCATCGTGAGCGTGGTCGATGGCTCGCAGGCCGCGCCGCACATGGCGGTGGACATCGCTGCGATCGGCTGCGATTTCTACGCCTTCACCGGCCACAAGATGGTCGGCCCCACCGGCACCGGCGCGCTATGGGCGCGGCGCGCGCACCTCGAGGCCATGCCGCCGTTCCTCGGCGGCGGCGAAATGATCAAGGAAGTGCGCTTCGACGGCACCGTGTTCAACGATGCCCCGCACAAATTCGAAGCCGGCACGCCCAACATCGCCGGCTTCGTCGGGCTGGGTGCGGCGGTGGACTATCTGGACGCGCTGGGCATGCCCAACATCGCCGCACGCGAGCGCGAACTGCTGGCGCACGCCACCGAGGAACTTGGCAAGATCGACGGCCTGCGCATCCACGGCACCGCCCGCGACAAGGCGGCGGTGATCAGTTTCGCGATCGACGGGACGCACTCGCACGACCTCGCCACCCTGCTTGACCTGGAAGGCGTGGCGGTGCGCTCCGGCCAGCACTGCGCGCATCCGCTGCTGCAGTGGCTGGGGGTTGGCACCACCTGCCGTGCCTCGCTGGCGTTCTACAACACCCACGCGGAAATCGAGGCGTTCCTGGTGGCGCTGCGCAAGGTCCGCAACTTGCTGGGTTGAGAGCCCGTCCTGCCATGCGCTCGGCGCCATCGCAGTCGCGATGACGCCGAACCAACGCTGCCGATCAGGGCCGGAACACCACCTTCACGCTGCCGTCCACCGCGCCATCGCTGATGTAGCTGATCGCCGCCGGGTTCTCGGCAAGCGCCGCCTTGACCGCGGCATCGCTGGCAACCTTGCGCGGCGGCTGTGCCTTGCCGGTGAACGTCAACTGCGACCAATACGCCTTCATCTGCGCCGAACTCTTGTCGGCCACCTTGTCATAGAACTCGTTGCGCACGGCCGCACCCTCGGCCTGGTCGATCGGCTTGGCCACGCGACCATTGGGGAGCGCGTCGGTCTTGGCGAGGAATATCTGCGAAACCTGCACCTTGCTCAGTGAATCAACGTCGCTCTTCGACGACATCACCACCACCACACCCGCCTGCGCAAACGAGCTGGCAGCGAGCAGTGCCGCCAGCAGGGCAGCCCGCTTGTTGAACGAAATATTCATGGGCTCACCTCAGAATACGAAATCGACCGAGGCCGACAGCAGGTTGTATCCCCGCCCCGGCACGAACCCCGGCTGCAGGTTGTCGAGGCCGCCGACCGAGCCGGCATGGTTCTTGACATGGCTGGCTTGCAGCTTGATCGCGATGCTGTCGTGAACATCCCAGCGCAGCGCCGCCGTGAAGCTGTGGCGGTCGGCGTTATTGCCCGCCACCGCAGCGTTGAGCAGGCCGAACGGGTCCAGCGCGCCCGGCATTTCCTGTCCGCGCACATCGACGTGCGCGAAGGTGAACGACGGGGTCAAGTTGCCCATGCGCATTCCCGCGCTGGCATAGCCCGACGTGGTCTTGCCGCTGATCGAGGGGCTGTAGTCGGCCTGGATGGCTTCGGCGCGAACGAACCAGTTGCCGGGATCGTAGCTGTAACCGACGCCGCTGAAGCTGCCGTCCATGGTGCGTGGATCAAGGCGCGTGGCCACATCCACCAGCGCCGGGATCGGCAGGCTGCGATAGGTGTCGAACAGCGCGGCGATGTTGTCGGTGACGTAATGCGCGCGCCCCACGATGTGGCTGATCCGGAAACTCGACGCACCGTGGTCCACCTGCACCGCGACGCCACGCATCGCATCCACCGAGGCCCGCTCGGAATCGATGCGGCCATAGAAGCCCTGGATGCCGATGACGGTGTCGCCGGCGTTGATGTTGTACACGCCCTCCACGCCATCCATTGGCAGCAGGTAGTTGTAGACCTCCTGCGGCGGGCGCGCCCAAGGCATCGCATAACCCACGCGCTGATACTCTGACAGCATGTACAGCGGCGCGGTGATACGGCCGAGACGTGCGCTGAAGGCGGGCGAGAAACGGTACTTCACGTGCGCCAGCGAGATCGTCGGGCTGTAGGACTTGGTGACGGCATATTCGCTCACCGCCTGCAGCACGCCGCTGAACTTGTCGGTGAAATTGGCATTGAGCTGGACGCCGATGCGGGAATCCAGCCGGCCGGACGTCGCGCTGGTGGCACCGACGCCACGGTCGGTCTGGAAGTCCGGCGTCACATCGGCTTTGTCTTCGCTCGAATGGGCAACGCCAACCGTGCCGAAGCCGCTCAACTTGAAGCGATCCTCGCCGCCATCCTGCCCCCACGCCGCCTGTGACAGCGCCAAGCTGATCGCCAGCGCGATCCATTGTTTCTTCTGATGCATATGCATCCCTTTTCCATGATTGGACGAAACCGGGGCCTCGGACGGCCGCCAGGCATGCGTCGCCGGCACCCGTCCTCCACCACGGTATCGGCCAGGGCGCGCCGAAGTTGAGCGCCAGCCCCGCAGACGCTCGTGGGCAAGCGCGGAGCACCCGCCGCCTTCCATTCCAGGCGCGCACGCCATGCAGAAGGCCGGGTTTCCCCGGTCTTGTTTGCGTCTGTCCGCGTGCCGGGGATTACTTGACCAGGAGGCGCAGTGAAAACGGGTAGCGGTAGCTTTCGCCGTTCAGCGCCTTGAACGTGGCGATGACGCTGCATACCAGCCAACTCACCGCAACTGCCCCCGCCAGCAGCACCAGCACCAGCCCGGCCGGCAGGGTGACGATGGCACCCAGCCCCAGCGTCAACACGGTCGCGCCGACCAGCAGCCCGCCCACGATGACCAGCCCGCAGGCCAGCAGGAACATCGTCAGGTTGAAGTTGAACGCTTCGCGCGCATGCGTCGCGGCGAATTCCGAATCGCCCCGCTTGGCGAAGTAGACCACCAGCGCCGCCAGCATGCCGGCGATGCCGGCGCTCCAGCTGGTCAGGAAGGCCAGCAGCAGGGCGCCGCCGTGGGCGCTGGCCGCCCACAGGCGGTCGTGCTGGGTCGAGGACAGCGTCTGCACCTGCACGGTTTCCATCGTCGTCTCCCGCCGGACCCATTCCGGCTTGGGTCAAGGATGGCAGCGCGGCGCGGCACTGCAAGACGACCGGCGACGAAACCGGGCCGCATGCGACGAAGAGGCGTTGGCGCGGATCGAATCCTGCGCCGGAAACGGACGAGCCCGGGGTTGCCCGGGCTCGTCGTGTTTCGCTGGCTGCCGCCGGACTTACTTGATCAGGCGGATCGTCAGCGGATAACGGTAGGCCACGCCATCGTTTGCCTTCATTGCCGCCATGATGGTGAAAACCAGCCAAGCAACGCCCAGCGCCAACGCCAGAGGCACCACCAGAATTGCCCCGAACCCAAGGGTGATGGCAGTGAAGATGGCGCCGATCACGCCAAACGCAACACCGACGATGAGCAAGGTGATGTTGAAATTGAGCGCTTCCTTGGCCTGATCAGCCGCGAAAGGCAGCGTGTCTTTCTTCATCTGCCAGACGATCAGCGGCCCCAGGAAGTTGCCCAGCCCGCCGGTCACGACCCCGGTGAGGGCAGACAGGTGGCCGAACATGGCCCACTGCTTTTCCTCGGCGCTGGGGCTGCCCGGCGGCGCGGTGTTGGCTTCGTTTTGATCCATTGCGTGTCTCCCCGAATACAGGCATAGGCGCCCAGATAGCGAGGATAACGCGAACCGGCATCACGCGCGGCCACGCGCTATCCCGGCCGAACCGCCTGCCAGCCCGGCAGCACCGTTGCA
Source organism: Thermomonas paludicola (assembly GCF_024498955.1). GTDB lineage: Bacteria > Pseudomonadota > Gammaproteobacteria > Xanthomonadales > Xanthomonadaceae > Thermomonas > Thermomonas paludicola. Next base: position 726,387 of record NZ_CP093311.1, on the reverse strand, counting down.
TACCGGTTATCCACGCACCAACCCGGCCAGTGGCGACAGCGCGGCACTCTCCGGAAACACGTGCTGTGCCAGCGCGTCGCGGGCAATGCCAAGGTGATCGCGCAGCACGCCCTTGAACAGCGCGCGCATGTCGGTGGTGGCGAGGAGGTCGCGACCTTCATTGAGCTGCGCGTTGCCAAGCCCGGGCCAGTCGCCGGCGATGCGGCCACCGTTGACCGCACCACCGGCCAGGAACGCCACACCGCCGGTCCCGTGATCGGTGCCGCCGGTGCCATTGATCGCCGCGGTGCGCCCGAATTCGGTGACGATGGCGACCACCGTTCTGCCCCACACCGGCTGCGCCCCCTCGTGAAAGGCCTGCAGCCCCGCATCCAGCTCCGCCAGCTTGCGATCCAGCACCGCCAGTTCGCCACCGTGGGTATCCCAGCCGGTGTCTTCCACGAAACCGATGCGCGGGCCGTTTGCTGCCGACATGAAGGTTGCCGCTGCCGCCATTGCCTGCGGCAGACGCAGGTCCCCTTTGTCGTTGCCTGCGCTCGTGCCTTCCATCCCCGCATCGATCGAGTCGAAGGTCGGTGCCAGCGCTGCATCGGCGGCGTACAGCAACTGCAGCTGTTGCCACAGGATCGGGTCCACCCCGTTGGCCAGCGGCGGCGACCACGTGGAAACGTCGCCCGTGCCGCGCATGGCAAGCGGCATCACCGCCGACAGCGCCAAGCCCTTGCCGCCCGGAATCGCGGCCACGCAGCGATTGAGCCAACCCGTCGTTCCACTGGTGCCGGTGGTGCCATTTTCCACGCAATCCTGCGCCTCGAAATGCGAGCGATGCCGATACGGCGGCGCCACCGCAACCACCGGCAACAACTGCCCGCTGGCAAACAGTCCGGCGCTGCAGGTCATGCTGCCGTGCAGCGCGAAATCGGCGTTCAGGCGCAGCGCCGCGGCCTGCCCCCTGGCGCTGGCAAACTCGCCCCGCAGCGCCGCAAAGGCCGGGTCGCCGAGGGGCTGCAACGCATGCAGACCATCCAGCCCGCCGCGCAACAGCACCAGCAGAAAGCGCGTGTCCGACGCCGAGCTTGCAGCCAGCGCGAATTTGGGAATTGCCGCCATTGCCAACGCACCGGCACCCAAGCCGAGGAAGCTGCGTCGATCGAGTTTCATCTCATGTCCTCCACTGGAAGGCGGGGCTGGCCAGCAGCAGGGCCACGCCTTGCTGTACCGATTCCGCGCGGCGCAGGGCAGTAGCGGTTTGCGCATCCAGCGCGCTGCCCAGCACGGCGTCGCCCAGCACCTGCGGGGTCAGGTCGATGCCCGTGGGCAGGCGCTCGGCCAGGGTTTGCGCGGCCTGCACGCGCTTGAACAGTGCATCGGGCCCGCCCCAGTCTGCGGCAACATCGCCAAACCCCGCCGGCGAGCGCGGCTGGAATACCGGCTGCCCCAGCTGCCCCTGCAGGCGCAGGGACAGCGCCAGCTCGCGCTGCCCGTCGAGGCCGCAGGCGCGCAGCGCGGACACGCAGAAATCCTCGGGTGTCTTGAACTTGCGATCCATGGCCACCCACGCCCGATCGTCCTCCACCATCGTGCGGCACACCTGGGCCAGGTCACCGTCACTGGCCAGCCAGGCCCGGGCCATGCGCTCGACCAGCGCCGGCGCCGGCGCATCGGCCACGAAATGCCGCGCCAGCTTCATCGAGACGTGGCGGGCAGTGGCCGGATGCCGGGCCAGGTCATGCAGGATCGCCACGCCCTGTTCTTCGCCAGGCTGCCGATAGGTACTGCCGAACACCCGCCGCGCGCCGGGTTCATGCGCGGTTGCGCGGAACACGAACGCGCCGCTGCCACTGCCGCGATCATTCGGGCGCGCCACGCTCCAGCCGGTGATGGCGCGCGCGAATTCGGTCACGTCCTGCTGGCTGTAGCCGGCATTCACGCCCAGCGTATGCAGCTCCATGATTTCACGCGCCAGGTTCTCGTTGAGGCCGCGCTTGCGCGCCCCCGCGCGCCGCGTCGCCATCCGCGAGTCGTCGCCAATCGACTGTGCGTTGTCGAGGTACAGCAACATGCCGGGATGCCGCTCCACCGCCAGCAGCATGTCCACGAAACGGCCGCCGACATGCGGACGGATCGCCTCGCGCTCCATCGGTGCGGCGAACAGCGCGGCGACATGCTTGTCCACCGAAATCGCGAAGTGGTTCGACCAGAAGCGCACCAGCCGTTCGCGAAACCCCTGCTCGCTGGCCACCGCCACGCCCTGGCGCAGCAGCAGTTCCTGCTGCATCGCGCGGCGCAACCCGTCCCGCCCGCTCACCCGCCGGGCGGCATCCAGATCGCCCGCCGCCTTGAGCTCGCGCATCTGCTTGCGTTGCTTCTGGACCTGCACGTACAGATCCAGATAGCCGGCGCTATCCGGCAGACCAGCGAATGCGTCGATCGGCTGCGCCACGCCCAGTTGCGCCAGCAACCAGCCGCGCGGGTCGTTGCCGATGCGTTGCAGTTCGCCCGCTCGGGCACCCAGCCCGAACCGGTTGGCCGCGCTGACGGTCCGGGATATCGCCATGGCCTGACTCCACTGGAAACATCAGCAGCAACGCACGCGTCTGGCAGGCGGTTGACAGCCCCGGATTACAGTTCTGTCATGTGGCGCCCGATCCGGCCACCATCATCGAGCCGATCAGGATCGAGCCGGTACGAACATGGGAACGCGGGTCGATGTCATTGCCCACGGCCTCAATGCCCGCAAACATCGATTTCAGGTTGCCGGCGATGGTGATGCCATCGACGGGATAGGCGATCTCGCCGTTCTCCACCCAGAAGCCCGCCGCGCCGCGCGAATAGTCGCCGGTGATCGCATTCACGCCCTGCCCCATCAACTCGGTCACCAGCAGGCCGCGCGCCATGCCCTTCACCATCGCGTGCAGGTCGCCTGCATTCGCCTTCACCTCGAGGTTGTGCACGCCCCCCGCATTGGCGGTGGTCTGCAAGCCGAGCTTGCGTGCCGAATAGCTGCCCAGCACGTAGCGCTGCACGATGCCGGCATCCACCAGCATCGAGCGACACGTCGCCACGCCTTCGGCATCGAACGCCGCCGAGCGGAAGCCGCGCGCCAGGAACGGGTCTTCCTCGATGGCAAACCACTCCGGGAACACGCGCGTGCCCGCACTGTCCAGCAGGAAACTGGCTTTGCGGTACAGCGCACCGCCGGATACCGCACCGATGAAGCTGCCAATCAGCGAACGCGCCATTTCGGCGGCAAACAGCACCGGCACCTGCCCGGTGGGAAGCTGGCGCGCGTCCAGCCGGTCCACCGTGCGCTGCGCCGCCTTGCGACCCACGGCACGTGGCGCCTCCAGGTCCGGCTGCGCCAGCGCCACGCTGTACCAGCCATCCCGCTGCATCGCCTCGCCTTCGCCGGCAATCAGCGCGCAACCCAGGCTGTAGGAGGTCGCACGTTCGCTGCCAAGGAAGCCATGCGAGTTGGCATACACGCTGAGCGAGGCGTTGGCATTCATCGACGCCCCGTCGGAATTGCCGATGCGTGCATCCACCTCGCGCCCCGCCTGCTCGCAGGCCAGCGCCAGATCGATGGCACGGGTGGCGTCGAACGGCGCCGGATGCCAGCTGTCGAACTCCCGCTGGACGGTGGCCATCAGCGCCGGATCGGCAAGGCCGGACGCCGGATCCTCCTCGGTGTGGCGGGCAATCGCGCAGGCCTGCGCCACGGTGGCCTCGAGGCTGTCCTCGCGCAGGTCGGCGGTGCTGGCGCTGCCCTTGCGCTGGCCGAAATACACGGTGATGGCGACGCCGCGGTCGCGCGTGGCTTCCACCGTCTCCACCTCGCCCATCCGCACGTTGACCGCCAGGCCGGCGTCTTCGTTGCAGCTCACCTCGGCCTGCGTTGCGCCAGCGGCGCGGGCGCGCTCCAGCAGCTGCCGCGCAACGTCGGCGAGCCGCTGTTGGCGCTGGCTGCTGTCATCCGGAAGGGGGGCAAGATCGGTGACGAACGTGTTCAATGGCTTATCCTGTTGCGATGCGAGGACATGACGAAGAGACCGGCGAATTCCTGAGCCCCAGCCGCAGCGCGCAACGGCGTGCGGCGCTGGACGTGCTGGAATTGGGTGAGCAACTGGTGGCACTGACCGCGGCGCAGCTGGGCCGGCTGCCCATTCCCGAAGACGTGTTGCCGCATATCCAGGACACCCAGCGCATCGCCTCCCACGGCGCGCGCAAACGCCAGCTGGCCTTCCTGGCCAAGCAGATGCGCAAGCTGGACGACGCGACGCTGGATGCGATCCGCGATGCCATGTCCAAGGACGGCGACGCCGCGCGCCGCGAAACCGCTGCCCTGCATCGCGCCGAAGCGCTGCGCGAGGCGCTGCTGGGCGTGGATGGCGATGCCGCGCTGACGGCAGTCGTGGCCGCCCATCCGCAGGTTGACCGCCAGAAACTGCGCCAACTGGTGCGCAATACCCACGACGAACGCGCCAAGAACAAGCCGCCGCGCGCGTTCCGCGAGCTGTTCCGCGAACTGCGGGATTTGTTGTCGCGCGGCGATGACGCCAGCGACGATGCGCTTGAAGACGACGACACCTGATGTCATCGGCGTCATCACGCCTTCGTCCCGCCCACGGTAATTTCCGAGATCAGCAAGCTGGGTTGGCCCACGCCGACCGGCACTGACTGCCCGTCCTTGCCGCAGATGCCCACGCCGTCATCCAGCGCCAGGTCGGCACCGATCATCGCCACCTTCTGCATGGTTTCCGGACCGTTGCCGATCAGCGTCGCACCCTTCACGGGCACGGTGATTCTTCCATCTTCGATCAGATAGGCCTCGGTGGTCGAGAACACGTACTTGCCGCTGGTGATGTCCACCTGGCCACCGCCGAAGTTGACCGCATACAGGCCTTTTTTCACCGATCGGATCATGTCGTCCGGGTCGTGGCTGCCCGCCCGCATGTAGGTATTGGTCATCCGCGGCAGCACCAGGTGCGCAAACGATTCACGGCGACCATTGCCGGTCGGGGCCATGCCCATCAGCCGCGCGTTGTGGGTGTCCTGCATGTAGCCGACCAGCACGCCGTCTTCGATCAGCGTGGTGCACTGGCTGGGCGTGCCTTCGTCGTCGATGCTGAGCGAGCCACGGCGACCGTCCAGGGTGCCATCATCGACAATGGTCACGCCTGCGGCGGCAACGCGCTGGCCGATGCGGCCGGCATAGGTGGAGGTGCCCTTGCGGTTGAAGTCGCCCTCCAACCCGTGGCCCACCGCCTCGTGCAGCAGCACGCCCGGCCAGCCGTGGCCCAACACCACCGGCATTGCCCCGGCGGGAGCATCGATGGCGTCCAGATTCACCAGCGCCTGCCGCAGCGCTTCGCGCGCGAACGTCTCCGGTTTGTCGCCCGCCAGCAATTCGGCATAACCGTAGCGTCCGCCGAAACCGGAAAACCCGGATTCGCGGCGCCCGTTCTGCTCCACGATCACCTGCACGTTCATCCGCACCAGCGGCCGCACATCGCCGGCCAGCACACCGTCGCTGCGCGCCACCAGCACGGTATCCACGCCGCCGGTCAGGCTCACCATCACCTGCCGCACGCGCGGGTCAAGCGCGCGCACCAGCGCATCCACGCGGCGCAGCGCCGCCACCTTGACGAGGTTGTCCAGCGCGTCGATGGGGTCCAGCGCCGGATACAGCGCACGGGCGCTCCTGGACTGCAATGCGTGCGCGCCCTGCGCGCGGCCATCGCGGGCGATCGCGCGCGCCGACTGCGCCGCCGCGATCAGCGCCGGCGCGTCGAGTTCATCGGAATAGGCGAAGCCGGTTTTCTCGCCGGAAATCGCACGCACGCCCACGCCCTGCTCGATGCTGTGCGAGCCGTCCTTGACGATGCCGTCCTCCATGCTCCACGCCTCGCGCCGCGCATGCTGGAAATACAGGTCGCCGAAATCGATGCCCGGCCCCAACAGGCGGGCAAAGGCGCCATCCAGGGCATGCAGGTCAAGACCGGCGGGGGCGAGCAAGGCGGATTCGGCGAGCGTCAGTGTATTCATGCGTGGTTTGTGGAAAGCCTTGCTGGAAAATGGCGGCCATCGGGCCGGAATCAATCGCCTTGGGTGGGCGTCGTGGTGGCCACCGGCAATGCCGCGTGCGCCTGCGTTTCGATTGCCGGGGATGCCCATGGCCCGGTGATGCGGTAGTGCTTTGCGCCCAAGCCACGCATCGGCTTGTCCAACACGGCGTTGGCCACCGCGCCCACCGCCGCGCCCACCGGCCCGCCGGCCAGCGCGCCCACCGCGGTCAGCAAGCCGCCGGACTTGGGCAGCACGTCCACGCTCTGGTCGAAGCGCTGGTTGCGCAAATCGGTGTCGCCGCGCACCAGGATATCGGCGGCGGGGCCGCGAATGGCGAGATTGTCGGTGTGCAGGATCCCTTGGGCCAGCCGTGCATTGCCCTGGATCCGGTCAAACGCAAAGCCCTTGCTGAAGAAGTCGCTGAAGTCCAGGGTCAGCCGGCGCCGCAACTGGGCAATGCCCAGCAGGCCCAGCACCCGGCCCGCGCCGGGCTCCAGTTCCAGCAGGTGGCCGTCGCGGGCATCCAGCGCCAGCAGCGCCGCCACGGTGCCCGGCGAGAACGCCTCCGGACCGCCGGCCCAGTTCGCCTCCAGTCCCAGCCGGCCCTTGCCACCGCGCACCTGACCGCCCAGCCCCAGTCCGGCCAGCAGCACGCCGATGTCGTCGCTATTGGCTTCCAGCTTGAGCTGGCTGCGCTCGCCCGCGCCGCGCCCCACCCAGCTTCCACTGGCGGCCAGCCGCTGCTTGCCACCACTGGTGGTGAATTCGTCCAGACGCAAGCCGCCGGCGACCGGCGTGCTGCGGAAGCGCGCACGCCCCAGCGCCACTTCGCCGATGCGCAGGTCGGCCACGTCGAACAGCAGCGGCGGAATGGCTGCCGGATCGAACCGGATCCCCAGCGGTGAAGCCGCGCCAGCCGCATCGACACCGGGCAGTCCCCAATACAGCCTGTCGAAGCGACCGGTCACGGCTGCCCCATCGGCTTCCGGCACCATCAGGCTGCCGGCAATCCCCGCGCCCTGCACCTGCACGGCGGTCCCGCGCGCAGCGGGCATCAGCTGCAGCTTGGCCGCGGCAAATTCGCTGCCCAGCAGGCGCAGCCGCTGCGCTTGCACATCGATGCGCTGCAGCGGCAGGTCGCCATTGCCGCGACCACCGGCGGCAAGCCCGATCCAGTCCAGTGCATCAAGCCGATCCACCTGCCCGCTTACCGACAGCCCGCGCGCCGGCGGCGGGCCGGCGTCGCCACCACCCAATTGCACGCGCAGGCCGGTCTGGCCCTTCACGCTGCGGCTGCGCAGCGACAGCAGATTGCCCAGGGTGGCCACGACCTCGCCACCGTCAAGCGGCAGGCGCAGATCGACCGTGGCGGGCAACGCCATGCCGGCTGCCTTGCGCAATGGCTCGGGCAGGTCGAACACCGTGCCCACCAGATTGGAACGCAGCCGCAGCCGGGAGGTCGGCGTGCCTTTTCCAGCCGCGCGCGGAACCGAAATTTCCGCAGTCCAGGCCGAGCTGCCGCGCACGTGCGGCTTCAGCCAATCCAGATTGCCCGCCTGATCAAGCAGCCCATCGATATCGGCCTGGGTCTGCAATTGCGCCTCGAACGCCTGCGCGGGATCACGCACATGCGGCCCGGCACGCAGCGCCAGCAGCCCGGGCGCGCCCTCGTGACGCACCTGCAGCGCAGGCGCCTCGAAGCCGCCACGGTCGTAGCGCGCCTGCCCGCGCACCTGCTGGAAATCGAGCTTGTAACGCTGCTCGCCCAGCTGCACCCCGGCCAGCGTCACCGTACCTTCGATGGTGGGCGGCACCGGCTGGTCATGGTGCAGCGGCAGCAGCATGTGGAACCCCGCCTGCGCCGGGCCCGCCGCGCGCAGGTTGTCCATGATCTCGCCATAGTCCTTGTGCAGCGGGCTGGCGCGCAGCATCGTCAGGAAATTGCGTGCATCGCCTGCTGCCTGCGCATCCACCCGCAGCTCGGCTTCGCGGAAGCGGGCGATGCCCGCGCTGAAGGCCGGTATCGGAACGCCGGCAAGCTGCGCCCGCCCGTTCACGGTGAACCCGTCGGCCACGAAGCTGACGTCGGCATCCATCTGCTGCGCCGCCGGCCAGTCGCGCTGGAATTTCACCGTGCCATCGTCGATATGCGCATCCGCACGAAACACGCCGGCACCGGCCATGCCCGGCTCATTGCGGAACGGCCAGTCGTCCAGGTCACCCGCGACGATCGCATGAACGTTGCGCAGGGTGCCGCCCTGCAGGGCCATGTCCAGCCACTGCACCGTCGCCTTGGGCATCAGGTGGTGGATCCAGAAGCCGTGCGCCATTGAAATCGGCGTATCGCCAATGTCTGCGGCGATGTCCAGATGCGGGCGGCTGCCGTCGCCCTGGAATCCGATGCCGCCACGCGCCCGCATCTGCAACGCGCCGCCGGCGAGGGCGAGCCCCGGCGTCCGCACGGTCCAGCCCGCGCCGTCACGCCACACAACGGCTTCGCCATCGAGCTTGAATTCGTGGACGACACCGAACCCGGCGGGCCAATCGAATGCCACCTGCGCGCTGCGATCAAAGCGCAGCCGCAGCCCGTCCTGATCCGCCTGCAGCCACCCACCCACGCCGCGCAGGCCGGGCGCATGCCCGACCGGATCAAAGCGGAAGCCGCGCAGGCGCGCGCTGGCGCGCAGCTTGCCGCCACCGCCCGCAAATTCCACATCCTCCAGCAGCGCGCCCGGCGCGGCTGCCTGCAGCCAATGCCGCAACCCGGGGGACAGCGCATTGCCGAGCATCGCAAGCTGCAGCAGCGGGGCTGCATCCAATCGCCGTGCACGCAGGGCATAGTGGTGGCCACCCGCCAGCGCCAGCCCATCCAGCGTTTGTGGCTGCGCGCCACTGCCCAAGCGCAGCCGCGCCACGTGAAGCTGCCAATCGGCCAGGCTGCCGGCCCAGCGGGCATCCAGCGCCAACTCGCCCAACGCGCGGCTTGGGGCCGGCGCGTCCGGCAACGGTGCCCCGCGCAGGCGCACATCCTTCAACCCGGCAACCGCGTGTACCGCAACCACCCGGTGGCCCTGCAGGCGTGCCCAGCCCTGCAGCGCACCCTTGCCGCTGATGGGCGTGACGCCGAGCAAATGCACGGTGCCGGCGACTTCCGCCAGATCCACCTGCCGCGTCCCTGCATAGACCTGGCCGTCACCGCTGCGGCGATCCAGATCGCCGGCAATGTCGAATGGCGTCGCGTCCGCACGCAACCAGGCGCGCGCACCCGCGCGCACGCGACTGCCGTTGACCTGCAGGCGCAGATCGATGCGCGGCAGCCGCAGGTCAAGCCCAAGCTCCGGCGCCAGCACGCGCAGCCGCGCCTGTGCGATCTGCAGTTCACCCAGATGCGCCAGCGCATCCAGCGGATCGCCGCCGGTCTGCTGGCCCGGCAACCCACGCACCTGCCATTGGCCATTGCTGTCGCGCTGCAGGGTCAGGTCCAACCCGCGCAAACGCAGCTCAGTCAGCGAGCGCCCCGGCAACAGTCCGGCGTAGGGTGCAACCAGAATTTCCGCATCACCGATCGGCAGCGCATCGGGGCCATCGCCAATGCGCAAATTGTCCAGCTGCAGCAGCGGGCCACGCCGAGTCCATTCGGTTTCAAGCCGGTCGAAGGTCACCTTGCGCTGCGCGCGCGCGCTCAGCCATGCCGCCACCTGCTCCGGACGCTGCTCGACCATCGGCAACAGCTGGTTGGCCACGGTGGCCAGCAGCGCCACCAGCAACAACACCCCAGCCAACGCATACCAGGCACCGCGCCTGAGCAGACGCAGGCGATGGCGCCAAGGCATGGTCATCGGCGGTGGGCCCATGACCGCCACGCGGACTCAAAGCAGCACGACATCGAACTGCTCTTGCAGGTACTGCGCATCGGCCTGGAAGCGGATCGACTTGCCGATGAACTCTTCCAGCTCCGCCACCGCGTTGGATTCCTCGTCGGTAATGCGCGCCACCAGCTGCGGCGAGGCGATGACCAGCAGCCGCGCGGCATCGAACTGGCGCACGGCGCGCACGATTTCGCGGAAAACCTCGTAGGTCACGGTTTCCGCCGTCTTGACCATCCCGCGCCCGCCGCATTCGTGGCAGGGCTCGCACAGCTGCCGTTCCAGCGACTCCACCGTGCGTTTGCGGGTCATCTCCACCAGTCCCAGCGGCGAGAAGTCGTACACCGTGGTCTTGGCGTGATCCTTCGCCAGCGACTTCTCCAGCGTGCGCAGCACCTGCCGCCGATGCTCGGCATCGTGCATGTCGATGAAGTCGATGATGATGATGCCGCCCAGGTTGCGCAGGCGCAGCTGCCGCGCCACCGCCTGCGCGGCTTCCAGATTGGTGCGATACACGGTCTCTTCGAGATTGCGCTGGCCGAGGAAGCTGCCGGTGTTCACGTCCACCGTGGTCATCGCCTCGGTCTGGTCGATGACCAGGTAGCCGCCCGACTTCAGCGGCACCTGCTTGTCCAGCGCGCGCTGGATTTCGTCCTCCACGCCATACAGGTCGAAGATCGGACGCGCGCCGGAATAATGTTCGATCTTCTCCGCCAGCTCCGGCATGTACTGCGCGGCAAATTCCCGCAACCGCTCGCAGGTCTCGCGTGAATCCACCTTCACCTTGTCCACGTCGCGGCGGATCAGGTCGCGCACCGCGCGCAGCGGCAGGCTGAGGTCTTCATAGATGCGGCTGCCCACGCTTGCCGCCATGGAACCGCTCTCGATCAGGGCCCATACCCGCCGCAGGTAGGCAATGTCTTCGGCCAGCGCTTCCGCCGGTTGACCCTCGGCATTGGTGCGCACGATGAAGCCATGCTCGGGCGCGGCATGCTCGCCGCCGGCGGCCAGCTCGGCGATCAGGGCCTTCAAGCGCGCGCGCTCGGCCTCATCTTCAATGCGCGCGGAAACGCCGATCACCTTCGATCGGGGCAGCAGCACCAGATAGCGCGAGGGAATGCTGATCTGGGTCGTCAACCGCGCGCCCTTGCTGCCGATCGGGTCCTTGACCACCTGCACCACGATGTCGGCGCCATCGCGCAACAACTCGGTGATCTGCACCTGCACCTGCGGCGGCGGCGCGACCGGCACGTCTCCCGCGTCCACCGGCGCACTGCGGAAAATGTCATTGGCGTGCAGAAACGCCGCGCGTTCGAGGCCGACATCCACGAAGGCGGCCTGCATGCCCGGCATCACCCGCTGCACCTTGCCTTTGTAGATATTGCCGACTACCCCGCGCTGGCTGCCACGCTCGATATGCAACTCCTGCAGCATGCCGTTTTCAACCACCGCCACCCGCGTCTCGCGCGGCGTCACGTTGACCAGCAGCTCTTCACTCATGGCAGCAACCCGGACTGGCGCAGCAGCCGCGCCGTCTCATGCAGCGGCAACCCCATGACCCCGGAATAGCTGCCCTCCAGGCGTTCCACGTGCGCCTCGAAGCAGCCCTGGATGGCGTAGGCGCCCGCCTTGCCTCGCCACTCACCGCCATCGAGATAGCGATCAATGGCTGCATCGGACAGCGGCTCCACGGTCACCCTGGTCAACGACACCGCTTGCGCCTCCCACCCGGCGCTTACCAGCGACACCGCCGTCATCACCTCATGGCTGCGGCCCGACAAGCGCCGCAACATGGCCGCCGCATCCACCACGTCGAGCGGTTTGCCGAACACCACGCCATCCAGAACGACTTCGGTGTCGGCCCCCAGCACCACCGCATCCGGAGCCGCGACCACGCTCAGCAGGCCGGCACCGGCTTTCTCGCGCGCCACCCGGCGCACATAGTCGGCGGCGGCCTCGCTGGCTCCCTGCTGTTCGGGAATGTCGAGGTCGATCAGGCCAAACTCCAACCCGAGGCGGGTCAACAGGTCGGCACGGCGGGGTGAGCGCGAGGCAAGATGCAGCATGGAGGAAGTCTAACCGTTCACCGATGACGCGCTGCGCCTGCCCGCGCCAATCACCCCATCGCGGCTCACCGAGCGTTCACTCGCTGCGTGTGCATCCTTCCCCCACCCATTCCAGGAGTCCATCATGTCGTTACGTCCGCTCGTTCTCGCCCTTGCCCTTGCTGCCGCCGCGCCGATGACCGTCAACGCCCACCCTTCCGCCGAGGTCGCCACTGCCGTACCGCAGGGCACCCTGTTGTCGGTTTCGGCCACCGCCGACGCCAGCCGCGCACCGGACGTGGCCACCCTGTCGACCGGCGTGGTCAGCCAAGCGGCGGATGCCAATGCGGCGATGCGCGACAACGCCGTGCAAATGGACAAGGTGATGGCGGCGCTGCGTGCCGCCGGCATCGCCGCGCGCGACATCCAGACCAGCGGGATCAACCTCAACCCGCAATACAAATACGTGGAAAACGCGCCGCCGGCCATCGTCGGCTACCAGGCCAGCAATACGGTGAACGTGAAGGTGCGCGAGCTTGCCCGCCTGGGCAAGGTGCTGGATACGCTGGTGGCACAAGGCGCCAACCAGATCAACGGCCCCAGCTTCGAAATCGACAAACCGGACGCCGCGATCGAGGAAGCACGCCTCGCTGCGATCAAGAAAGCGCAGGCCCAGGCGCAGACCTACGCCAAGGCGCTGGACATGCGCGTGCTGCGGATCGTCAGCATCAGCGAGGGAGGCGCCAGCCAGCCCCGGCCCATGCCGATGCTGCGAATGATGGCCGCCGACGCCGGCGCCGCCAAGGAAACCGCGATTGCGCCGGGCGAAAGCACGGTGTCAGTCAACGTGGAGATGGTGTTCGAACTCGGTCACTGAGCGATCGTCGGCGCGACCCCCAGACACGACGCCCGCCCTGTGCGGGCGTCGTCATTTGCGCCTTGCTGAACGGCACACAACCGATCGGCTTGCCGCGATTGCGTCCTGCCCCCGGCCGCGCGCAACGTGAAAGCGAGCGATGCCGATGCACCAACCCCGGTCGCAACCCTCGCCCGTTACATGGTTCGTGTTCTCCGAATTGCCCACCGCACTGGAGGTTGACCATGGTTCGCGCCCACGCCCTGCCCCGCCCCGCCGGCTTCGCCCTGCTCAAACCCGCCGCCAAGCCGCAGCTCGACTCGATCCGCATCCTCACCCTCAGCAGCACCCTGGCGTTCAACCTGCTGGCCTTCGGGCTGCTGATGATGCCGATGGCGCTGCCGCCGCCGGCCGTGCTGGATCCCCCCAGCCACAACCCCATCGCCCGGCCCATTGCGCGCCAGCCGCAAGTCGTCGAGTTCGTGCCGATTGCCCCATCGCTGCCGCATCCAAGCGCGCCGACACTGCAACACCAACGCGTTGCGCCGGCCCAAAACGATGATCCACCCGCGACCGCTCTCGCGGAGACCGGCAGCCAGGCCGCAACGGAGCCAGCGTCCCAGGGCGATGAACTGCCGTTGGACATCTCGGGCGACAGCGGCAATCCCGCCCCCACGCCAGCCCATCTGGCGTACCGCGTCGCGCCCGCGCCGGCCTACCCGCGTGCAGCCTTGCAGCGCCACCTCAGCGGCACCGTGCTGCTGCGGGTGTTGGTGGGGACGGACGGTCACCCGTTGGAGGTCACGGTTGCAAGCAGCAGCGGGCACCGCGAACTGGATGAAGCCGCACGCACGCAGGTCCTCAAGCGGTGGAGCTTCCAGCCCGCCACGCGCGAGGGCCAGACAGTGCAGGCGATCGGCATGGTGCCGGTCGAGTTCAAGCTGCCTCTCTGAGGGCAGCGGCGCGGCCCGCGTGCCTTGCAGGGTGGCGTGCAGGACATGCCTTCGTGGCTCGCGCCATCCCGCAGACCCTGTCGGCAGGATGGCGCGGCCGCAGGCTCAGCGGCGCACCACCGGCTTCGGTGCCGGCCTGGCCACCGCCACGGCGTGGGCCATTGCCGCTGGCGCACGCGCACCGCCCAGGCTGATGCGGTCGCGATTCTTCTCCACCGTCTTCAGGCCGATGCCCTTGACCTGGGCCAACTGCTCGGGCGTGCGGAACGCCCCGTTGGCCTTGCGGTAATCGACAATGGCCTGCGCTTTGGACGGGCCGACGTTGAGCAGCACGCGGTCGATGGTGGCGGCATCGGCGGTATTGATGTTGACGCTTTCGCCGGCCAGGGCAGTGCCGGCCATCGCCAGCGACAGAACCAACGTGGACAACAGGGTGGTCAGGATCTTCATCACAGGCTCCTTGGAGTGGTCAGGTTCCGGCGTCGCAGGTTGCGACCCGGCATGCACAGGTTCCCGAATCCGTGCTGCAGGCGACATCGGCGGGCGCCGCATGCAGGCCCTTGCCTTCATCCCGTCCCGACGTAGGAAAAGCCCGCCGCAAGGGGCAAACGCCCCGCTTTCCATGTCTGCATAACCAGCCTTCCTTTCCCCCGTCGCACCGCACTGCATAGCCTGCGCTGGCATTCCCAACCGCCAGCCGTCATGTCGCACGCCACTACCACACCGCTCCCCACGCCGCTGACCAGCGCTCAGGCCGGCCTGTTGTCGCAGTTCATCGGTGCCGCCGGGCGCAGCGACCTGCTGTGGGCGTCCGGCTATCTGGCCGGGCTTTCCCGCGGGCTGGCGACGGAATCGCCAGCGCCAGCCGTCCTCGCGGTGCAGCCGGGCACGATTGTGTATGGCAGCCAGACCGGCAACGCCAAGCGCGCCGCCGAGGCGCTGCACGCCACGTTGCAGGCCGCCGGACTGCCGGTGCGGCTGCTGCGCGCTGACGCGTACCCGACCCGGGAACTGGCCAACGAAACGCTGCTGTTCGTGGTCATCAGCACCCAGGGCGAAGGTGATCCGCCGGACGACGCCATCGGCTTCGCCGAATTCCTGCACGGCAAGCGCGCGCCGAAGCTGCCGCAACTCAAGTACGCCGTGCTGGGGCTGGGCGATTCCAGCTATGCCGAGTTTTGCGGCATCGCCCGCAAGCTCGACGCGCGATTGGCAGAACTGGGCGCGACCCGCGTGCAGGCGCTGGGCGAGGCCGACCTCGACATCGACACCGTCGCCGCGCCGTGGCGCGAGCAGGCGCTGGGCCACGCCCGCGAACTGCTCAAGCCCGCGCCGACCGCGCACCTCGCCACCGTCACTCCGCTGCGCCCGCACGCCGCGCCGGCGTGGTCGCACGAGAAGCCCTTCGCCGCCGAACTGCTGGCCAACCAGGGCATCACCGGCCGCGAGTTCAAGGGCACCGGCTTCCGCCGCTATGGCGACATCGCCAAGGACGTGCGCCACATCGAACTGTCGCTGCAAGGCAGCGGCCTGGCCTACGAGCCCGGCGACGCGCTGGGCATCCGCCACCGCAACCCGGACGCGCTGGTCGATGCGGTGCTGGAGGCGACGCGGCTGGACGGCGGCACCACCGTCGAACACGAGGGCGCGTCGCTGCCGCTGGCGCAGTGGCTGGCGGACAGGCGCGAGCTGACCCGGCTGTCGCGCCCGCTGCTGGCGACGCTGGCCGAACGCGCGAATGCCGATGACCTGAAGCAGCTGCTGGAACCCGGCAACGCCGGTTTGGCCGCGCTGCTGGGTGACCACCAGCTGATCGACACCCTGCGCCGCTGGCCCGCCGCATGGGACGCGCAGGCCCTGGTGGCCGCGCTGCGTCCGCAGGCGCAACGGCTGTATTCCATCGCCTCCAGCCGCAAGCGCGTGGGCGAGGAAGCGCACCTGACCGTCGACGTGCTGCGCTACCGCGCGCACGGTTTTGATCATCTCGGCGCGGCCAGCGGCTTCCTCGCCGCGCTGGCGGAAGGCGGCAGCGTGCCGGTTTACATCGAACCGAACGAACGCTTCCGCGTCCCCCTCGATGCCAGCCGCGACATCCTGATGATCGGTCCCGGCACCGGCGTCGCGCCGTTCCGCGGCTTCGTGCAGGAGCGCGCCGAGACCGGCGCCACCGGCCGCAACTGGCTGTTCTTCGGCGCCCGGCATTTCAACACCGGCTTCCTCTACCAGACCGAGTGGCAGGACGCCTTGCAGAAGGGCGAACTGCATCGCCTCGACCTCGCGTTCTCGCGCGACCAGGCCGAAAAGGCCTACGTGCAGCAGCGCCTGCACGAGCGCGGCCGCGAGGTCTACGACTGGTTGCAGAACGGCGCCCACCTGTACGTCTGCGGCGCCATCGGCATGGGCAAGGACGTGCATGCCGCCCTGCTGGACATCGTGCGCGAACACGGCGGCGCCGATGCCGAGGCGGCGGCGGAGTATCTGTCGAACCTGCAGCGGGAGGGGCGCTATGCGCGCGATGTGTACTGAGTGCTTGCCGTCATCCGGCTTCTGCCCGTCATTCCCGCGAAGGCGGGAATCCAGTTCTTGCAAAACCTGAAAGCTGGATTCCCGCCTTCGCGGGAATGACGAACCACGAACGTTTTCGAGTTGACCTTCCATGTCCCACCCCTCCGTCGAAAAAATCAAGCTCGAAAGCCGGCGCCTGCGCGGCACCCTGGCCGAAGGCCTGCTGGACGCCAGCACCGGCTCGCTGAACTTCGAGGACCAGCGCACCATCAAGTTCCACGGCAGCTACCAGCAGGACGACCGCGACCTGCGCGACGAGCGTCGCCGCCAGAAACTCGAACCCGCGCACCAGTTCATGATCCGCATCCGCGCGCCGGGCGGCGTGTTCACGCCGCAGCAGTGGCTGGGGCTGGCCGCCATCGCCACCACGTATGCCAACCACTCGCTGCGCGTCACCACCCGCCAGACCTTCCAGATCCACGGCGTGGTCAAGCGCGACCTGAAGGCGACCATGCAGGCGATCAACGCCGCCGCGATGGACACCGTTTCCGCCTGCGGTGACGTCAACCGCAACGTGCTGGGCGCCAGCAATCCATTGCAATCCGCCCTGCATGCCCAGGTGCACGACTGGGCGCAGCGGCTGTCGCTGCACTTCAAGCCCGCCACCCGCGCCTATTACGAGCTCTGGCTGGACGAGGAGAAGGTGGCCGAAAGCGGGGTCGAGGCCGAGCCCATCTACGGCGATGCCTACCTGCCGCGCAAGTTCAAGATGGCGGTGGCGGTGCCGCCGTACAACGACGTCGACGTGTTCGCCAACGACCTCGGCCTGATCGCCATCGTCGACGAGGCGGGCGCGCTCGCCGGCTTCAACGTCGCCATCGGCGGCAGCATGGGCGCCAGCCACGGGATCAAGGAACACTATCCGCGCGTCGGCAACGTGATCGGCTTCGCGACGCCGACGCAGGTGCTGGCCATTGCCGACGCCGCCGTCACCGTGCAGCGCGACCTGGGCGACCGCGAGGACCGCAAGCAGGCGCGCTTCAAGTACACCATCGACAAGCACGGACCGGAAACAATCGTGGCGATGATGGAAGAGCGCGCGGGCTTCCGGCTGCAGCCCGCTCGTCCATACACGTTCGAGCACAATGGCGACCGCTTCGGCTGGGTCGAAGGCGACGACGGCCTGTGGCACCTGACGCTGTCGCTGCCCAGCGGGCGCATCGCCGACACGCCCGGCCGGCCGCTGCTGACCGGCCTGCGCGAAATCGCGAAGGTGCATCGCGGCGAGTTCCGCATGACCTGCAACCAAAACGTCATCGTCGCCGGCGTGCCGGCAGGCGAGCGGGCGCGCATCGACGCGCTGGTTGCGCAGCATGCGCTGGACCTGGAAAACCGCGCACCCACCGCCATCGCCCGCAGCGCGGTGGCCTGCGTGGCGCTGCCCACCTGCGCGCTGGCGATGGCCGAGGCCGAACGCTACTTGCCCGGCTTCCTCGACGCGCTGGAGCCCTTGCTCGACAAGCATGGCCTGCGCGAAGCACCGATCCTGCTGCGCGTCTCCGGCTGCCCCAACGGCTGCTCGCGGCCGTACCTGGCGGAGATCGCGCTGGTCGGCCGCGCGCCCGGCCGCTACAACCTGTTCGTCGGCGGCGACCACCGCGGCATGCGGATGAACACGCTGTACCGCGACAACGTCACCGAGCCGCAGATCCTGGACGCGCTTGACCCGCTGCTGGCGCGGTACGCCGCCGAGCGCGAACCGGATGAACGCTTCGGCGATTACCTGCACCGCGCCGGCCTGGTCGAACTGCCGCCCTACCCCACCCATGTCCGCGTCGATCCGGCCGAAGCCGCCTGATCGCGCACCGTTCACGGAAGACGCCATGAACACCCTCGATCCCGCCACCGTATCGCCCGAGGCGCTGACCGATCTCAACCGCCTGCTGGGCCGCATGGACGCGCGCAAGCGCGTCGAATGGGCGCTGCAGCACATTCCCGGCGCGCACGCGCTGTCCAGCAGCTTCGGCGTGCAGTCCGCGGTTGCCTTGCACCTGCTGACGCAGGCGCGGCCGGACATCCCGGTGATCCTGATCGACACCGGCTACCTGTTCACGGAGACCTACCGCTACGCCGACCAACTGGTCGAACAGCTCGGCCTGAACCTGCAGGTGTACCGTCCCGGCATCGGCATCGCCTGGATGGAAGCGCGCTTCGGCAAGCTGTGGGAGGCCGGCAGCGACGGCCTGCGCCGCTACAACCAGCTGCGCAAGGTGGAACCGATGCAGCGCGCGCTGCGCGAACTTGGCGTGCAGTGCTGGCATGCCGGCCTGCGGCGCGGGCAGGCCAGCAGCCGCCGCGACATCGCCTACCTGGAAATCAAGGACGGGCGCTTCAAGTTCCATCCCATCGCCGACTGGACCGACATCGACGTGGGCGCCTACATGCTGCTCCATGACCTGCCGGAACACCCGCTGGCGCGGCAGGGCTACGTCTCGGTCGGCGA
This sequence comes from Thermomonas paludicola, assembly GCF_024498955.1. Classification (GTDB taxonomy): domain Bacteria; phylum Pseudomonadota; class Gammaproteobacteria; order Xanthomonadales; family Xanthomonadaceae; genus Thermomonas; species Thermomonas paludicola. Next base: position 707,593 of record NZ_CP093311.1, on the reverse strand, counting down.
CGTGCACACCACCCAGCCGCTGCAACCCGGCATGGACGCCGCGCAGACGCGCTTCTTCGGCCTGCGCCGCGAATGCGGGCTGCACTTCGACGAACCGGCCAGCTCGGCGGCATAGAGCCTTAGTCGGCCGCCTGCCAGCGCGGCGGTTGCGGCCACTGCGGCGGCTGGTTGCCCTCCAGGATTCGCCGAAGATCGCGCGGGTCGATATGCGGGGCCAGCGCATGCAGCAGTGCAAGCGCGTATTCACGCAATACGCGACCGCGCGGCACCACCGCCCAGGTGATGCATTCGGGCAATTCCGGCGGCGCCGGGATCACCCGCAGATCGTCATCCTCGCGGTGGTTCACCGCCATCTCCGCCAGCAACCCCACCCCCATGCCGGTGCGCACATAGGTCTTGATCAGATTGGCATCGCGGGCGGTCATCGCGATTTGCGGGGTTGCCCCGGCTGCGGCGAAGGCGCGCTGCAACGACGATTCCGGCAGGGTTGATGACTCGTAGGAAATCAGCGGATAACGCGCCAGCTGGGCCAGTGCCGGCGGGCCATCGGCCTGCGCCAGCGGATGCTGGGCGGGCACCAGCAACACACGCTGCCAGCGAAACAGCGGCACCGCCACGCCATTGGCGGCCGGCGCGCTGCCGGCCGTGCTGATCAAGCCGAAATCCGCTTCGTCCAGCTTGTCCAGCACTTCGGCGTCACCCGCGGCGAACAGATCCACGCTGACCTGCGGGTAACGACGCGTGAGCTCGGCGATCACCGGCGGCAACACATAGCGCGCCTGGGTGTGCGTGGTGGCCAACAGCAGTCGGCCGCGATGCTCGCCGCGCTCGTTGGCGGCATAGCTGCGGATGTTGGCAGCTTCGGCCAGGATCCGGCGCGCGTGTTCGATGACGCGAACGCCCGCCGGCGCAACGCCTTCCAGGCTGCGGCCCTTGCGCAGGAACAGCTGGAAACCCAGTTCGTCCTCCAATTGCTTGAGCTGCTTGGACAAGCCCGGCTGCGTGGCGTGCACGCGCTCGGCGGCCTGGGTGATGTTGAAGCCGGAATCGGCAATGGCAACAAGGTAGCGAAGCTGGGTGAGGGTCATGGCATCGGCACTCTTTATATCGCTATATCTGCATATAGCGATGAAGTATATCGAAGTCTGCAGGCATTTCCAGACAGCCTTTATGCCCCTAAAGCATAAGCAAAAACCGTGTCGCCATTTCCATCCCTCTGCCGCCAGGCCTAGCGTGGCGAGATGCAAAGCCCGGCTGCCCCGTTGCTGTTCCCGCTGTTCCTCGACCTGCGCCGCCGGCGCGTGCTGGTGGTCGGCGGCGGCAGCGTGGCGGCGCGCAAGATCGAAGCCCTGCTGGAAGCCGGCGCGGACATTGCGCTGGTCGCACCCGCGCTGGACGCCGCGTTGCGCGACCTGGTGCGGGCGGGGCGCATCACGCATCTGGCGCCTGCCTTCGCGCCAGCCCAATTGGATGCGGCATGGCTGGTGGTGGCCGCCACCGACGATGCCCGCGTCAACCGCGCCGTGAGCGAAGCCGCGCAGGCCCGCCGCATCTGGGCCAACGTGGTGGATGATGCCGAACTCGCCAGCGCCCAGCTGCCCGCCCGCGTGCAGCGCGGCCCGCTGCAGATCGCGATTTCCAGCGGCGGCGCCGCACCGATGCTGGCACGCCATCTGCGCGAACAGCTGGAAGCACAGTTGGACGAGTCACTGGGCGCGCTGGCGCAATTGCTGGCTGACATGCGCGGCCGCATCCGTGCACTGCTGCCGGAGCTGGGCGAGCGCCGCGCGTTCTTCCGGCGCGTGCTGGCCGGCTCCGCGCAGTCGCTATTGCGCCGCGGCGACGCCGATGCCGCGCGCCGCAACGTGGAAGCGGAACTGCACGCAACGACGCCCGCGCGCCGCGGCCGCGTGGCGCTGGTCGGCGCCGGCCCCGGCGATCCCGGCCTGCTGACCCTGCGCGCACTGCGCCTGCTCAACGAGGCCGACGTGATCCTGCACGACCGGCTGGTCAGCGACGAGGTGCTTGCGCTGGCGCGGCGCGACGCGACGCGCATCGAAGTCGGCAAGCGCCTCGGCGGCAACCACCACGCCACCCAGCAGCGCATCCACGCGCTGATGATCGAGCTGGCGCAGGCCGGCAAGCACGTGGTGCGGCTGAAGGGCGGTGATCCGTTCGTGTTCGGCCGCGGCGGTGAAGAGCTGGAAGCGCTGCGCGAGCGCGGCATCGACTACGAAGTGGTGCCCGGCATCACCGCCGCCGTCGCCTGCGCCGCCCACGCCGGCATCCCGCTGACCCACCGCGACCATGCGCAATCGCTGCGCCTGCTCACCGCGCACGCACGCGACGGCGAGGCCAGCCACGACTGGGCAGCGCTGGCGCAGCCCGGGCAGACGCTGGCGTTCTACATGGGCGTGTCCGGGCTGGAACAGCTGCGCGACAACCTGGTCGGGCACGGCCTGGCCGCGTCCACGCCGTTCGCGCTGGTCGAGAACGGCAGCCGCCCGCAGCAGCGCGTGGTCGCGGGCACGCTTGCCGAGTTGCCGGCGCTCGCCCGTCTGCATGGCGTGCAGGCACCGGCGCTGCTGATCGTCGGCGAAGTCGCCGCCCTCGCCCCCCGCCTGCACTGGTTCGGCGCCGCGCCGCTGACTGCGGACGACGCACGATGTCGGCGCCTGCCCCGCGCTGCCTGACATCGCCGTTCAAGAACTCCCTGATACCGGAACAAGGACACACGCACCATGGCTCTTTACGACAGCATCCTCGACACCGTCGGCAACACGCCGATCATCAAACTTCGCCGGCTTTCTCCGGCGCACGCCACCGTCTATGTGAAGGTGGAATCGTTCAACCCGGGCGGCTCGGTCAAGGACCGGCTGGCGCTGGGCATCGTGCTCGACGCCGAGCAGCGCGGCCTGCTCAAGCCCGGCGACACGATCGTGGAGGCCACCTCCGGCAACACCGGCATCGCGCTGGCGATGGTTGCCGCCGCGCGCGGGTACAAGTTCGTGGCGGTGATGACCGAAACCTTCTCCATCGAACGCCGCAAGGCCATGCGCGCCTACGGCGCCAAGGTGATCCTGACGCCGGCCGCCGCGCGCGGTACCGGCATGGTGGAGAAAGCGAAGGAACTGGCGGCCAAGCACGGCTGGTTCTGGGCCAGCCAGTTCAGCAACCCGGCCAATCCGGCCTACCACCGCAGCACCACCGCCGCCGAGATCCTGCGTGACTTCGCCGGCAAGCGGCTGGACGCCTTCGTCAGCGGCTGGGGCAGCGGCGGCACGCTGACCGGCGTGGGCGAAGTGCTCAAGGTCGCGCGTCCCGACGTGCGCATCATCGGCACCGAGCCGGCCGGCGCCGCCCTGCTCAAGGGCGATGCGTGGGCGCCGCACAAGATCCAGGGCTGGACGCCCGACTTCGTGCCCGATGTGCTCAACCGCAACGCCTTCGACGAACTGCGCACGGTGACCGACGACGAGGCGATTGCCACCTCGCGCCGACTGGCTGCCGAAGAGGGCATCTTCGTCGGCATTTCCGCCGGCGGCACTGCCGCCACCGCGCTGCAACTGGCGCAAACCGCGCCGGAAGGCAGCGTGCTGCTGGCGATGCTGCCGGACACCGGCGAGCGCTATTTCTCCAGCCCGCTGTTCGCCGACATCAACGAGGGCAGCGACGACGAGTGGCTGGCCAGCCTGGGCTGAGCCACCCCAATCCGCAGCGGACAAGAACCCCTCCCGCGATGCGGGAGGGGCACATACTTCACACGCCGCAATCTCCCAAGCCGCGTTCCCGCGGGCGCTGCCTGCAGCGAAATCAAGGAGGAGGCATTGGCCACCGGCCAATGCCGGGGGACATTCGCGGAAGGCAGTGCCCGCGGGAACGCGGCCGCGAGAGAACGCACGCACCACACACCGTTACGAACGCCCGTATACATCCTCATAGCGGACGATGTCGTCCTCGCCCAGGTAATCGCCGGACTGCACCTCGATCAGTTCCAGCATCTCGCCGCCGGGATTCTCCAGCCGGTGCTTGGCGCCGATCGGGATGTAGGCGCTCTGGTTGGCGAACAGTTCGAACACGTCGTTGTCGCGGGTCACCCGCGCGGTGCCGCGCACCACCACCCAGTGCTCGGCGCGGCGCTCATGCGATTGCAGCGACAGCCGCGCGCCCGGCTTGACCTTGATCCGCTTGACCTGGAACCCGTCGGCCATGTCGATGGAGTCATAGCTGCCCCACGGGCGGTGTACCTCGCGGTGCAGCACGGCCTGCGAGCGCTGCTGCGCCTTCAGCTGCGCGACCACGTCCTTGACCTGCTGCACCCGGTCCTTGCGCGCCACCAATACCGCGTCGTCGGTTTCCACCACCACCAAGTCATCCACGCCCACCAGCGCCACCAACCGCCGCGCATAGGCATAGCTGTTGCGGGAATCAATGGCGATCACGTCACCCTGATGCGCATTGCCATCGGCGTCCTGCTCACTCACGTTCCACAGCGCCGACCACGAGCCCACGTCGTTCCAGCCAATCGATACCGGCAGCACCATCGCCGCGCCGGTGTGCTCCATCACCGCATAGTCGATGGAATCCGGCGGACAATCGGCGAACGCCGCCTTGTCCAGGCGAATGAAATCACCGTCTCGCGAGGCCGCATCGAAGGCCTTGCGCACCGCCGCCACGATCTCCGGGCGGAAGCGCTGCAGCTCCTCGAGATAACGCGACGCACGCAGCAGGAACATGCCGCTGTTCCAGAAATAACCGCCCACCCGCAGATACCCTTGCGCGGTGGCGATGTCGGGCTTTTCGACAAAACGCAACACCTTGCGCACGCCCTCGCCCGGCTCGGCCTGGATGTAGCCAAAACCGGTTTCCGGCGCACTCGGCACGATGCCGAAGGTCACCAGCGCACCGGCTTCCGCAGCCGGCATGGCGGAACGCACGGCAGAGCGGAACGCCTCGTCGTCGCGCACCACGTGATCGGACGGCAGCACCAGCAGCACCGGGTCGGTGCCCGCCACCATCGCCTGCAAGGCCGCAGCGGCAATGGCCGGCGCGGTATTGCGCCCGATCGGTTCCAGCACGATGGCGGGCACCGGTGCGCCGATCTGGCGCAACTGCTCGGCCACCAGGAACCGGTGGTCTTCGCCGGCAACCACGATCGGCGCGGCATCGGCCAGCGCCGCCACTCGTCGCCAGGTGGCCTGCAGCATGGTGTCCTTGCCGACCAGCGGCAAGAACTGCTTGGGATAGGCCTCGCGCGACAGCGGCCACAGGCGCGTTCCGGAACCGCCGGACAACAGGACGGGCTGCAATTTCACCACGCGTACCTCGCTGCAATCTGGTTCGCAGTTTACCCTTCGCACATGAGCCAACCCGCAACCGACGACCTCCGCGCATCGCCGCGCCTGACCTGGGCGCGCAGCGCGCTGGGCGACACCAACCTCCAGTTGCAGCGCGCCTCCACCGATGCCGGCTTCCGCAGCTATTGGCGCACGGTCGGCGTGGCCCCCACGCGGATCGTGATGGATTCGCCGCCGGACAAGGAAGACGTGCGCCCATGGCTGCAAGTCCGCGACCTGCTGGCGACGGCCGGCGTGCGCGTGCCGCAGGTGCTTGCGCGCGACGTGGACGCCGGCTTCCTGCTGCTGGAAGACCTCGGCGGGCCCACCGTGGCGCAGTGCATCGATGACGACAATGCCGATGCCCACGTGGAGGCCGCCATCGGCCAACTCATCCGCCTGCAATCGCTGCCCGCACCCGAGGGCATGCCGGTGTTTGGCGAAGCACTGCTGCAGCGCGATGCCGGCCTGTTCGAGGATTGGTTCATTCGCCGTCACCTTGGCATCGAACTCGATTGCGCCGATGCCGAGCGCCTGCAGCTGGTGCAGCGACGGCTGATCGGCAACGCGCTTGGGCAGGCCAGCGTCCCCGTGCATCGCGACTTCATGCCGCGCAACCTGATGCCGGTGCCCGATGGCCCGGCGGTGCTCGACTTCCAGGACATGGTGCTGGGGCCGATTGCCTACGATCCGGTCAGCCTGCTGCGCGATGCGTTCCTGAGCTGGCCGGAAGCGCGTGTCGCCGGCTGGCTGCGCCGCTACCACGCGCGCGCCGTCGAAGCGGCCCTGCCGGTGCCGGCACTTGCCACCTTCTTGCGCGATGCCGACTGGTGCGGCGTGCAGCGGCACCTGAAGATCCTCGGCATCTTCGCCCGCCTGCATCATCGCGACGGCAAGCCACGCTACCTCGCGGATGCGCCGCGCTTCCTGGCCTATCTCGACGCGGTGGTGCCGAAGTACGGCGAACTCGATCCGCTGCACGAGCTGCTGGAGCGCACGCTCAAGCCGGCGTTCGCCAGGGTGGCCGCATGAAGGCGCTGATTTTCGCCGCCGGGCTCGGTCAGCGCATGCGCCCGCTCACCGACCACACGCCGAAACCGCTGCTGCAGGTCGGCGGCAAGCCGCTGATTGCCTGGCATCTGGAGAAGCTCGCGGCGCTGGGCATCCATGACGTGGTGATCAATACCGCGTGGCTGGCCGGGCAGTTCCCGGCGCTGCTGGGCGATGGCGCGCACTGGGGCCTGCGCCTGCATTTCTCTTGCGAAGGGGCGGCGCCGCTGGAAACCGGTGGCGGCATGCTCAACGCGCTGCCGCTGCTGGCCGATGCGCACGATGACAACTGCGCATTCCTGCTGGTCAATGGCGATGTATGGACCGATTACGACTTCGCCCAGTTGCCGCGCGACCCCGCCGGCCTTGCCCATCTGGTGATGGTGGACCGCCCGCCGCAGGCCACGCGCGGCGACTTCGCCCTGGATGAGGCCGGCGTGCTGCACGCCGACGGCGACGACAAGCTCACGTACTCCGGGATCGGCGTGTATCGCCCGCAGCTGCTCGACGGCTGGCGCGGGTTGGTTCCCTCATCCACGCTGGTCGATGGCAAACCGGCATTCCCGCTGGCGCCCATCTTGAGCGCGCACATGGCCCGTGGCGCGATCAGCGGCAGCCATCATCGCGGGCACTGGACCGACGTCGGCACGCCGGGGCGGCTGGCCGCGCTGGATGCGCAACTGCGCGCTCAGTCGATGCCCAACACCTGACGCAAAAACGGCACGGTCAGTCGGCGCTGCGCGGCCAGCGAGGCGCGGTCGAGCTGCTCGAACAGCGAGGTCAGGCTGCCCAGGTCACGGCTGCAGCGGCGCAGCATCCAGTCCAGCGCCGCGGCGTCGAAATCCAGCCCGCGCGCGTCGGCGCGCTGGCGCAGCACGTCGGCACGGCCCGCATCATCCAGCACCGGCAAGCTCCAGCGCGCGCACTGCGCCAGGCGCGAACGCAGGTCGGGCAATTCCAGCGCCAGCGCATCGGGCGCATCGGCCGCCGCGTACAACAGGTCGCGCCCGCCATCGCGCAACCGATTGTGCAAGTCGAACAGCGCAATCTGGTCGTCGCGGCTGCCGCTCACAGCATCCAGGTCATCCAGCGCCAGCAGATCGGCGCCATGCATTCCTTCCACCGCCCCGCGCACGCGCCCGCGCAGTCCACGCAGCCCCAGATAGACCGCACGTCGGCCGGCCGATTCCGCCTCTGCGCAGGTCGCCAGCAGCAGATGCGTTTTCCCGGTGGCGTGCGCGCCGTGCAGATACACGCCGCCACCGGCGGCGCCGGTTGCCAGCGCGCGCAACCGATCCAGCAACCCCACGGGCGCGCCGACATAGAGCGACATTCGTTGATCCGGCGGCGCGCGCAATGCCAACGGCAGCTGCGGGACGATGGCGTTCAACTCAGGCTGCGGCAGGCGTGTCATCGTCCGGCGCCGAAGCATCCGCCACCATCCCCGCATCCAGCAGGATCGCCGGGGTATCGCCTGCGTACAGCCGGCTCTTGCGATAGCGATCCTGCGCGTAACGCAACAGCACGTTCGCCACCGCAGCCACCGGCAGCGCCAGCAACATGCCGAGGAAGCCGAACAAGGTGCCACCGGCCATCACCGCAAAGATCACCGCCATGGGATGCAGGCCGATGCGATCGCCCACCAGCATCGGCGTGAGGATGAAGCTCTCGATGATTTGACCGACGGTGAACACCGCGGCCACGCCGGCCAGATGCTGCCAGTCGCCGAATTGGACCAGCGCAGCCATGCCGCCGAACAGCACGATCGCCGCCGGCCCCAGATAGGGCACGAAGGTCAGCAAGCCGGCAATCAGGCCGATCAGGATGCCGAGATTCAGCCCCACCATCGACAGCCCGACGGCGTACAGCACACCCAGGATCAGCATCACCAACAGCTGCCCGCGCAGGAAACCGCCCAGCACCGCATCCGACTCCAGCGCCAACCGGCGCACGGTGTCGAAATGATCGCGCGGCACCAGCGCACCCACGCGACCGACGATCAGGTCCCAGTCGCGCAGGAAGAAGAACGCCAGCACCGGCAGCAGCACGATGTTGGCCAGCCAGCCCATCAGCGCGAATCCCGAGCGCGACACGTAGCCCAGCACCGCAGTCGCCGCGCCGCCCGCACTTTGCCAATGGTCGCGGATCAGCGTGAACAGGCGCTCCGGATCCAGCCATGACAGGATCTGCAAGCCGGTTCGATGTTCCAGCCAGGGCAGCGCGGTGCCGACGATCCAGTCGCGATAGTGCGGCAGCGAATCCACCAGGGTCACCAGCTGCTGCTCCAGCACCGGGATCAGCAAGATGATGGCCAGGATCAGCCACAGGCTCATCACCGTGAACACCAGGATCACCGCGGTATTGCGCTTGAATTTGCGCGCTTCCAGCCGGTCCACCAGCGGGTCGCCCAGCCAGCCCAGCAGCGCGGCAAATGCGAACGGGCTCAGGATCGGGGCCAGCAACCAGATCAGCCCCAGCACGCCCAGCCCCAGCGCGGCCCATTGCAGGCGCCGGTAGAAGGTGGCGATGGTCGCCAGGTCCTGCTCGCGATGCATGGCTCAGCCCCCGCCCAGGCGGAACGTGGCGGGCGCCGTCGCCCCGGCATCGGCATCGGAGACCGGCGCCAGCACGCTGCCGCGATCCACGTATTTGGCGAAGTTGGCGATCCCGCTGACCAGCTCCAAATCCAGCTCCAGCGCCTCGGACGACGCCGCCACCGGCGCCACGCGCTTGACGATGGCCACGTCGTCCAGATACCCGGCAAGGCGCAGGTAATCCCCCGCATCATGAATGCCGAGGATGCGCACCCGATAAATGCCGGGCGGGCCACCGCTGCCGGCCTTGGCGTAACGCTTGAACAACGCGTCGGCAGCGCCGTCGGCACCGCCAGCCATGGCGCGCCTTGCGTCCGGACTGTTGGTCTGCCATTTGCCCAGCACCTTGCCCCCATCCACCAGCATCCAGTCCGCCAGCCAGCCGCCCGCGTTGCGACGCAGCTTGCCCAGCAGCTGGATCGGCGGGCTGTAACGGCTGGACAGGGCAGCGATCGCCGCCGTATCGCCGCGCCAGATGGCGCCCACCGCCGCCTGCTCGGCGGCATTGCCGGCCGGCAGGCCCAGCGCGAACCCGCGCAGCTTGGCCTGGTCCAGCACCGATCGCGCCGCGTTCACCTGGCCCAAGCCCACCAACCGCGGGCCGCTGCCATCGTCGATCCCCAGCCAAAGCACCGGTTTGGGCCGCGGCTGCGGCCAGCTGGGCAGGCCCATCATGGCCACCAGATCATCCACTTCGGCCTGTTTGAAATGCACGACCAGCGTGGTCTGGAAGCTGGGGGCTCCGCTGGCCGACACGCCTTCGTCCTGCCGGTAGTCGTAGCCATCCACGTAGTCCTTGGCATTGGCCAATTCCTCACGCACGCCGCTGCGCTGGGCCACCCCGCGATCCCCGGTGATATTGCCCAGCGCCAGCGCCAGCGCGCGCACGAACGCCTTGTCGCGCTCGCCATCGGTCTGGTTGCGCACCGTTACCTCGGCGTCATAGGGCCCCTGCGCTGCGGCGCGATCGCCCTCGACCCGCTGCGCCTGCGCCGTGCCTGCCAGCAGAAACAGGCCCGCCCAGAGCAGGCCCATCCACCATGTCGTTGACCGTTGCGGCCTTGCTTGCATTGCCATTCCTCGCCGGAATTCCCGGCTGTCGCTGAGGAAATGGTGCCGCAGGCAGGCGGGCACGTCCATGTCTGCAGCGCGGGACTGTTAAAATTCACGATTCACACGCCTGCGCGAGTCCGCCGTGACGCCATCCACGCCCCACGCCCCCACCGGCCTGACCTACCGCGACGCCGGCGTTGACATCGACGCCGGCAACGAGGTGGTGGAACGCATCAAACCCTTGGTCCGCCGCACGATGCGCCCCGAAGTGCTGGGCGGCGTGGGCCTGTTTGGCGGCCTGTTCGACCTCTCCAATCGCTATCGGGAACCGGTGCTGGTGTCCGGCACCGACGGCGTCGGCACCAAGCTCATCCTGGCCAAGCAGCTGAACCGCCACGACAGCATCGGCCAGGATTTGGTGGCGATGTGCGTGAATGACGTGCTGGTGCAGGGCGCCGAGCCGCTGTTCTTCCTCGACTATTTCGCCACCGGCAAGCTGGATGTCGACACCACGGTCAACGTGGTCGCGGGCATCGCCAAGGGTTGCGAAATCGCCGGATGCGCGCTGATCGGCGGCGAAACCGCGGAAATGCCCGACATGTACCCGCCGGGCGAATACGATCTCGCCGGCTTCACCGTCGGCGCGGTGGAGAAGTCCAGGCTGATCGACTCCAGCAAAGTGCGCGCGGGCGATGTGTTGATCGGCATCGCCTCCAGCGGCCCGCACTCCAACGGGTATTCGCTGGTGCGCAAGATCCTGGCGCGCGCCGGCAATCCGCTGGAGCTGGACGTGGGCGGAGTGACGCTGGCCGATGCGCTGATGGCGCCGACCCGCATTTATGTCAAACCGGTGCTGGAACTGCTGGCCCGTCACGACATCCACGCGATGGCGCACGTCACCGGCGGCGCGCTGGTGGAAAAAATCATCCGCGTGGTGCCAGCGGGCTTCGGGCTCGACATCGATACCAGCAGCTGGCCGCTGCCGACGGTGTTCGAGTGGCTGCAGCGCGAAGGCAACGTGGCCCGCCAGGAAATGTGGCGCACCTTCAACTGCGGCATCGGCTTCGTGCTGATGGCCGCGCCCGGCGACGTGGCCGCCATCGGTGCCGATCTGGATCGGCTTGGCCTTGCGCACTGGCAGATCGGCCAGGTCACCCCGGCAGGCGACGGCGAGCGGCTGCGCATCGGTTGATGCCGAACGCAGGCACCCTTCCCATGACCATCCGTCTCGCCATTCTCGCCTCCGGGCGCGGCAGCAACCTGCAGGCCATCCTCGACGCGATCGCCGCCGGCACGCTGGATGCGCGGGTAGTCGGCGTGTTCTCCGACAGGCCCGACGCGCAGGCATTGCAGCGCGTGCCCGAGGCGCTGCGCTGGTCGCGCACGCCCAAGTCATTCGCCAACCGCGCGGCATTCGATGCGGCGCTGGCGGATGCAGTGGCGGCATCGGCCCCGGACTGGGTCGTCTGCGTCGGCTACATGCGCATCCTCGGCGCCGCGTTCGTGCAGCGCTTCCACGGCCGCGTGCTCAACATCCACCCCTCCCTGCTGCCAAAGTACAAGGGCCTGCACACCCACCAGCGCGCGCTGGAGGCCGGCGACGCCTGGCACGGCGCCAGCGTGCACTTCGTGGTGCCCGAACTGGACGCCGGCGCGGTGATCGCGCAGGCCCGGATTGCGGTAGAGCCCACGGACGATGCCGACGCACTGGCGGCGCGCGTCCTGACGGTCGAACACCCGCTGCTGCTGCACGTCCTGGGACTGGCCACCGCTGGCCGGCTGGCGGAATCCGCCGGCCATGCACTGGTGGATGGTCAGCGCCTGTACACCCCGCTTCCACTACCGTTGAACCCGACATGATGGCCCGCGCCCCGGGCGCGCCACAGGACGACATGAAATGACCCTGTTTCGCAGCACCAGTCTTTTTGCCCTGCTTCTGGCAGTTGCCCCGGCATGGGCAATCCAGCCGTTCGCCGCCGACTACAACGCCAGCTGGAAAGGCGTGCAGGCCAGCGCCCGGATTACCTTGAGCCAGGCCAGCGGCAACCGCTGGAATTACGAGCTGAGCATCGACAACCAGCTGGGCAGCGCCCGCCAGTCCACGGTGTTTGAAGAACGCAACGGCACGTTCCGCCCGCTGTCGGGGGTGGATACCACGCAGCTGCTGTTCAAGAAATCGCGCAAGAACGCCACCTATGACTGGGCCCAGCACGAAGCCCGCTGGAGCGGCGACGTGAAGCCGGATCGGGTGGGCCCGGTCAAGCTGCAGGACGGCGACCTGGACGGCATGCTGCTCAACCTCGCCATCGTCCGCGACGTGGCGGCAGGCAAGCCGCTGAACTATCGGCTGGTGGACAACGGCGTGGCGCACACGCAGACCTACCAGAACCTGGGCCGCGACACGGTCATGGTGGACGGCAAGCCGCGCAGCGCCACCAAGGTCGCGCGCAGCAGCGACGACAAGCAGGTGATCGTCTGGATCGTGGAAGGCCTGCCGACGCCGGCGCGCATCCTGCAACGCAAGGACGGCCGCGACGATCTGGAATTGACGCTGGTGTCGGTGCACTGAACGCACCGGCGTCTGCCTACTTCTTCGGCAGATAGCCCAGCGGATCCACCGGCTTGCCGCTGTAGCGGATCTCGAAATGCAGCATGTCGCGCGCTGCGCCGCTGCGCCCCATTTCCGCGATCTGCTGCCCCGCCTTGACCAGCGCGCCTTCATTCACCAGGCGCGCGCGGTTGTGCCCGTAAGCCGACAGCCATTGGTCGTTGTGCTTGACGATGACCAGCTCGCCATACCCCACCAGCCCTGAGCCGGAATACACCACCACGCCATCGGCCGCCGCGCGTACCGGTTGCCCGCCGTTGCCCGCGATGTCGATGCCTTGGCGAGTGGGATCGCCCGCCGCAAAGGTGGCGACCACGGCGCCATCGGCGGGCCAGCGCCAGGCAAGATTGCTGGTCACCGGCAGCGCCGGTGGTTGCGCCGGCGCCGGCGTGGAGGGCGTTGCGCGCTGGCCGATCGGGGCCGGCGCTTTCGCGACATCGACGTGCGCGGATGGTGGGTTGCGATCGGTGGGATACAGGCGCAGCCGCTGCCCCGGATAGATGGTGTACGGCGGCGGGATGTCGTTCCACAGTGCCAGGTCGAGCGCGGTGATGCCGTTCTCGGTGGCGATGCGATAGACCGTTTGCCCGCGCTGCACCTCGGCGACGGCGCCGTACTTCGGTTGCGATACTTGCACCGGTGGCTGCGCCGCATGACCCACCGCGCGCGACGGCCTTGCCTGACGGACCACGCGGCTGTGCCCGCAACCAAGCAGGCCGAGGATGACGACGGCAAGGAGCATCCGATGCAGGTGCATGCCGCCCATCATGCCGCATGTCCGTGCAACAGGAACCAACCGAGCAAGCCGGCCAGCAGCAGCAACATGCCCCAACCCAGGTGCTCGATCCAGCGATGCAGTGCACGTTCAGCGCGCTCGCCGCCAAGCCGGATCGCAAGCGCCAGCAGGAACACGCGCTTGCCGCGTCCGATCAGCATCGCCGCCAGGAACGGCAACATCGGCACGCCCACGATGCCGCTGGCCCAGGTGAATATCTTCAACGGGATCGGCGCAAACCCGCCAATGACCAGCAGCCAAAACGCTTTCCACGGCGACAGCGCGGTCACCTCGCGCAGATACATGACCTGCGCATCGATCTTGTCCAGCCAGCCCAGCGTTGCCAGCGCAGGCTTGACCAGTTCATAGGCGTAATGCCCCAGCAGATACCCCACCACCGCGCCCAGCAGCGAGAACAGCAGGCTGATGGCAGCGAACCAGAACCCGCGACGCGGCTGCGCCAGGCACATCGGCGCCAGCATCACTTCCGGCATCACCGGGAACACGATGGCTTCGGCAAAGCTCAAGCCGCCCAGCAGCGCCGGCGCCTTCGGATGCCGCGACCACGCCAACGCGCGTTGGTAGAGCGGGCCAAACAGTTTCATTGGTCGGTCAACCCCGATAACAGCGGCACGAACACCACCGCGCCCAATTCTTCCTGCACGATGCTGCCATCTGCTTGCTTGTGCAGGCACAGCAGCGTCTGCCCGGTGGCCGCGCCCACGGGTGCCACCAAGGTGCCCCCCGGCGCGAGCTGGTCGATCAGCGCATCCACCAGTGCGGCGCCGGCCGCAGTGACGATGATGCCGTCGAAGGGCGCTTCTTCCGGCCAGCCGATGCGGCCGTCGTCGTGCTTGCTGCGCACGTGCAGGCCCAGGCTGCGGAAGCGCTTGCGCGCGGTGCGCAGCAGGTCGCCGATGCGCTCGACGGTGAAGACCTCGAGCCCCAGCGCGGCCAGCACCGCGGCCTGGTAACCGGAGCCGGTACCGACTTCGAGCACCTTCTTGGGGCCGTCGCGCAGCAGCGCCTCGGTCATCTTCGCCACCACGAAGGGCTGCGAGATGGTCTGCCCATGCCCGATCGGCAGGGCGTTGTTCTCATAGGCGCGCGAGGCCAGCGCCTCGTCCACGAACTGGTGGCGCGGCACCGTGCGGATCGCGTTGAGCACGCGCTCGTCCTGGATGCCGCCCGCGCGCAAGTCCTCAATCAACCGGTCGCGCACGCGCTGACCGGTCAAGCCCATGCCCACGTCGGCGGGCTGCAGGCGCAGGCGCGCGATCACGGCCGCGCCCCCAGTGAAGCCGCCAAGCCGCCCACCCAACTGGCCACCTGCTCCAGCGCCTGGAAGCGGGTCAGGTCCACGTGGATCGGGGTGATGGCGATATGCCCGCTGCGCACCGCGTGGAAATCGGTGCCGGGCCCGGCGTCCTGCTCGTCGCCGGCCGCGCCGATCCACCACCACTGGCGGCCGCGCGGATCTTCCTGCGGCGTGCACGGCTCGGCACGGTGGCGATGACCCAGGCGGACGGTCTCGAAGCCGCGGATCTCGTCCCACGGCAGATCCGGCACGTTGACGTTGAGGATGGTGGACGCCGGCAGCGGATCGCGGCGCAGACGCTCGACGATCTCCACCGCCGCGCGCGCCGCGCTTTCGTAGTGCTTGCCCTGATGGGCCTCGGTCACCAGCGACATCGCCACCGCCGGCAGGCCGAGGAAACGGCCTTCCATCGCCGCCGCCACGGTGCCGGAATAGATCACGTCGTCGCCGAGGTTGGCGACGTTGTTGATGCCGGATACCACGATGTCCGGTGCCAGCCCCAGCGCGTCCAGCATGCCGGTGACCGCCACGTGCACGCAGTCGGTGGGCGTGCCATACGCCTTCCAGCTGCGCGCATCCAATTGCACCACGCGGATCGGCGCGTCCAGCGTCAGCGAATTGCTGGCGCCGCTGCGGTCGCGGTCGGGGGCCACCATCACCACGTCGTGGCCGGCATCGCGCAAGCCCTTGACCAGCGCGTGGATGCCGGGGGCGTCGACGCCGTCGTCGTTGCTGACCAGGACCCGCATCACGGCATCGGAACATTGTGCATGCGGCCATGATACCGGATGCCACCAGCGCTTCGCGGTAACCTGAGCCGATGCGCAAGGCACCGCCCGACCTTCCACCCGAGCAGGACGACCGCGACGACGCCAGCCTGTTCCGCGCCGCCATCGGCGCCGACGCAGGCCAGGTGCGTGTGCTGCCGGACGCCGCGCCGCCGCCTGCCGCCCCCAAGCCGCGACCCTCCGCAAAGATGGCGCGTCGCGATGAAGACGCCGCCCGCCTCGAATTCCGGCACGTGCTGGCGTCGGCACTGGAGGCCGGCGATGCACTCAGCTACCGACGCGAGCATGTCACCCCGCGCGTGTTGAAAAAACTTGCGCGCGGCGAGTATGCGGCGCAGGAAGAACTGGACCTGCACGGGTTGCCCGCGAGCAATGCAGAAGCCCTGCTGCGCGAGTTCCTGCGCGATTGCCGCAGCCATGGGCTGGGCTGCGTGCGGATCGTGCACGGCAAGGGTCGCAATTCCGAAGAGCGCCTGCCGGTGCTGAAGAACCTGGTGGACCGCATCCTGCGCCAACGCGCAGACGTGCTGGCCTTCCATTCGCCGCCGCCGGCGCAGGGCGGCACCGGCGCGGTGCTGGTGCTGCTGGAAAAGCACTGACGCCACTCCCCTGCCCTTCGCCTGCGGCGAAAGGGAGGACGATCTCATTGCGCTGCCGCGTCCACGATATCGCCCAGCTCGCGCAGGACGGTCGTCGCATAGCAGCCGGGCGGCAGCGCGAAGCGCAGTTCCAGCGCGCCGTCGTCGCGCCATGTCCACGCCAGCTCCGCCGGCCGCAGGCGCAGCGCGCGGCGTTCCTGCTTCAGGCCGGCGCGCTCCAGCCCGGTGCGCAGGCGCGAAGCAGTGTCACCAGCCAGCGCCGCCAACTCCAGCTCGCGCGCCGCATCGGCGCTGCGCAGTTCGCCCTCGCCCCACAGCGGCCCGCTGGGGTGGATGTCGAACGCCTCCAGCCGCGCCTGCAGTTCCGGCGTCATCGCTTCGGGCCCGAACACGCTGCGGCTGCCGTCCAGCATCCACACCTCGCCTTCCAGCGCCGCATTCCAACGACCTGCCTCGACGCGCGCGGACAGCACCCGATTGAACAGTTCCGAACGCGCCGCCGACAGCAGCATCGTGCGCTCCTCGCGCTTCACCCGGCGGCCGGCAAACATCGCCACCGCCTGCTGCACGTTGCCGCCGCCGCGACCGAAACGCTGTTCGCCGAAGTAATTGGGCACGCCGTTGGCGGCGATTGCCGCAAGCCGCGCTTCGATCGCGCCACGCGCGCCCGCCACATCCCGCAGCACCAGCACGAAACGATTGCCGGCCAACGCGCCGCGCGGCAGCTTGCGCGAATGCCAGGCATGCCCTAGCACCCGCAACGCATCCGATTGCAATGCGTCGATGTCGGGCGCGATTTTTTTCGGCAGCCACACCGAAAACCGCTGCCGGGTGATCGCATGGCGGTCCTTCATCCCCGCATAGCCAATCGCCGATTCGTCGACGCCGGCCCACTGCGCGATGGTCTTCGCGGCGAACGCGGTATTCATGCCGCGCTTCTCGACCGTCAGCAGCAGGTGTTCGCCAGCACCGCTGGCTTCGAAACCCGGCAGTTCCTCGACGAAGAAGTCCTCCTGGCTGCTGCGGATGCGCGCAGACAGCACGGGGGCGCCGTGCGCGCGGGCGGGCTCGGTCACGCCCGCACCAGCAGGCACGCCGCCTGCGCCGCGATGCCTTCGCCGCGACCGGTGAAGCCAAGCGTCTCGCTGGTGGTCGCCTTCACGCTCACCGCGTCTACGTCGATGCCGAGGTCGGCGGCGATCCGCTCGCGCATCGCCTGCGCATGCGGACCGACCTTCGGCAACTCGCAGACCACGGTGACGTCGCAGTTGCCCACCCGCCAGCCGCGCTCGCGAATCAGCGCACTGCAGTGGCGAACGAAGGCACGGCTGTCGGCGCCCTTCCAGCGCGGATCCGACGGCGGAAAATGCACGCCGATGTCGCCCAGCGCCAGCGCACCGAGGATTGCGTCGCACAGCGCGTGCAGCGCCACGTCACCATCGCTGTGCGCCAGCACGCCGCGCGGGTGCGGCACGCGCACGCCGCCCAGCATCACATGGTCGCCCTCGCCAAACGCGTGCACGTCGAACCCTTGCCCAATCCGGATGTTCATGTGCGCCCTTGCAACAAAAACTCGGCCAATGCCAGATCGGCCGGCGTGGTGATTTTCAGGTTGTCTTCGCGGCCTTCCACCAGCAGCGGGTGCAGGCCCAGCCGTTCGACCGCCATCGCTTCGTCAGTAACCGCCACGCCCGCAGCCTGTGCGGATGCCAGCGCGCGTTGCAACAGGTCGCGGCGGAACGCCTGCGGCGTGAGCGCGCGCCACAGCATTGCGCGCGGCTCCGTGACCTGGATCCGGGCATCGGGATCGGCGCGTTTGAGCGTGTCGCGCACCGGCGCGGCAAGGATCGCGCCATCCGCGCAGGCCATCGCGGCAGCGATCAGCTTGCCAATGTCGCTCGCCTGCAGGTTCGGCCGCGCCGCATCGTGCACCAGCAACAGTTCATCGTCGGCCACGCCATCCGGCAGCGCGCGCAGCGCAGCCAGCACCGAATCCGCGCGCTCGCCGCCACCCACGCAGGTGCGCACCGGCTTGCCGTGCAGGCTGGACCAGCCAGGCCAATGTGCATCGCCTGCAGCCAGCGCCACCACCACGCCGTCAATCCCCGGATAGGCCAACAGCGCGCGCAGGGCGTGTTCGATCAGCGGCATGCCGCCCACACGCAGATATTGCTTGGGGACATCGCCGCCGAAGCGGCGCCCGCTGCCGGCAGCCGGCACCAGCGCCCAGCTCATGGGTCGGGGGTGTCGGTGGCCTGCTCCACGGAACCGGCAGGTTTGGCAGGCCGGGACGGCGGCATCGCGGCACCGTCGATGACCCGGTAGAAGGTCTCGCCCGGCTTGACCATGCCCAGCTCGCTGCGGGCGCGCTCTTCCACCGCCTCGCCGCCGGCCTTGAGGTCTGCGACTTCGGCAACAAGCGCATCATTGCGCGCCTGCAATTTCTGGTTCTCACCGCGCTGGGCGGCCACCTGCACCCGCAGTGCCGCCACTTCACGCTGGCCGCCGCTGCCGTACCACAGCTTGGACTGCAGCGCGGCCAACAACAGCAGCAAGAGCAGCAGCAGGGCATGCAGCGGCTTCACCAGACGACGTCCCGGCTCAGCGCTTCAGCGAAACGAAGGCGTCGCGCCCGGCGTAGCGAGCCACGCTGCCCAACTGTTGTTCGATGCGCAGCAACTGGTTGTACTTGGCCACGCGGTCGCTGCGGCACAGCGAGCCGGTCTTGATCTGGGTCGCGGTGGTCGCCACGGCGATATCGGCAATCGTGGTGTCCTCGGTTTCGCCGGAGCGGTGCGAGACGATGGCCGCGTAGTTCGCCGCGTCGGCCATCGCGATGGCCTCCAGTGTTTCCGACAAGGTGCCGATCTGGTTGACCTTGATCAGGATGGCATTGGCCACGCCGCGACTGATGCCATCCTTGAAGATGCGCGGGTTGGTGACGAACAGATCGTCGCCGACCAGCTGCACCTTGTTGCCAAGCCGCTCGGTGAGCAGTTTCCAGCCCTCCCAATCGTCTTCGGCCATTCCGTCTTCGATGGTGATGATCGGGTACTGCGCCGACCAATTGGCGAGGAACTCGACAAACTGCTCCGACGTCAGCCGCTTGCCCTCGCCGGTGAGGTTGTACTTGCCGTTTTCGAAAAACTCCGTGGCTGCGCAATCCAGGCCCAGCAGCACGTCCTCGCCGGCCTTGTAGCCGGCCTTGCCGATGGCCTCGAGAATGGTTTCCAGCGCTTCTTCATTGCTGCGCAGGTCAGGCGCAAAACCACCTTCATCGCCGACTGCGGTGGACAGGCCGCGCGCCTTCAGCACCGACTTCAGCGCGTGGAAGATCTCGGTGCCGCTGCGCAGCGCTTCGGAGAACGAATCGAAGCCGACCGGCAGCACCATGAACTCCTGCAGGTCGACGTTGTTGTCGGCATGCGCGCCGCCGTTGATGATGTTCATCATCGGCACCGGCAACGCGGGCGTGGTGCCGGTCATGCCGGCCAGGTATTGCCACAGGGCCTGCTTCTTCGATGCCGCCATCGCGTGGGCAGCGGCCAGCGACACGCCCAGCAGCGCATTGGCACCCAGCCGGCCCTTGTTCTCGGTGCCGTCGAGGTCGATCAGGCGCTTGTCCAGCCCGGCCTGATCCTGTGCATCCACGCCGCGCAGCGCGGTGGCGATGACGCCATTGACGTTGCCCACGGCTTTCCGCACGCCCTTGCCCAGATAGCGGGTCTTGTCGCCATCGCGCAGTTCCACCGCCTCCTTGCTGCCGGTGGACGCGCCCGACGGCACGGCGGCGCGACCCAGCGAGCCATCGGCCAGCGCAACCTCGGCCTCCAGCGTGGGATTGCCGCGGCTGTCGAGGATTTCGCGGGCATGGACATGGGTGATCGTGGTCATCGTGGGATCGTCGCAAGTGGGGGGGGGTTCAGAGTGAGTTTTCCAGAAAACCGCCGCGCTTGGCGACGGCATCCAGTTCCAGCAGGGTGGACAGCAGGGCTTCCATCTTGTCCAACGGCCAGGCGTTGGGGCCATCGGACAGCGCCTTGCTCGGGTCGGGATGGGTTTCCATGAAGACGCCGGCCACCCCCACCGCAACCGCGGCGCGCGCCAGCACCGGCACGAATTCGCGCTGGCCGCCGCTGGTGTTTCCCTGCCCGCCCGGCAACTGCACCGAATGGGTGGCGTCGAACACCACCGGGCAGCCGGTCTCGCGCATCACCGACAGCGAGCGCATGTCCGACACCAGGTTGTTGTAACCAAAGCTCGCGCCGCGTTCGCAGACCATGATCTGCTGGTTGCCGGCGGCTTTGGCTTTCTCCACCACCGGCTTCATGTCCCACGGCGACAGGAACTGGCCTTTCTTGATGTTGACCGGCTTGCCGGTGGCGCACACCTTGGTGATGAAATCGGTTTGCCGGACCAGGAACGCCGGCGTCTGCAGCACATCGACCACCGAGGCCACTTCATCCATCGGCGTGTATTCGTGCACGTCGGTCAGCACCGGCACGCCGATCTGCCGCTTGACCTCGGCCAGCACGCGCAGCCCTTCTTCCATGCCGGGGCCCCTGAAGCTCTTGATCGAGGTTCGGTTGGCCTTGTCGAAGCTGGACTTGAAGATGAAGTTGATGCCCAGGCGGCCGGTGATCTCCTTCAGCCGCCCGGCCACGTCGAGCTGCAATTGCTCGCTCTCCACCACGCAGGGGCCGGCGATCAGGAACAGCGGCCGGTCGAGACCAACCTCGAATCCACAGAGCTTCATGGGTGTACTCACTTTTTCTGGGTCGCCTTGCGATCGCGTGCGGCGCGGATGAAGCCGATGAACAGCGGATGCCCGCTGCGCGGCGTGGACAGGAACTCGGGGTGCGCCTGGCAGGCCAGGAACCAGGGATGCGCGTCCTGCGGCATTTCGATCATCTCCACCAGCAGGTCATCCATCGACTTGGCCGAAATCACCAGCCCGGCATCTTCCAGCTGGGTGCGATAGCGGTTGTTGAATTCGTAGCGGTGACGGTGGCGCTCGCCGACCACGTCCTTGCCATACAGGCGGTGCGCCAGCGTATCCGGCTTGACCCGCTGCTCCTGCAGGCCCAGGCGCATGGTACCGCCGAGGTCGGAGGCATCGCTGCGCCGCTCCACTTCACCGCTCTGGGTACGCCATTCGGTGATCAAGCCAATCACCGGGTGCGCCGCGCTCTTGTCGTTTTCGGTGCTGTTGGCGCCCGCCAGCCCGGCCATGTTGCGCGCCACATCGACCACCGCCGCCTGCATGCCGTAGCAGATGCCGAAATACGGCAACCCGCTTTCACGCGCATATTTCGAGGTCAGCACCTTGCCTTCGAAACCGCGATCACCAAACCCGCCCGGCACCAGCACGCCATCGACGTCGGCCAGCAAGCCAGCCGCGCCCGCGCGCTCCACGTCCTCGGCTTCCAGCCACTTCAGGTTGACCCGCGTGCGCTGGCGCAGGCCGCCGTGCTTGAGCGCCTCGCCCACCGACTTGTACGCATCCCGGTGATCGACGTACTTGCCGACCACGGCGATGGTCACTTCGTCCCCCGGATGTTCGGCCGCATCGACCACCGCATCCCATTCCGACAGATCGGCTTCGTGCGCCCGGCCCAGATGCAGTTGCTCCACCACCAGTTGATCCAGATGCTGCGCATGCAGCCAGCGCGGGATCTTGTGGATGTTGTCCATGTCGATGGCGGAAATCACCGCCTTCTCGGGGACATTGGTGAACAGCGCGATCTTGCGGCGCTCGCCGTCCGGCAGCGGCCGTTCGCTGCGGCACATCAGCACGTCCGGCTGGATGCCGATGCCGCGCAATTCCTTCACCGAATGCTGGGTGGGCTTGGTCTTCAGCTCGCCCGCGGCAGCAATGAACGGCACCAGCGTCAGGTGCATGAACATCGCCTTGTCGGCACCGCGCTCGATGCGCAGCTGGCGAATGGCTTCCAGGAATGGCAGCGATTCGATGTCGCCCACGGTGCCGCCAATCTCCACGATGCCCACGTCGAAGCCGGCGGTCGCCGCATCGATGCAGTGCTTGATCTGGTCGGTGACGTGCGGGATCACCTGCACGGTGCCGCCGAGGTAGTCGCCGCGACGTTCCTTGCGGATCACCGCTTCGTAAATCTTGCCGGTGGTGATGGAGTTGCGCCCGGACAGGCGGGTGTTGACGAAGCGCTCGTAATGTCCGAGATCCAGATCGGTCTCGGCGCCATCGTCGGTGACGTAGACCTCGCCGTGCTGGAACGGGCTCATGGTGCCCGGGTCGACGTTGAGGTAGGGATCCAGCTTCATCATCGTGACCTTCAGGCCACGGGCTTCAAGGATGGCGGCAAGCGAAGCGGCGGCAATGCCCTTGCCAAGCGAGGACACGACGCCCCCGGTTACGAAAAGAAGGGGCGTATGGGAATCGGGGGAGGTCATGTCGGCAGCGCGGCGCTGGAAACCGGCATTCTAGCGGCAAGACCCCCTCCCTTGCACGACCTTGACGCGGAACTTGTTGATCCGAAAGGGAAACGCGAATCCTGCTCAGGCGTCCCCTCGCGCCCGCGCGGCATGCCACGCGGCAGCACCGATCAGCCCCAGCTGGCCGTGCTCGATGGTGACGACGGGCACCTCGCGCAAGGTGTCGGAGAGTACGCCCTTGTCGAGGAAGCGCTGCATGAAGCCGCCCTGGCGCAGGTAGTGCTGCAAATGCCCGGTCAGGCCCCCCGCCAGGCACACCGAGCGCGCGCGGAAGGTGATGGCAAGGTCGCCGGCGAAGCTGCCCAGCCAACGACAGAACAACGCAGCGCATTCCGCCGCCAACAGGTCGCGCCCCTTGTCTGCGGCATCCACCAAATCGCTTGGCGCATGCAAGCGCGGGGGTACGCCGCGCAGCTCGCACAGCGCCTGATACAGATTCATCAATCCCGGACCCGAGAACAAGCGTTCGCTGGCCACGTGCCCGAAGCGCGCCTGCAGCAGGCGCACCACGTCGAGTTCCAGCGGCGTGTTGGCTACCAGCCCGGCCTGCCCGGCTTCGCTGGGCTGCACCCCCGGGCGCCCGCCTTGATCGATCACCAGCGCTGCGCCCAGGCCGGTGCCCGGCCCCAGCAGCAGCGCCGGCAAACGCAGGCCATTGCCATCGCCGCTGCCCAGCATCTGCATCTGCGCATGAGGGATTTTTGGCAGCGCCCATGCCAGCGCCTCGAAATCGTTGATCAGGTGCAGATGCTCGATACCGGCCTCGGCCCGCGCCTCGGCCAGCGACACCTGCCACGGCAGGTTGCTGTTGAGCAACATGTCACCCTGCAGCACGCCGGCGATGGCCACCACGCAAACAGTGGGGTATGCCTCCCCGGCGCCGGCGGCAAGTTCCTCGCGGAAGCGACGCAGGATCGCAGCCAAGCCCGGGAATTCCGCGCAGGCATAGCGACGATGGAATCCCACCGCGATGGCTTCACCCGCAATGTCCACCAGTCCCAGCCGGGCATAGGTGCCACCGACGTCTGCCGCCAACAACTGCTGTGCGGCCGTGCGCGCCTCGGCACGACCCATGACATCCACCACTGAAACCCCCTCGCAAACCATTCGGGCAACGCCAAGCCATTCCCTGCGGCGCCATTGTACGGGCAGCGGCAGGGAGTCCCGCATGCGTGCAAAACCCTGCGCAAGGCCACACACTGGCGCCCCGAGACGCCACGCAAAATCCGATAGACAGAAAATGAATACCCGCTACAACGCCGCCGACATCGAAGTCCTCTCTGGCCTGGACCCGGTCAAGCGCCGGCCCGGCATGTACACCGATACCTCGCGACCGAACCACCTCGCGCAGGAGGTCATCGACAACGGCGTCGATGAAGCGCTGGCGGGGCATGCGCGCGGCATCGAGGTCATCCTGTTCGCCGACGGCAGCTGCGAGGTGGCCGACGACGGTCGTGGCATGCCGGTGGACATCCATCCCGAGGAGAAAATCCCCGGCGTGGAGCTGATCCTGACCCGCCTGCATGCCGGCGGAAAATTCAGCAACAAGAACTACACCTTCAGCGGCGGCCTGCACGGCGTCGGCGTGAGCGTGGTCAACGCGCTGTCGACCAAGGTCGATGTGTTCATCAAGCGCGACGGCAGCGAATACCACATGGCCTTTGCCAACGGCGACCGCACGTCGCCGCTGAACACGATTGGCAGCGTGGGCAGGAAGAACACCGGCACCCGCCTGCGCTTCTGGCCCAACCCCACCTACTTCGACACGCCCAGGTTCAACCTGCGCGCGCTCAAGCACCTGCTGCGCGCCAAGGCCGTGCTGTGCCCGGGCCTTACCGTCTCGCTGTTCGACGAAGCCAGCGGCGAGCGGGTGCAGTGGCATTACGAGGATGGCCTGCGCGATTACCTGCGCGGCGAATTGGCGGAACGCGAATTGCTGCCGCCGGAGCTGTTCGTCGGCACCTTGAAGAAGGACACCGAAATCGTCGATTGGGCGGTGGCCTGGGTTCCCGACGGCGAGCTCGTGCAGGAAAGCTACGTCAACCTGATTCCCACCGCGCAACACGGCACGCACGTCAACGGCCTGCGCACGGGCTTCACCGACGCGCTGCGCGAGTTCTGCGATTTCCGCAACCTGCTGCCGCGCGGCGTGAAGCTGGCGCCGGAAGACGTATGGGATCGGGTCGCCTTCGTGCTGTCATTGAAAATGACCGACCCGCAGTTTTCCGGGCAAACAAAAGAACGCCTGTCTTCGCGGCAGGCCGCAGGCTTCGTGGAAGGGGCGGCGCACGATGCCTTCAGCCTGTGGCTGAATTCCAACACCGAGTTCGGCGAGAGGATCGCCCAGCTCGCGATCGAACGCGCCTCGGCCCGCCTGAAGACCGAAAAGCAGATCGTCCGCAAAAAGGTGACGCAAGGCCCGGCCCTGCCCGGCAAGCTGGCCGACTGCATTTCACAGGACCTCTCCCGCACCGAACTGTTCCTGGTCGAAGGCGACTCCGCCGGTGGCAGCGCCAGGCAGGCCCGCGACAAGGATTTCCAGGCCATCCTGCCGTTGCGCGGCAAGATCCTGAACACCTGGGAAGTGGCCTCCGGGCAGGTGCTGGCCTCGCAGGAAGTGCACGACCTGGCCGTGGCCATCGGCTGCGACCCGGGCAAGGACGCGATCGACGGCCTGCGCTACGGCAAGATCGTGATCCTGGCCGACGCCGACTCCGACGGCCTGCATATCGCCACCCTGCTGACGGCCCTGTTCCTCAAGCATTTCCCCATGCTGGTGGCCGCCGGCCATGTGTTCGTGGCGATGCCGCCGCTGTTCCGGGTGGACGTCGGCAAGCAAGTGTTCTACGCGCTGGACGAAGAAGAAAAGCGCTTGCTGCTGGAAAAAATCGCGCGGGAAAAGCTCAAGGGCCAGGTCAATGTCACCCGCTTCAAGGGGCTGGGTGAAATGAACCCGCAGCAGCTGCGCGAATCCACCATGCATATCGACACCCGCCGACTGGTGCAACTCACCGTGGACGACGACCACGCCACCCGCGGCCTGATGGACATGCTGCTGGCCAAGAAGCGCGCCGGCGACCGCAAGGCCTGGCTGGAGCAAAAGGGCGACCTGGCGACGCTGGAGGTGTGAAGGCGATCCCGAGCTTTCTCGGCACAACGTGCTTGAAGTAATATTCCGCCCTACCGAAACTCTCGGTCACATGGGGAAATCGATAATGAAACTTGCTGCACCGCTTCTAACTGCGGTATTGGCTTGTGCTGTCCCGAACATCGCTCCCGCCCAAGCACTTGGCTACATGGACTTCGCAAAGCACGCTGCAATCGACCAGGTTGCAATGTCGCCGGACGGCAAACACATTGCAATAGCCGTCCCCTCAGCGGATGGAATGGAAACCCAGCTCCATATCATTCCATTGGATGGCGGGAAGGACGTACAAGCGCTCCGGTTTGGCCGCCAACAGCACGTTGGCAACATCATCTGGAGCTCCGATGATCAGGTCGTGGTATCCCGCGCCAAGCGCGACCCGCTGAAGACACAGCCGGTCAGCTACGGCGAGCTGATGAGTTCGGACATCCGGGGCAAGACGCAGAACACATTGTTCGCCTTCATCCGGGACTCCGGAACGATCAGCGGGCGGCGCAAGGATCATGGCTTTGCTTCCGTTGCCATGACGCTTGATCAGGAACCTGGCAAGGTGCTGGTCGAATTCACCGCCTGGCCCGAGCGGGAAGGGGATGAGGACCAAAGCACGACCATCTACAAGGTCGACACCCGCACAGGTAGCCGCGAGCAGATTGAGTACAGCAAAGACAGCGCCACATTCCAATTCGATCATGACGGGCACGCGCGCCTGAGAGCCACGAAAGACGACAACGACCTCCCCGTCCTGATGTACCGCCCGGTCGCCGCAAGTGACTGGCAGCCCGTGCCGAAATCGCTGGCAGGCTACGACATGAACCTCCTTTACGTGGAGCCGGATGGCAATACCGCCTATGCAACGATCGTTGACAAGGCTGAACCGGCGCAGCTGTACAAGGTCAATCTGGCCCTAGGCACACGCATCAGGCTGGCAGGACGCGGCGACGAAGAAATTTCCCGCATCCTCTACTCTGGCCACGATGGCCCCCCATTTGGCGTGATCTACGACGAGGCCAAGCCCTCCATCGAGTATCTTGATCCGGGATCGAAATGGGCAGGCTTGCATGCTGGCTTGATGAAGGCTTTCCCGGGGCAGATGCTGTCGTTCATCAACTGGAGCAAGAGCGACGACAAGCTTTTGTTCTATGTATGGAGCGACCGTAATCCGGGAGCTTGGTACACCCTGGACATTGCAGCCGGCAACAAGATTCAACTGATCGACAGGGCAATGCCGTGGATCAAGCCTGAATCGCTTGCCTCCACGATTCCCGTCAGTTTCAAGTCAAGGGATGGCCTGACGCTGCACGGCTTCTTTACCGCACCTGCAGGCGCTGGCCCGCGCCCGATGCTGGTCATGCCGCATGGCGGCCCGCACGGCATCTATGATACCTGGGGCTACAACAGCGACGCACAATTCTTCGCCAGCCGCGGCTATGCGGTCCTGCAGGTCAACTATCGTGGCTCCGGGGGCCGCGGCAGGGAGTTCATTGAGCGCGGCTACCAGCAATGGGGCGGCAGCATGCAGGATGATTTGGCCGACAGCGTGAACTGGGCCATTTCCAACAAACTTGCCGATCCAAGCAGGATCTGCACGTATGGCGCAAGCTATGGCGGCTATGCCGCGCTGATGCAGCCCATTCGCTACCCGGACCTGTACAAGTGTGCAATTGGATACGTCGGCGTGTATGACCTGCTGGTCATGAAGAAGGCTGGCGACGTCAAGGATTCCGCATCAGGCAGACGCTACCTTGATCGCGTGCTCGGTACCGACGTGGCGCAACTCAGGGCTTGGTCACCGTCGCAGAACGTCGGGAAAATCAAGATCCCGGTCTTTATTGCGCAGGGAATGATTGACCGGCGCGTGCCGATGGAACAGTTTGACTCGCTGCGAGATGCATTCAAGAGCAATGGCGTGCCGATTGAAACGATGGTCGCCTCGGGAGAAGGACACGGCTATTACAAGCCGGAAAACCGAGCTGAACTCTATAAACGCATGGAAGCTTTCCTCGGCAAGTACATCGGGCCAGACAAGCACTGAACGACCATTCGAAGGCGGCGCCAGCCGCCTTCGATTTGCGTGGGGCCGTTGAGGAACGCTTTCACAGTGGGTGCAGCACGCACGCTGCACCCACACAATGGCCTGACGACCACCTGATTACTGGCGCTGGCACTCAATCCCGCCATTAGCAAACGGCCCGCAATGCGGGCCGTTTGCTTGTCACGCGTGCGTCCGATGGCTCAGTGCTGGTGACCGCCCTCGCCATGCACGTGGCCGTGGGCGATTTCTTCCTCGCTGGCCTCGCGGACTTCAACGATCTCGATGTCGAACTCCAGATCCTTGCCCGCCATCGGGTGGTTCAGGTCCACGTCCACCACGCTCATGCCCACCTTTTCAACGGTGACTGCGCGCGGGCCGAAGTTGGTGTTCAGCACGACCTGCATGCCGGGGGACAGCTTCTGTTCCCCGAAATGCTTCTTGGGGATGCGCTGGGTCAGGCCTTCGCGGCGTTCGCCATAGGCCTCGGCAGCAGTCACCGCCGCCTTGAAGGTGTCGCCGGCTTCATGGCCGTCCATCGCGTTCTCCAGACCGGGGATGATCTGGCCGCGCCCGAACAGGATGGTCAGTGGCTCGCCAACGTCTTTCGAGTTCTCCAGCGCCTCCTTGCCGGCTTCGGCCACGGCGTAGTGGAAGCGAACAACGCGGTCTTTTTCGATCTTCATGACATGCCTGCTTTCGGTTGGGCGCTTGCCGCCGCATGCGGATCCGGCAACACTGCGCGATGATGAAACCAGCCGACTGCAA
Organism: Thermomonas paludicola; assembly: GCF_024498955.1. Classification (GTDB taxonomy): domain Bacteria; phylum Pseudomonadota; class Gammaproteobacteria; order Xanthomonadales; family Xanthomonadaceae; genus Thermomonas; species Thermomonas paludicola. The sequence goes on along the minus strand of NZ_CP093311.1, from coordinate 679,059 downwards.
CCAGCGACCGGGCGCGCATTATCGACGCTATGCCCTGCTAGCGCCATTGGTGGCCGCACTCGCCGGCTGCGGAGGCGGCAATGTCGCCCGCCAGCCGCCACCGCGCAGCGTTCCCGGGCATGACTGGCCGGTGCTGGCGCCGGCCGATCCGGTGCGCGCCAATGCCGTGCTGATGCGCGCCATCAGCCTGGTGGGCACGCCCTACCGTTATGGCGGCAACACCCCGGAAGGCGGCTTCGACTGCAGCGGGCTGGTGGGTTACGTGTTCCGCGACATGTTGAACCTGCGCCTGCCGCGCACCACCCATGAATTGGCGGCCATGGAAGGGCCACGTATCCGGCCCGACAAGCTGGCCGGCGGTGACCTGGTGTTTTTCGGCAATGACGGCACGGTCAGTCACGTCGGCATCTACGTGGGCGAAGGCCGCTTTGTCCACGCGCCAAGCACGGGAGGAACCGTGCGCCTGGACCGGCTGGACGGCCACTGGTGGAAGCAGCACTACAGCGGCGCGCGGCGGCTGCTGCTGTGATCCAGGGCAGCCTATCCCGCCCGATTTCACAAACATGAACAGGCATCCGCCGCCGTTCTCCCCATTCATGTTGGCCGCCCTAACGTTTTTTGAACCCTTCAACCGGCCATCCGGGGCATAGTCGCCCCTGTTTTGGCATCGTGATGACCGCGTGAAGACAGCGAACCTGCCCCACGGCCATTCCGCACTGCGCGTTCGCAGCGGATTCCGGATCTTCCTCGTCCTGGCGCTGGCTGCCTGCAGCCTGCCGGCACTGGCCATGAATCCGCCGGCCGCAAAGCCCGAGGCAGCACCGTCCGCAACCGTCACCGCAGCTGCCAGCGTGACGTTGCCAGCCCCCGCATCGATCGCCACTCCCGACACCGCGCCGCTGGCGGCCCAGCTTGAAGCCCTGCAGCAGGCCAAGGACGCCCCCGGCAGTTCGTCCGTGGTGAAGACCGTCCTGCAGCGCGCGTTCGCCCTGTTGGGCACGCCCTACCGCTGGGGCGGCAGTTCGCCGGAGAACGGCTTCGACTGCAGCGGCCTGGTCGGTTACGTGTTCCGCACCATCGGCATCGACCTGCCACGCGTGTCCCGCTCGATGGCCAACGAAGGCACCCGGGTGGACAGCCGCGAGGCGCTGACCGAAGGCGATCTGGTGTTCTTCGGCCGCCGCGGGCACGTGGATCACGTCGGCATCTATATCGGCAACGGGCAGTTCCTGCACGCACCGCGCACTGGCCGCGATGTCACCGTATCCAGCCTCACCAGCGGCTACTGGTCGCAGAAATACCTGGAAGCGCGGCGTTTGGCCGCTGGCAGCTGAGGTCGCCACAACCTGCCGCATGAACGCCGCCCGTGGGCGGCGTCATTGTTTTCGCGCCGCGTCCGTCGCCTGCCGATAGCGCGCCACGGTCTGCTCCACGCCCTTGCCCAGCGCCATCACCTGCATGGCGTATTCGGTCAACCGACGATCTTCGTCGTTGCGTGGCTCCCATGCCGGCACGACCACCGGCGCCCCCTCCGGGGCATCCATCGCCACGAACACGATCACGCAATGGGTGCACAGGCGGGCCTCGGCTTCGTCCTCGCGCGGATCGCGGGCGCGCACATCCACCGCAAAATGCATCGACGTGTTGCCGGTATGGATCAGCATGGCTTCCACGCTGACCAGATCCCCGATGCGAATCGGCGCGACGAAGCGAATGCCGCCCACCGCCACGGTCACGCTGTAGTGCCCGCTCCAGCCGACTGCCGCGGCATAGCCGGCCTGGTCGATCCACTTCATGACCTGCCCGCCATGCACCTTGCCCCCGAAATTGACGTCGGCAGGCTCGGCGAGGAAGCGCATGGTCAACTGGCGTTGGTGTCCCTTCATCCCGGCTCCCCCCATTCCTGACTAAGGTCATGCTGTGCCAGCCGACATGCAACCACCGGCGCAGCAGCGAATCCGATCATTGTCGCAGCCAGCGGTGCCATGCAAGTGCGCGCGCGCATACAATGCATGCGCGCGAAAGTGGCGGAATTGGCAGACGCCCTGGATTTAGGTTCCAGTGCCGCAAGGCGTGCGGGTTCGAGTCCCGCCTTTCGCACCAGTCCAGCTTGGCGGTGACGCGGCCCGCGTGCCGGGCTATCCTTGCGGGACGGCATTTCGCCGGATCGCGACAGGATCGACGCCATGCGCAGCGGCAACCCCGCACTTTCCGAAAACACCTTCCTCGACCTCGGCAGCGGCACCCTGGTGCGCGGCAACGCCGATGCGATGACGCTCAACGGCACCGTCAACAAAACGGCGCTGCTGCTGGTGCTGACCCTGGCCGGCGCGCTGTTCAGCTGGGCGCAATTCACCTCGGCCATGGCCGCAGGCAACCCCGGCGCGATCATGCCCTACGTGTGGGGCGGCGCGATTGGCGGCTTCATCGTGGCCATGGTCACCATCTTCAAGAAGACCTGGTCGCCTTACACCGCACCACTGTATGCCGTCCTTGAAGGCATGTTCCTCGGCGCGGCATCGGGCATGTTCGAGCTGCGCTTCCCCGGCATCGTGGTGCAGGCGGTCGGCCTCACCTTCGGCACCCTGGGCGCCCTGCTGCTGGCTTATCGCAGCGGCCTGATCAAGGCCACCGAGAACTTCAAGCTGGGCGTGGTGGCAGCCACCGGCGGCATCGCGCTGCTGTACCTGGCGCAAATGGCCCTGCAATTCTTCGGCTTCGGCGGGATGAGCTTCATCAATGGCTCCAGCACCATCGGCATCCTGTTCAGCGTGGGCGTGGTGATCGTGGCCGCACTGAACCTGGTGCTGGATTTCGACTTCATCGAACAGGGCGTCGAGCACGGCGCGCCGAAGTACATGGAGTGGTACGCCGCGTTCGGCCTGCTGGTCACGCTGGTCTGGCTGTATCTGGAAATCCTGCGCCTGCTCAGCAAGCTGCAATCGCGCAACTGACCGGCATTGCCCGGGCACGGAAAAGGGCACCTCGCGGTGCCCTTTTTTTCGACTCGACGGGGCGCGAGAACCAGCCCCGCCCCCGACGCATCGTTCAAACCCGCGACGCGATCGCCCTGGCAAACGACATCGTGTTGCCTTCGCCGCCCAGATCGGGCGTCAGGCTGTCCTTGGCTTCCAGCGTGGCGATGATGGCATCGCGCAGCTTGGCCGCCTTCTCGGGCTGACCCAGGTGGTCGAGCATCTGCACCGCACCCAGCAGCAGCGCGCACGGGTTTGCAATGCCATTGCCGGCGATATCCGGCGCGGAGCCGTGCACCGCTTCGAAGATCGCCACGTCGTGACCGATGTTCGCACCCGGCGCCAGGCCCAAGCCGCCCACCAGGCCGGCACACAGGTCGGAAATGATGTCGCCGAACAGGTTGGTGGTCACGATGATGTCGAATTGCTCGGGACGCATCACCAGCTGCATGCAGGTGTTGTCCACGATCATTTCGTTGCACTCGATGTCCGGGTACTGCGCGGCCACTTCGCGCGCGGTCTTCAGGAACAGCCCCGAGGTGGACTTCAGGATGTTGGCCTTGTGCACCACGGTGATCTTCCTGCGGCCGGTCTTGCGCGCCAGTTCGAAGGCATAGCGCACGATGCGCTCGGAGCCCTTGCGGGTGACCTTCTGGGTCAGCACCGCGGTCTCGCCGTCGGCCGAGACTTCCTGGCCTTCACCGATGTAGGCACCCTCGGTGTTTTCGCGCACGGTGATCAGATCCACGCCGCTGGGGAAGCGCGACTTGGTATTGGGGAAGCTCTTGGCCGGGCGCACGTTGGCGTACAGGTCGAAGCGCTTGCGCAACTCGACGTTGATCGAGCTGAACCCGCCGCCCACCGGCGTGGTCAGCGGCGACTTCAGCGCGATCCTGTTCTTGCGGATCGACTCCATGGTCGCCGCCGGCAGCAATTCGCCGTGCTTCTCCAGCGCCGCCATGCCGGCGTCGGCGTAGTCGTAGGTCAGGCCAAGCTGCATGGCATCGAGCACATACAGGGCAGCATCCATGATTTCCGGGCCGATACCGTCGCCGCGGATGACCGTGATCGTTGTCATTTTCAAGTTTCCAGACAGGCCGGCGCCGCGCGCCGCGCGATGCCGGGGTGGGGGCAATTAGCCCGCGATTATCGCAGATGCCGTGCGACGGCGTATGTCCGCCGACCTTCAGCCATGGTCGTGGGTGGCCGGCGCTTCGGCCTCGCCCTGTTCCAGCCGATCCAGAAAATCCACCGCGCGGCGCAGGTGCGGGATGACGATGGAGCCACCCACCACCAGCCCGACCGAAAACGCCTCGAACATCTCCTCGCGGGTCACGCCGGCCTCCTTGCACTGGGCCACGTGGTAGCTGATGCAGTCATCGCAACGCAGCACCATCGAAGCCGTCAGCCCCATCAACTCCTTGGTCTTCACGTCCAGCGCACCGGCCTGATAGGTCTGCGTATCCAGCGCAAAGAACCGCCGCACGACCTGGTTTGGCTCGTCCAGGATGCGCTTGTTCATGCGCTGGCGGAATTCGGTGAATTCCTTGAGGCGATCCTGTTCATTGCTCATGCCGATGCCCCTTCCAGCAAGGGTTCAAGCTTGCCGGCGCGATGCAGGGCCATCAGGTCGTCGTAGCCGCCCACGTGGACGTCGCCGATGAAAATCTGCGGCACGCTGGTGCGCTTGGTGAGCGCCATCATTTTTTCGCGCGCGGCGGGGTCGGTGTCGATGCGTACTTCGGTCCACGTCTGGCCCTTGCTTTTCAGGAAGTTCTTGGCCATCACGCAATAGGAGCATGTGGCGGTGCTGTAGAGGGTGATGACGGGCTGGGCGGTGTCGCTCACGGTAGGCTCCTGAACGTAATGATGGAATGCTGGTCGAATATGGGGCTGTACCCGTATTTTTCCAGCCGCTCAAGCCCCATTCACGCCACGTCGCCCTACAAGGCCCATTCTGCCCGCATGAATCCCCTCCTGCTCAACGCCGCCATTGCCCTTGCCCTGACCGCTTGCACCGGCGCCGCCATCGCCCAGGATCGCGGCTTGCCCGACATTGGCTCGTCTGCCGGCAACCTCCTGTCACCGGCCAAGCAGGCCGAGTACGGCGCCATGGTACTGGCGCAGCTGCGCCACGAAGGCTATGTGCTGGATGACCCGCTGCTGGACGGCTGGCTGGACGGCGTGGGCCAGCGTCTGGCGTCGGCCAGCGGCCGCTCGCAACAGCCCTTCACCTTCTTTTTGCTGCGCGAACGCCAGATCAACGCCTTCGCCACCCTCGGCGGCTACGTCGCGGTCAACTCCGGGCTGGTGCTGGCGGCCAGCCGCGAGGACGAAGTGGCCGGCGTACTGGCGCATGAGATTTCCCACGTCACCCAGCAGCACGTGTTGCGAGGCGCCGAAAAAGCGCAGCGCGACAGCCTGCCGATCCTGCTCGGCATGCTGGGCGCGATCATTGCCGCGCAGCACGCCGGCGGCACGTCCAGCGGCGACGCCTCGTCGGCGGCGGTGATGACCGGCTTGGGACTGCTGCAGCAACGCCAGATCGACTACACCCGCGACAACGAATCCGAGGCCGATCGCATCGGCATCCGGCTGATGGCCCATGCCGGCTACGACCCCGAGGCGATGGCGGATTTCTTCCAGACCCTGCAATCCACCGTGCGGATGAACCAGGGAGACGAGCGCAGCGCCGTCCCCGGCTACCTGCAGACGCACCCGCTCACCCTGGCCCGGATCAGCGAAGCGCGCGAGCGCGCCGCCAGGCTGGAGCCCGCGCTGGGCAGCACCGCAGCCATTACCCCCAGCAGCAATCCACTGCTGCCGCCCGGCCTGCAAATCGCCACCAGTGTCCACAGCCGCCAGGGACAGGGCGACAGCGGCGATTTCAGCTGGGCGCGCGAACGCCTGCGCGTGTTCAGCGCAAGCACCCCCGCGCAGGCGATCCGCGAATACCAGCAGATGCGGGCGAAGCAGCCGCTGGACGCCGCCGGCCGCTACGGGCTGGCGCTGGCCCACCAGCAGGCGGGGCAGAATGCCGAAGCGCTGCAGGAACTGGCGCCGTTGGCACAGGCGCACCCCGACAACCTGTGGGTGCAGATCGCGACCGGCGAGGCCGAGGCACACACCGGCCGGGTGGCCGAGGCCGACCGCCGTTTCGAAACCCTGCTCACCCGCATGCCCACCCATCGCGCACTGGCGCTGGCCTATGCGCGCCTGCTGGGCGAACGCGATACGCGCGACGCTGGCACGCGCGCCGTGGCCGTGCTGCGCCCGTTGCTGGGCAACGCCAGCAACGACCTGCCGTTCCAGCAGGCCTATGCACGCGCCTGCGAAATCGCCGGCGACTCGGTGCGCGCCGGCGAAGCCTGGGCCGAATCGGCCTACCTGTCAGGGCGGCCCGAGCAGGCACTGGTCCAGCTCAACAACCTGAAACGGCGCGAGGACCTGGACTACTACGCCCGCGCCCGTGTCGATGCACGCATTGCCGCCATCACGCCCACCGTGCTGGAGCTGCGCCGCCAGGGCGTGCACGACGAAGAGGCCAATGGCCGCCTCAGCCTCGGCCTGCACGACGAACGTTGACACAGTCACGAAACTGTCACCCAATCGACGTGTAATGACGCAATCGCCGCTTCCGTGGCGCGACCTGTCGATGACATGCAAAAACACATCCTGATCGTCGAAGACGAGCCCGCTATCCGCGACATGCTGGCCTTTGCGCTGCGCAAGGGCGACTTCGTGCCCATGCCGGCGTGCGATGGGCGCCAGGCGCAGGCGCAAATCGCCGAGCGCGTGCCCGACCTGATCCTGCTGGACTGGATGCTGCCCGGCAGCAGCGGCCTGGAGCTGGCCCGGCGCTGGCGGCGCGAAGCCTTGACCCGCGACATTCCGATCATCATGTTGACCGCGCGCGGTGAAGAGAACGACCGCGTCGGCGGGCTGGAAGCCGGCGTGGACGACTACGTGGTGAAACCGTTCTCCGCGCGCGAACTGCTGGCGCGGATCCGCGCGGTGTTGCGGCGCTCGCGCGAGGACGACGAAGACGGCAGCGTGCAAATCGGCGCATTGCGCATCGATGGCGCTGCCCATCGCGTGTTTGCCGGGATCGACGGCGATTCGACGACACTGCAGGTCGGGCCCACCGAATACCGGCTGCTGCATTTCTTCATGACCCACCCGGAGCGCGTCTATACCCGCACGCAGCTGCTGGATCACGTCTGGGGCGGCAGCGTCTATGTGGAAGAGCGCACCGTGGACGTGCATATCCGTCGCCTGCGCAAGTGCCTGGAACCGCATCACCTGGACGAGATGGTGCAGACCGTACGCGGCGCCGGTTACCGGTTCTCCGCCGCGAGCTGAATGCCCCCACGCACGCCGCGCCACCGCCCGGAGTGCGGCGTACCGCAGGTTTTGCGCTACGCTGAAACGCGCCTCCTCCTTGGCCCGCCCCACGCATGCAAGCCGATGCACGCACCGCCTGGTTCCGCACGCTTGGCCAGCTCACCCTGGTGCTGGCGGCTGCGCTTGTGTTCGGGCTGATGGTGGGGCAGCCATGGTCGGCGCTGACGGTCGCGGCACTGGCCGTGGTGGGCTGGCATTACTGGAGGCTGCATGACGTCCTGCGCCGGCTGACCTCGCGTCGGCGCCTGGCGCCCGCACACGGACGCGGCGTGTGGAATGAACTGGATCGCCTGCTGTTCCGCGGCCAGACCGAGATGCGCACGCGCAAGCGCCGCCTGCTGGCCATGCTGCGCGCCTATCGCGCCGCTGCCGACGTGCTGCCGGACGCCGTGGTGGTGGTGGAACGCAACAGCCAGCGCGTGCTGTGGTTCAACGCGGCAGCCACGCCGTTGCTGGGCCTGCGTCATCCGGCGCACCGCAATGCATCGCTGGCCGGCAGCCTGCAACCGCTGGCGGTTGCGCAATGGCTGGCCAGCGGGCGCAATGCCGAGCCGATGAACGATGTCGCGTCTCCTGCGAATCCCGCGCTGCGCCTGCGCCTGCGCCTGCTGCCCTATTCCGAGGAGCTGTGGCTGCTGATCGCGCGCGACATCACCCAGACCACCCACCTGGAGCAGATGCGCCGCGATTTCGTGGCCAACGTCTCGCACGAATTGCGCACCCCGCTGACGGTGATCCACGGGTATCTGGAAATGCTGGATGACGGCGACGTTCGGGAAACGGCGCCGATGCTGGATGAAATGCGTCGTCAATCGCAGCGCATGACCCGGCTGGTGGAAGACCTGCTCACGCTGTCGCGGCTGGAAGCGCGCGACGCGCTGGCGGATGAACCCGTGGCGATGGCGCCGATGCTGTCCAGCCTGCGCCGCGAAGCCGAAGCGCTCAGCCAGGGCCGGCATCGCATCCACGTCGAGGACACCGCGCAGGTGGACCTGCAGGGCGCAGGCAAGGAACTGCACAGCGCGTTCTCCAATCTGGTCAGCAACGCGGTGCGCTACACGCCAGAGGGCGGCGACATCAGCGTCTGCTTCACCCATGATGCCGATGGCGGCGCCACGTTGAGCGTGCGCGATTCTGGCCACGGCATCCCGGCGACGCATCTGCCACGGTTGACCGAACGCTTCTACCGCGTCTCCACCAGCCGCTCGCGCGACACCGGCGGCACCGGGCTGGGCCTTGCCATCGTCAAGCACGTGCTTGGCCTGCACGGCGCGCGACTGGACATCGCCAGCGAAGTTGGCAAGGGCAGCCGCTTTGCCTGTCGCTTCGATTCCGCCCGGGTACTCCCGCGCACTCCACATGCTCCCGCGGACCTCTCGCCATGAACGCAGAAACCACGCCATCCCCGCTGCGCGATCCGGCGCTGTACGCAAATCGTGAACTGTCGCAGCTCGACTTCAATTTTCGCGTCCTTGCGCAAGCGCGGGACGCGTCGGTGCCGTTGCTGGAGCGGCTGCGCTACCTGTGCATTTCCTGCACCAATCTCGACGAATTCTTCGAAATCCGCGGCGGCGCGGTGCGCCATGCCGTGGAGCTGGACTTGCCCGCCGGCATGGACGGGCTGGACCCTTCGGTGCTGTTGGGCCGCATCCATGATCGCGCGGCCGAATTGGTGAACGCGCAATACCGCTGCTTCTACGACGAACTGCGCCCGGCACTGGCCGACGAAGGCATCCGCTTGCTGCAGCGCGAGCAATGGACGCAAGAGCAGTCGGAGTGGCTGCGCGCCTATTTCCTCAACGAAATCCTGCCGGTGCTGTCGCCGCTGGGGCTGGATCCGGTTCACCCATTCCCGAAGATCCTCAACAAATCGCTGAACGTGGTGGTGCTGCTGGAGGGCAAGGATGCGTTCGGTCGCGAGGGCCACCTGGCCATCGTGCGCGCGCCGCGCTCGTTGCCGCGCATCATCCGCCTGCCCGATGCCGATGGCGATGGCGATGCCTTCCACGACTTCGTGTTCCTCAGTACGGTGCTGTCTGCGTTCGTGCACGAGATGTTCCCGGGCATGAAGGTCAACGGCGCGCACCAGTTCCGGGTCACCCGCAACTCCGAGTTGATCGTCGACGAGGACGACATGGACAACCTCGCACTGGCGCTGCGCGACGAGCTGATCGGGCGCGGCTACCTGCGCGCAGTGCGGCTGGAGATCGACGAGCGCTGTCCGCAGGATGTGGTCAACGCGCTGCTGACCAACTTCGACCTCGCGGAAAATGCGGTCTACAAGATCAACGGCCCGGTCAACCTCAACCGCGTGATCCAGGTGTATGACCTGGTCAAGCGGCCGGACCTGAAATTTCGCCCGTTCCAGCCGCGCCTGCCGCACGGCGAGGAGGCCATGTTCGACCTGATCCAGCAGGGCGACGTGTTGCTGCACCATCCGTTCGACAGCTTCGCGCCGGTGCTGGAATTGATCCGCCAAGCCGCGCACGATCCCGACGTGCTGGCGATCAAGCAAACCCTGTATCGCACCGGCAACAACTCGCCCATCGTCGAACACCTGGTCCAGGCCGCGCGCAACGGCAAGGACGTGACCGTGGTGGTGGAGCTGCGCGCGCGCTTCGACGAGGAGGCCAACCTGCGCCTGGCCGACCGCCTGCAGGATGCCGGCGTGCAGGTGGTGTACGGCGTGGTGGGCTACAAGACCCACGCCAAGATGCTGTTGATCGTGCGCCGCGAGGGCAGCGCGCTGCGCCGCTACGTGCACCTGGGCACCGGCAACTACCACAGCGGCACCGCGCGCGCCTATACCGATTTCAGCTTGATGACCGCCAATGCCGACATCGGCAACGACGTGCACCTGATCTTCCAGCAGCTGTCGGGCCTCGCCGCACCGCTGCAGCTGCGACGCCTGCTGCAATCGCCGTTCACCCTGCATGACGGCGTGCTGACGCGCATCGCGCGCGAAGCCGCCAACGCCGGCGCCGGCAAGCACGCACGCATCATCGCCAAGATCAATGCGCTCAACGAGCCGCAGGTGATGCGCGCCCTGTACGAAGCCTCGCAGGCGGGCGCGGAGATCGACCTGATCGTGCGTGGCGCCTGCGCGCTGCGCCCGGGCATTGCCGGCGTTTCGGACAATATCCGCGTGCGCTCGGTGGTGGGCCGCTTCCTGGAACATCACCGCATCTGGTGGTTCGCCAACGACGGGCAGCCCGAGTTGTTCTGCTCCTCGGCCGACTGGCTGGAACGCAATCTGCTGCGCCGGGTGGAAACCGCATTCCCGATCCTGGACCCGGTGATCGCCCATCGCGTCCATCGCGAAGGCCTGCTGAACTATCTGGCCGACAACCAGAACGCCTGGCAGCTGCAAGCCGACGGCCAGTACCTGAAATGCACGCCGGGCAAGGGTGAAGCCCCGTTTTCGGCGCAGCAGTCCATGCTTGAAGGGCTGTATATCTGAGCATGGCGCGCGATCAGGGATAATGCCGAATGAACCGTACCCAGCGCCGTCCCGCATGAATCCGCCCGCCAACCGAAGCCCCACGACGCTGCGCGAAGGCGACTTGCTGGCCGCGCTGGACCTGGGCTCGAACAGCTTCCACATCGTGGTCGCGCAGTCCGTGCTGGGCCAGCTGCGGGTGGTGGACCGGCTGCGTGAAACCGTGCGCATGGCCGAGGGCCTGAACGCGCTGGGCGGGCTGGCGCCGGAGGTACGCGGCCGCGCATTGGATTGCCTTGCGCGCTTCGGCCAGCGCATCGCGGACATTCCGCCGGAACACGTGCGCGCCGTCGCCACCAATACGGTGCGCCAGCTGCGCGCGCCTGAATCCTTCCTGGTGCCTGCCGAGGCGGCGCTGGGGCACGCCATCGACGTGATCTCGGGGCGCGAGGAGGCCCGCCTGGTCTATCTGGGCGTGGCCCACGAACAACCCCCGCACCCCGACCAGAAGCGACTGGTCATCGACATCGGCGGCGGCTCCACCGAATGCATCATCGGCCGCGGCTTCACGCCATTGGAGCGCGAGAGCCTGCAGGTCGGCTGCATCGCCAGCACGCGCCGCTTCTTCGCCGGCGGCAAGCTCACCCGCAAGCGCTGGAACACGGCGCTGACCGAAATCACCGCGCAGCTGCAGCAATTCGCCGCCACCTACCGCGCATTGGGGTGGGACGAGGCCATCGGCACATCCGGAACCCACAAGGCGATCGGCAACATATGCGCGTCGCTGAAGCTGACCAAGGGCGCGATTACCCGCGAGGCACTGGCCGAGATCCGCGACCGCATGCTGGCCTGCGGAAGGATCGAGGCCATCAGCCTGCCCGGTCTCACCGACGAGCGCCGCCCGATCATCGCGGGTGGCGTACTGGTGCTGGAGGCGGTGTTTTCCGCGCTTGACCTGACCCGCCTGCAGGTCAGCAAGGCCGCCCTGCGCGAGGGCGTGCTGTACGACCTGCTGGGCCGCGGCGGCGCCGACGACCCGCGCGATGTGTCGGTGGCCGCGCTGATGCAGCGTTACGGCGTCGATGTGGCGCAGGCAGAGCGGGTCAATGCCAGCGCGATGCAGCTGTTCGATCAGGTGGCAGACGCCTGGTCGCTGAGCGCCGACGACCGCGCGATGCTGTCGCGCGCCGCGCGCCTGCACGAACTCGGGCTGGCCATCGCGCACAGCGGCTATCACACCCACGGCGCCTACGTCCTGCAGAATTCCGACATCGCCGGCTTCTCGCGGCAGGGGCAAAGCTTCCTGGCCGCACTGGTGCGCAGCCATCGCCGCAGCGTGCCGAAATCGGCATTCGAGATGATCCCGGACCGGTTGCAGGCCAATGCCCGCCACAGCGCCGCACTGCTGCGGCTGGCCGTGCTGCTGCATCGTTCGCGAAGCAACCAGCCGGTTCCCGACATGCACCTGCAGGCCAATGGGGAAACGTTGTGTCTGCAGGTGGAACGCCACTGGCTGCAATCGCGCCCGCTGCTGCGCGCCGACCTGCAAGCCGAGCCGGAAGACATGCTTGGACTGGGCCTGCAGCTGCAATTGGCCGGCGAATGAGGCACCAACAGAAACGGGCCGGCGCGAACGCCAGCCCGTCTCCAATCACGACATCACGGCGCTTCAGTGCGCCAACGGCTTGCGCGGCAGCATGGCCGGGCGCATGGCGGCGTTGTACACGAACGAGGCCATGATCGCCGACGCCTGCTTCAGGTCCTGCGCCGATGCGTGGTCGTAGGTATCCAGGTCGGTGTGGTGGACATTGGTGAAGTAGTCCAGCCCGTCCTGCACGAACTGGAAGCCCGGCAGGCCAACCGCATCGAAACTGATGTGGTCGGTGCTGCCGGTGTTGCGCTGGGTCACGATGGTCGCGCCCACGTCATGCCACGGCTTCATCCATTCCTCGAAGATCGGCGCCACCGCCATGTTCTCCTGGGCGTAGATGCCGCGGATCTTGCCGCTGCCGTTGTCCAGGTTGAAGTACGCGGCCAGCTTGCCGTATTCCTTGCCCCGCACCAGCGCGCCCTTGCTTTGCCGGAAGAACGCCGGGATCGCCTTCTCGTCCGGGTCGGTCGGTTCCGGGTAATGGCCGAAATGCTCCTCGACGTATTTCGCCGAACCGATCAGGCCCTGCTCTTCGCCGCTCCACAACGCCACGCGGATGGTGCGGTCCGGCTTGGCGCCAACCGCCTTGAGGATGCGCACCGCTTCCATCACCACGGCCACGCCGGCGCCGTTGTCGGACGCGCCGGCGCCGGCATGCCAGGAATCCATGTGCGCGCCCAGCATCACGATCTCGTCGCGATGCGGGCCGCTGCCGGGGATTTCCGCAATCGTGTTGTAGCCGGGCTGGTCGGCGTCATCGGTGAAGCGCGCGGCGACATCGAGCTTCATCCGCGGCGTTTCCTTGCGATCCAGCGCACGCAGCAGCGTGTTGTAGTGTTCGGCGCCCATCACCACCGCCGGCACGCCGACCGACTCGCCGGCCTTGCGCGACCCGCCACCGCCCAGCACCAGGATGCCGTTGTCCCAACGGCTCATGCTGACCGTGGCCAGCACGCCCTCATCCACCAAAAACTGGTTGAGTGTCGGGCCGAAGGCCATCCGGGCAAGGTAGCGCTTCATCATCTCGTCGCGCGAACGCCCGTCGCGATCGGCCGGTACGTCCACGCCGACCAGGTCGGACAGTTCCTGCTCCGAATAACGGCTGGAGTCGGCCTTCTCGCCGAATTTATACGGACGCGCGTCGCTGACCAGCAGGATCTTGCCGCGCAGCTTGCCCCGGAATTTTTCCAGGTCCGCCTTGGATTCGAGCTTGGCGGCGATGACCTCGCCTTCCACCAAGCCCGGCGTGGCCGGCGTCCAGGCCAACGGAATCACGTGCAACGGAAAGCCGCGCGGCGACACCAACTCGGCGCTGGCGCCGGTGAATTCCCAGCCGCGACCAAAGACGCCGATGCTCTCGTCGTGTGCATTCGCCAGCCCCCAGCCGGTGAGCTTGCCGCGCGCCCAGCCGTTGGCCTTGGCCATCGACGGCGAATTGGTCAGCCGCGGACCGATGCCTTCGGTCAGTTCGCCCAGGGTTGCCATGACCTGCGAATGGTTGAAGGCTTCCGCGCGGATGCGCCCGGTCATGTCCAGGTCGACCCGTTCTTGCGCGGCCACCCCGTGTGCGCCCGCCATCCCCACGGCCAACAGCGCAGTCAGCAGCAATCCTCGTTTCATTGCATTCCCCATGCAGGTATCGAATACCCGAGTCTAGGAGCGCCATGCCCCGCTGCCGTGGGCCATCGGTCATGCCCGGCCACCTTTACCCGACCGGGCGTGACGCGATGCACGTTCTGCCCGCCGTCTCGGTCAAGAACGCGCGCCGTCCGCCGCGCCCGGCTGGTGCATGGCGACCTGGTACCAATCCACCTTGCGGGTGATCAACATGATCGCGGCAAGAATCACGAACAGCAGGCCGGCGCCCAGCGCCAGCGCGTTGTCTTCCGACAGCAACAGGCCATACAGCGCGGCGTACAGCGTGCCCAGCATGGCGGCGAAGCCCAGGCCGCGGGCGGTACTGCGCAACACGGCCGCCAGATAGACGCCGATCAGGCCGATGCAGGCCAGCGCCGCCAGCAGATAGGACAGGCCGAAAGCGATGTGCTCCGACAGGCTGACCAGCAACAGGAAGAAAATCGCGATGGCCATGCCCACCAGCAAGTACTGGATCGGGTGCACGCGCACCTGCTTGATCAGCTCGAACATGAAGAAGCCGACGAAGGTCAGCAGCACGAACAGCAGCCCGTATTTGGTGGCGCGGTCCGCCTGCAGGTACGGATTGACCGGGTCGATCAGCGACACGCTGACCGCATCGCCCGGCGCCGCCCACGGCATTCCGCGCTCCAGCGCCTGCTCCGCCGACTCGGCGAGTTGCTGCCCCGGGGCCAGCACGGGGGTTTGCAAGTAGCGGCGCTGGGCATTGCTTCCCACCGCGGCGATCTGCCAGCGCGCATGGAATCCGCGGGCGTCGATGTCCTGCTGCGGTGATTTTCCGTCGAATTTCGGATGCGGCCATGAGGACTGCAGGCGCAGATCGTTGTTGGCACCCAGCGGCACCATCGCGAAGGTTTCCGTACCGCGCAGCTGCAGCGCGGCGCGCGCATCCAGACGCAGCCGCGCGCCAGCCGCCGGCACCGCCAGCCGCGCATGCACGCCCGGGCCATCGGCATGGCCGATGCCCTGCTCGACCTTCACCGCCACGCCGTTGACGGTCAGCTGCGGCGCGCCGCGCATGCCGCCGACATCGGCGATCCCCAGGCTCAGCCACGGCTGCCCGATGGTGCGCTGCACGTTGCCCTCCTCACTCGGCAGCTGCACGTCGAACCGCGCCACCGCCTGGCCGTCCCATTCATACACGCGCACCTGATGCAGCCCGCGCCGGCGCACATCCGGCTTCAACGTGCCGTCGATGGCCAGGGTGTCGGGGAAGAACGTCCACTGCCCGGATTTCCTGCGCACCGTCTTGCGCGCGCCGTTCTCGTCACCCTCGGTCTCAACCACGCGCTCTTCATACGGCACCACCAGTACCGGCCCCGCCAACACCTGGCGCCCACCAAAACTGGCACCAATCTCGCGCACCGCCGCCTCGCGGTATTGCTGCCGCTCGTGAATGGTGCCGCGAATCATCTGCAGCGGGATCAAAATCGCCAATGTCAGCATCGCCATCAACGCAGCCTTGAACGCCAATCGCATCGCCGTGCTCCTGTCCGAATCGTGCGGACAGGTTGCTGCGCGCGGTTGAGGTCACGATGGGGCGACGGTGAAGCGTGGGTGAAGTGCTCAACTGGCAGGAAGCTCGACCCGGGCCACGGCACCACCGCCGGCACGATTGTCCAGCCGCACCGTGCCGCCATGCAGCTTGGCGATTTCGGCCACGAAGTTCAGGCCAAGGCCGCTGCTGCGCAAACCTCCGCGCGGACGCGGCAGCGAATAGAAGCGCTCGAACACGCGCGCCAGCGCGAACGCGGGCACGCCCGACCCGCGATCGGCCACTTCGACCCATGCGCGCCCATCCTCGCATCCGGCACGCAGTTCCACCTCGGCGCCCCGCTCGGAAAACGCGATCGCGTTGTCCAGCAGGTTGGCCAGCAGTTGCCGCAGCAGGAAAGGATCGCCCGGCAGCGGCGGCAAGCCGGCGGCCGGCCGCACACGCAGCGCCACCTGCGCCGCCTGCGCGCGCGGCGCTGCATCCTCCGCCGCGGCCTCCAGAAGCGGCTGCAGCTCCACCCGTTCGACATGCGCGATGTGCTGCCGGTGTTCCAGTGCCGCCAGCTCCAGCAGCCGATCCACCAGGTCCGCCATGCGCCGGCTCTGCGCGCCGACATGGGCCACGAAACGCTGCCGATCTGGCTCCGGCAGCGGCCCTTCGAGCAGCTCGGCGGCGCCGCGAATGGCCGCCAACGGGCTCTTCAGCTCGTGGGTCAGGGTATGCACGTAATGCTCGACATACTGTTTGCCCTCCAGCTGCGCGCGCATGCTCTCCAGCGCGCGCCCCAAATCGGCAAACTCGCCCGCAGCGGCCGGCAGGCTGGCGCGTTCGCCAGCGCTTACCGCATCGGCATAGCGGCGCAGGGCGGCCAGCTGCCGCGACAGCCACCACGCCATCAGCAAGCCGACCAGCAACGCGCTGCCCAACAGCACCGCGCCCCAACGCAGGATCACCTGCTGGCTGCGCGCGATGAACGGCTGGATGCTGCGGTTCGGCTTGGACACGGTGAGCACGCCGGCGATGCGCCCCTTTGCATCGCCATCGCGCTTGTCAAAGATGGGCGCGGCTACATACATCACCGTGCTGGCGTCATCCGCCGGATCATCGCGGGTGGAGCGTGCGCCGTACTGCCCGCGCAGGGTCCGATAGACATCATTCCAGTGCGAATTGTCGCGCCCCACGTCGCGGCCCGCCGAATCGTAGAGGACGATCCCGCGCGCGTCAGTCACGGTGATCCGGTAGCTGGCGTGATGCTTGGTTTCGCCCCAGATCCGCGCGCCCAGCTCGCGTTGCGGCATTGCCCGCATCCGCTCGGCAAACCGGCCATCGGCCATGTGCCCGGCCAGCAGGTCGTCGCTGGCCAGTTCCGCCAGCACGTTGGCGGTATCGGCCAGCGTGTCTTCCATCGATTGCCGCACCCCGGGCTTGACCTGCTGCACGAACACGTTGCCCAGCAGCAACGCGGCCAGAGCCACGATCAGGAAATACCCCAACAGCACGCGCAGCGCGATCTTCAAGCCGATTCAATCCACGTCGATGGAATAGCCCAGCCCGCGATGGGTGCGGATCGGGTCGCGCTCCGGGGTCACAGCGCGCAGCTTGGCGCGCAGCGTCTTCACATGGGTGTCCACGGTGCGCTCGCCGGACTCCAGCGCAGCCTGCCAAACCCGGTCCAGCAGCTGCGCGCGGCTGAGAATCGCACCCGGCCGGCGTAGCAGCTCGGTCAGCAATGCATGCTCGTAACGGGTCATGTCCAGCGCATGCCCGGCATAGGAAATGCGGCAGGCCGCCGCATCCACCTCGAAGCGCCCCTTGCGCTGCGCCTGCCCGCCCTCGTGCCGGCGCAGGCGCGCGCGCACCCGCGCCACCAGTTCGCGCAGCGAGAACGGCTTCGCCATGTAGTCGTCAGCGCCCAGTTCCAGCCCCAGCACGCGGTCGATCTCGTCGCTGCGCGCGGTCAGGAAGACCACCGGCACCGCACTGACCGCGCGCAACTCCCGGCACACCTCGAAGCCGCTGCAATCCGGCAGACCCACATCCAGAATCACCAGATCGATGCCGCCACGCGCCAGGCGCGGCAACACGGCCCCGCCCAGCAACACGTGCTCGACCGCGTAACCGTCGGCGCGCAGCGCATACAGCACGGTTTCGGCGATGGCACTTTCGTCTTCGGCCAGCAGGATGGTGGGCATGGCCGGCATCCTAGCCGACTGCGTGCCCCGCTTTGAGTGGCCAGTGTGAAGTCCAGTGCAATGCGACAATGCGGCGATGAATTACCGCCACGCGTTCCATGCCGGCAACCACGCGGATGTGCTCAAGCACGTCGTCCTGCTGGCGCTGTGCGACACCCTGACCGCCAAGCCAGCGCCCTGCTTCGCGCTGGACACCCACGGCGGGCGCGGCCTGTACCGGCTGGACGGCGAATCGGCGCAGAAAACCGGCGAAGCGCAGGACGGCATCGCCCGCCTGCAAGCCGAAACACCCAAGGATGCCCTGCTGCAACGCTATCTGGCCGCCGTGCGCGCCTGTCGCCAAGTGCACGGCGCCCACACTTATCCGGGCTCGCCCTGGCTGCTGGCGCATGCGCTGCGCGCGCAGGATCGCATCGCTGCCTGCGAGTTGCTGCCGGAAGAAGCCGCTGCGCTGAAAGCCAATGTTGCCGGCGACGCGCGGGTGGCGGTACACCAGCGCGACGGCTATGCGGCAATCAAGGCGCTGCTGCCGCCCAGGCAGGGCGATACCAAATTCGCGCGCGGGCTGGTGCTGATCGACCCGCCCTATGAGGCGCAGTTGGACGAATTCGACACCGCCCTTGCCAGCCTGCGCGAAGGGCTGGCGCGCTGGCCGCAGGGGATGTTCGCGCTCTGGTATCCCATCAAGCAGGGCCGCGTCCTGCATCCGTTCCGGCGCGCCGCCGCCAAGCTGCCGGCGAAATCCGCGCTGCTGCTGGAACTGCTGGTGCGCGCCGACGATTCGCCGCTGCGCATGAACGGCAGCGGCATGCTGCTGCTGAACGCCCCGTGGCAGTTCGATGCCGCGATGCAGCCCACGCTGGACGCCCTGCGCCGCGCGCTGGGCGAGAGCGGCGCCAGCGCACGGGTGGAGTGGCTGCGCCAGCCCGCCTGAACCGATGGGCGACACGCCTCCTGTGCGAGAATCCTGCGCCCTTCTCCAACATACCAGCCATGCCCTCCAGCTTTTTCGCCCTGTTCGACGACATCGCCAGCCTGCTGGACGATATTTCGGCGATGACCAAGGTGGCCAGCGGCAAGACCGCCGGCGTGCTGGGCGACGACCTGGCCTTGAATGCGCAGCAGGTCAGCGGCATCCGCGCCGAGCGCGAATTGCCGGTGGTCTGGGCCGTGGCCAAGGGGTCACTGGTCAACAAGGCCATCCTGGTGCCGGCCGCGTTGGCCATTGCGGCGCTGGAGGCGTGGCTGACATCGCGCGGCATCGGCGTCCCGCTGATCCTGCCGTTGTTGATGATCGGCGGCGGCTACCTGTGCTTTGAAGGCGTGGAGAAACTGGCGCACAAGCTCCTGCACGCACAGGAAGACACCCAGCACCACGTCGAACTGGCGCACGCCGTCAGCGACGCCTCCGTGGACCTGCTGGCCTTCGAGCAGGGCAAGATCAAGGGCGCAATTCGCACCGATTTCGTGCTGTCTGCCGAAATCATCGTGATCTCGCTGGGCACCGTGGCGTCGCAACCGCTGCTGACCCAGCTCGGCGTGCTGGTCGCCATCGCCTTGCTGATGACGCTGGGCGTGTATGGACTGGTCGGCGGCATCGTCAAGCTCGACGACATCGGCCTGCACCTGGCGCGCGAGGGCGCCGGTCGCGCGCGCGCCGCGCTGGGCCGCGCGATTCTTGCCTTCGCCCCACGGCTGATGAAGTTCCTGTCGGTGGCCGGCACCGCCGCCATGTTCCTGGTCGGCGGCGGCATTCTGGTGCATGGCCTGCCGCCGCTGCATCATGCCATCAGCGCGTGGACGCAAGGCTCACTGGCCTGGCTGTGGGGAAGCCTGCTCAACGGCGCCTTCGGAATCGTGGCCGGCACCCTGCTGCTGGGCGCGCTGACGCTGCTGTCGCGCTTGCGCGGCAAGGGTCTTTCGGCACATTGAACCGGCACCGGAATGGGTTCATGGTGCGGCAGACACGCAGCATTCATTTTCTTAACCCCGTCCACGCGATGATGCAGCCATGGCCGCCCGCAACCGCATGCCCCCGTGGCACGAACATATCCGCCTCGCCAACGGGCGCGACATCCTGATCCGCCCCATCCGGCCGGAAGATGCCGGCCCGATGCAGGCATCCTTCACCCTGCTGGAACCCGGCGAAATCCGCCAGCGCTTCCTGCATCCGATGAAAGAGCTGAGCGCGCAGCAGGCCGACGTGCTGACCCGGCCCGACCCGCGCCGCGACTTCGCGCTGGTGGCTGCCGAGCCGCTGCCGCCAGGCGAAGCGCTGGTCGGCGCAGTGGCGCGCATCTGCATCGACAACAACGGCAAGGACGCCGAATTCGCCATTCTGGTCAGCCACTACGTCAACGGCATGGGCCTGGGTCGCCACCTGATGCGGCGGCTGGTGCGCTGGGCCAAGGGGCGCAAGGTGCAACGCGTGTACGGCGACGTGCTGGAAAGCAACCTGCCGATGCAGGCGTTGGCGCAGTCGCTGGGCTTCCACCGCGAAGCCACCGGCGAAGCCGGCCTGGTGCGCGTGGTGCTGGATATTCCACCGCCCAAACCCAGACACCCGCCGTTGCCGTCGATGCCGTTATCCGCCAGCCGGTAAACTGCACGCCTCAATCCGACCCTTGAAGCGCTGGCGCGCCGCGTCCGGCGCCGGTGTTCTTTTCGATGCCTGATTCCGCCCTGTCTTTCGATATCCCGTTGCCGCGCGCCGGCCAGACCCGCGCCTACTGGCGCCAGCCGGCCTCCACCACCGCGCTGGCCTGCGCCCTGCTTGCCGCCGCGCGGCGCCACGCCGGGCCAGTGCTGGCGATCGCGCGCGACAATCACGCCGCACACCAGCTGGAATCCGACCTGCGCACGCTCGCCGCAGGCGGCGACGCCTTGCCGGTGCTGGGCTTCCCGGACTGGGAAACCCTGCCCTACGACCGCTTCAGCCCGCATCCGGAGATCGTCAGCCAGCGGTTGGCGACGCTGGCCCGGCTGCCCGAACTCGCCCGCGGGATCGTGGTGGTGCCGGTCACCACGCTGATGCAGCGCCTCGCCCCGCGCACGCACGTGCTGGGCAACCGCTTCAGCGTGCGCGTGGGCCAGCGGATGGACATGGACGCCGAGAAGCGGCGCCTGGAGTCGGCCGGCTATCGCAACGTGCCGCAGGTGTACGACCCCGGCGATTTCGCCGTGCGTGGCGGGCTGCTGGACGTGTATCCGATGGGTGCCGACGCGCCGTTCCGGCTGGAACTGCTGGACGACGAGATCGACAGCATCCGCGCCTTCGATCCGGAGAGCCAGCGGTCGCTGGAGAAGATCCAGTCCATCGAACTGCTGCCGGGGCGCGAGGTTCCGCTGGACGATGCCAACGTGCAGCGCGCATTGGATGCGCTGCGCGAGCGCTTCGACATCGACACGCGCCGCAGCGCACTGGTGCAGGACCTGAAAGCCGGGCTGGCACCGGCCGGCATCGAGTACTACCTGCCGCTGTTCTTCGCGCCACGCCGTGGCGCAGGCAGCAGCACCGAAACGCTGTTCGACTACCTTGCGCCCGACGCGCTGCCGCTGCTGTGCGACGGCGCATTGGAGGCCGCCGACAGCGCCTGGGCGCACACCGGCCAACGCTACGAACAACTGCGCCACGACGTGGAACGCCCGCTGCTGCCGCCCACCGACCTGTGGCTGGCGCCGGATGCGCTGCGTGAAGTGCTCAATCGCGGCGACCGCATCGAGGTCTGCGGCGCGGCGCATCCGCGCCACGGCGATGCGCGCGCCCTGCCGGTACAGCCCGCGCCCGCGCTGCCGCTGGTGGCGAAGGATCAGCCTCCCGGCCAGGCCATGCGCGATTTCCTGCGCAGCTACCCGGGCCGGGTACTGATCGCCACCGACTCCGCCGGCCGCCGCGAAGCACTGCTGGAAGTACTGCAGGCGGCGGGACTGCAGCCTGAAGTGTTTGAGAGCTGGGCTGCTTTCGCCCTTGCTCGTCATTCCCGCGAAGGCGGGAATGACGGCTTGGAAGATTCCCGCTTTCGCGGGAATGACAGCGCGACATTTGCCATCTCCGTCGCCCCCTTCGACGACGGCTTCGCGCTGGACGCGCCTGCGCTCTGCGTCCTCACCGAGCGCCAGCTGTTCCCCGAACGCGCCGCCTCACCGCGTCGCCGCAAACGCGCCGGTCGCGAGCCGGAAGCGATCATCCGCGACCTGGGCGAACTCACCCTGGGTGCGCCCATCGTCCACGAAGACCATGGCGTGGGCCGCTATCGCGGGCTGGTGGCGATGGACGTCGGCGGCATGCCCGGCGAATTCCTCGACATCGAATACGCCAAGGGCGATCGCCTGTACGTGCCGGTGGCGCAGCTGGACCGCATCAGCCGCTACTCCGGCGCCAACCCCGACACCGCGCCACTGCATAACCTGGGTGGCGAGCAGTGGGCGAAGGCGAAGAAAAAAGCCGCCGACAAGGTCCGCGACGTCGCCGCCGAGCTGCTGGAGATCCAGGCGAAACGACAGGCACGGCGGGGCCTGGCCATCGACGTGGACCGGGCGATGTACGAACCGTTCGCCGCCACCTTCCCGTTCGAGGAAACGCCCGACCAGCACGCCGCCATCGAAGCGGTCTTGCGCGACCTGGCGTCCTCGCAACCGATGGACCGGGTGGTCTGCGGCGACGTCGGCTTCGGCAAGACCGAAGTGGCCGTGCGCGCCGCGTTCGCAACCGCCAGCGCCGGCAAACAAGTGGCGGTGCTGGTGCCCACCACGCTGCTGGCCGAGCAGCACTATCGCAACTTCCGCGACCGTTTCGCCGATTGGCCGCTGCGGGTGGAAGTGCTGTCGCGCTTCAAGAGCAAGAAAGAGATTGCGGCGGAACTCGAAAAGCTGGCCGACGGAAAGCTCGACGTCATCGTCGGCACCCATCGCCTGCTGCAACCGGACGTGAAATTCACCGATCTCGGGCTGGTCATCGTCGACGAAGAGCAGCGTTTCGGCGTGCGCCAAAAGGAAAGCCTGAAGAAGCTGCGCGCCAACGTGCACCTGCTGACGCTGACCGCGACGCCGATCCCGCGCACGCTGAACATGGCGATGAGCGGACTGCGCGACCTGTCCATCATCGCCACCCCGCCAGCCAACCGCCTGGCGGTGCAAACCTTCGTCCACGCCTGGGACGAGGCGCTGCTGAACGAAGCCTTCCAGCGCGAGCTGGCACGTGGCGGCCAGGTGTATTTCCTGCACAACGACGTGGAAAGCATCGGCCGCATGCGCGACGAACTGCAGGCCCTCGTCCCCGATGCCCGCATCGGCATCGCCCACGGGCAGATGCCGGAGCGCGAACTGGAACGGGTGATGCTCGATTTCCAGAAGCAACGTTTCAACGTGCTGCTGTGCTCCACCATCATCGAATCCGGCATCGACATCCCCAACGCCAACACCATCGTCATCAACCGCGCCGACAAGTTCGGCCTGGCCCAGCTGCACCAGCTGCGCGGCCGCGTCGGCCGCAGCCACCATCGCGCCTACGCCTACCTGCTGGTGCCCGATCACCGCAGCATCAGCGCCGATGCACGCAAGCGGCTGGACGCGATTTCCTCGATGGACGAACTCGGTGCCGGCTTCACCCTGGCCACCCACGATCTGGAAATCCGCGGCGCCGGCGAACTGCTGGGCGAAGACCAGAGCGGGCAGATGGCGGAAGTGGGCTTCAGCCTCTACACCGAACTGCTGGAGCGCGCGGTGCGCAGCATCAAGCAAGGCAAGCTGCCCGATACCGACGACAGCGACCGCTTCGGCGCCGACGTGGACCTGCACGTGCCGGCGCTGATCCCCGATGACTACCTGCCGGATCCGCACGCGCGCCTGACGCTTTACAAACGCATCAGCGCCGCGCGCGATGCCGATGCGCTGCGCGAGCTGCAAGTGGAGATGATCGACCGTTTCGGCCTGCTGCACGAGGCCACCAAGCATCTGTTCGCCACTGCGGACATGAAGCTTCAGGCCACGGCGCTCGGCATCCGCAAACTGGATCTGGGCGGCAACGGCGGCCGCATCCAGTTCGTGGAGAAACCCAATGTCGATCCGATGGCGGTGATCCGCCTGATCCAGGGCCAGCCCAAGCACTACCGAATGGACGGCCCGGACAAACTGCGCATCACCCTGGAACTGCCCGACGCGGCCACCCGCTTCAACGCCGCACGCGGCCTGCTGGCCGCGCTGCGGCCGAGCTAGCCGGCGATCATGCAGAACCACCATTCAACCCCTCGCCCCTTCCGCTATCCAGCAGGACCCCGATTCGCCATGCGCACACCGTTGTTGCTTGCCTGTTTGCTGCTGGCTGCCTGCGCCGGCGTGCCTGCCGAACCCGCGGCGCCGGCCACCTATCTGCTGGTTCGGCATGCGGAGAAAGACACCACGGTGGCGAAAGACCCACCGCTCACCACCGCCGGCCAGGCGCGCGCCACGCGCCTTGCCTCGCAGCTGGCCAGGACGCCGCTGTCAGCGATCTACAGCACGCCCACTCGCCGCACGCGGGAAACCGCAACGCCCACGGCGCAGTCGCATGGCCTGCCGATCGAAGACTACGATGCTGCCGATGCCGCCGCGTTTGCCGTCCGCCTGCGCAAGGCCCATCCCGTTGGCACCGTGCTCATCGTGGGGCACAGCGACACCCTGCCGCCGCTGGCGCGCATTTTGTGCCGCTGCGACGTCAGCGACATGGACGAGCGCCTCTATGGCATCCGCTACACCGTGCGTTTCGACCGCAGCGGCCATGCCCAACTGCGCGAGGACCACGACTGATGGCGACGCAGTCACCTCTACCGGAATGGAGCGGCAATGGTGCCGCCATGCGCGAACTGCAACAGACGCTGGCAACCCGGGTTGCGCTGCGCGACGGCTTTCCGAAACAGTTGGCCACCATCGCCGGCTTCGACGTCGGGTTCGAGGACGACGGCACCACCACCCGCGCCGCCGCCGTGCTGCTGGATGCGTGCACGCTGCAGGTCATCGACCAGCAAGTGGCGCGACTGCCCACCCGCATGCCCTATATCCCCGGCCTGCTCAGCTTCCGCGAATTGCCGGCGCTGCTGGAGGCGCTGGCGATGCTGAAACAGCCGCCTGACCTGGTGTTCGTGGATGGCCACGGCATCGCCCATCCCCGCAGGCTGGGCATTGCCGCGCATTTCGGCGTCGCCAGCGGCCTGCCCAGCATTGGCGTTGCCAAGAAAATCCTCGTAGGCAGCGCAAGCCTGGCCCTGCATGAGATGCGTGGCGCGTTCACGCCGCTGCGCGACGGCCGCGAACAAATCGGCTGGCTGCTGCGCAGCAAGCCCGGCTGCCTGCCACTGGTGGTGTCGCCCGGCCATCGCGTGGCCATGGCCTCCGCGCCGGAACTGGTGATGCGCTTCGTCACCACCTATCGGCTGCCCGAACCCACCCGGCTTGCCGACCGCATCGCCTCTCGGCGCGACCACAAGCCGCCTGCATCAGGCTGACGCAAACGCAGCACGCCGCATTCACCCGGGTTGGTGTATGAAGAAGCCTGACCGTTCACGCGAGCCCGCACATGACCCGCATCCCCAGCCTTCTTGCACTGCTCCTGCTGACAAGCTGCGCCAGCGCCGCGCAGGATCCCGGCACCGCAACGCCAACCGCCCACCCCGGCCCGGGGACCACCGCACAGGCACATGCGCACATGATCACGCTGAACATCGGGGAACAGGCCACCTTGGCCGACAACAGCCGCCTGACCTACCTCAGCCTGGTCAACGACTCCCGCTGCCCGCCCGATGTGCAATGCGTCTGGGCCGGCGATGCCGAGATCCAGCTGCGCTGGCAACCGACGCAGGGCGGCGCGAGGGAGGTGTCGCTGCATACCAGCCCGATGCGCGGCGCACAAACCGACGTAACGCTGGGCGTTTATCGCATCAAACTGGAATCGCTGGCACGCGGCATCGCCCCGGCGGCCACCCTGAGCATCACGCCTGCCACGCCGTAACGCCTCACCCATCCAGCGGACTGCGCACACCCAGACCACCACGATTGAGCACATGCGTGTAAATCTGCGTCGTGGCGACATCCTTGTGCCCAAGCAGCTCCTGAATGGTGCGGATGTCATAACCCGCCTCCAGCAGGTGGGTGGCGAAGGAGTGGCGCAGGGTGTGACACGTCGCGGGCTTGATGATGCCAGCTCGCTGCCGCGCACGCTGCACTGCGCGCTGCAAGGTGGCTTCATCGACATGATGCCGCCGAACAACCCCGCTACTTGGATCCAGAGAGGGAGATGCCGCCGGGAACACATACTGCCAGCCCGGTTCGTTGCCAGCGTTCGGATATTTCCGCGCCAATGCATGCGGCAGCCAGACCCCGCCAATGCCTGCCAAACGATCCTGCGCACCCAACAGTCCGGCGCGCTCAACCGCCAGTCGCAGCGGGTCCTGCAGCCGCTGCGGCAGCGGCACACGCCGGTCTCCGCCTCCCTTGCCGGCGCGAACGGTAATCTCACGACGCTCGAAATCGACATCCTTCACGCGCATGCGGATGCATTCCATCAAGCGCATCCCGGTTCCATACAACAGCCCCGCTTGCAGCCATGCCTGCCCGTCCAGCATCGCCATGAGGCGATCAACCTCACTCCGGGACAGCACAACCGGAAGCCTTCGTGGCCGCTTTGCCCGCACAACGTCGTCCAACCAGCGCAACTGCATTTCAAGCACCTTCTGATACAGGAACAGCAGTGCCGACAGCGCCTGATTCTGCGTCGATGCCGCTACCTGCCCCTCGGTCGCCAAACCAGTCAAAAAGGCTTCAACCTCTGCCTTGCCCATCCCTCGCGGATGCTTGCCGCCATTGGCACGAATGAAGCGCCAGATCCATGCAACATAGGCCTGCTCCGTGCGAATGCTGTAATGGCAAAGGCGACACCGCTGCCGCACCTTCTGGAGCAGCCCAGGCGTATGC
The DNA here is from genome assembly GCF_024498955.1 of Thermomonas paludicola. GTDB lineage: Bacteria > Pseudomonadota > Gammaproteobacteria > Xanthomonadales > Xanthomonadaceae > Thermomonas > Thermomonas paludicola. Next base: position 652,304 of record NZ_CP093311.1, on the reverse strand, counting down.
GCCGGATTTCCAGAAACCCCCTGCTTGCCGCGCCACATCGTTGGATTTGTCATACATCCCACTTTTGCTGGATTTCCCACCCCAGCATCCGTCGATTCATGGCCAGCGACTACAAGGTAACGCTTTGTTTTAAGGTAGGATTTTTCTGGTTGGCAAAGACCCACCCTCGCATGCATACTCTTGGCGACATCCCGCTTTTGGGATCGACTAGGTGTTAGGTGCTTATGAAGAATTTATGGCTACTGATTGGATGTCTTGTGCTAGCCATTTCACTTGGTCTAGCAGAACCATTAGTTGCTCACAAGATAGAGATTGCTCAATGGGGCGGCGGGCCTCTAGTGCAAATTTACGCGCCGATCCAAGCTCCTAAAATCTTCGCACTCCGTGCTGTGACCAACCTCTACTGGCTAATCCCAGGCATCATTTTTGGCCTGTTTTCAGAACGCCCTCCAATCCAAAGAGGATTACAGCTTGGATTGGCATTTTCTATTGCGGCGATTACGATCAGCTTTGTTCACACAGGCTTTCCTCGCTATACCGCAAGCCATTTTCTCGCGCCGACACTTACAGATGACTTGCTCAGATTCTTGGAAACTTTATTCCTATTTCAGCTATCTACCGCGTTTGGCTCTGTGCTTAGGCATCATCGTTACGCACCTAACAATTCGTTCAAGCCGACTCCGCTTCGCTCCGGCAACGGCGTGGCAGGTTAAGCTTGCCACGCCGTTGCCTGCGCTACGCAGATCGGCTTAACTCAAGCGTTAGCTGCCATGAAATCTTCGCTCGCTTACGGATTAGCTGCCATATCTTCTTGGGTGGCACTGGTATCAGTGACGATCGCGCTAAGCATTCCGTTCATTGGAACCGTCTTGGCCAACCGTCTGGCCGAGCTTACTGGTTGCATGCATGTCCAAGACTCCTATGTTCAGCTCGTACCAGACTGTAGCTTTATCGGCATCAATATCTCAGAGAGAGTCTCCTATTATCAAAGTGCCACCGGACTTTTACTCACGCCACTTGCCTTCATTCAAGCCTTCTGGGACTTATTCCTACTGTGGCTCACAGTATCTATCCTGTTGTCCGCAGCTTCACTCGGGGCCCGCGAGAGTGAGCAGGCTGGCAGCTAACAATTCGTTCAAGCCGACCCAGCTTCGCGGCGGCAATGTGCTAAGGTTGGTTCGTTCTTATTTGCCGCCGCTACGCCGGTCGGCTTAACTCAGGCGTTAGGGCGCAATCGACTGGCGGATAAGTGAAAGCAATTCGTCGGTGTCCGCCATCGCGCAGCGGCCTACGTCATCGCCCACTGGATAAACCTCCCAATACGGCTCCCCAAAACAGCCAATTTCTTCGTACCCGTCCAAGTAAACGCTTGCGGTCTTGTCGCCCTCGGTCACGCGGAAGCGTGCCAACGCGCCGGAGAACGGCGGGATCACCTGCACCTTCCATCCGGCGTCAAACTTGATCGCGGGAATCTTGTCGATCCATCCGCGCCAGTCCTGCTCTGCTTCGATCTTGTATCGGTCAATGGTGGTCATTTCATCGCTCCGCTGTGGTTGCGCCCTAACAATTCATTCAAGCCGACTGCGCTTCGATCCGGCTCGGGGTTTGTGTTCTGCCGCAGCGCAGCGGCTTAATTCAACCGTTAGGTTGCATGGGAAATGATCTCGCCACTGTGTTTACAGCCATGCAGATTGCGCTCGCTACTATTGCTGTTTCTGGTATCCCCGCCTTTGTAAAACTTCGACAAAAGTTGCGTAGCAACTCCAAGCTGCCAGCGCTTGTTGTCGTTACATTTTGGCTGCTTGCCGGCCCCATAATTTCCCAAGCACTTAGTCGTTGGTTGCATGCTGGTCACCCGGCTGCGTTAGAACTTATGCATAGCCAAATCGCCAATGTTCCGCTCGCACATTTGTATTTAGCCAATGCCGCGCTGGTTGCCATGCTGTGCTGGCTGCTTGCATTCACCGTCCGCAAGCATGCAACCTAACAATTCGTTCAAGCCGACACCGCTTCACGGCCGCGAATTTTTTCGGTATGTTGCGTTTCTTGGTCGCGGCCGTGCAGCGGTGCGGCTTAACTCAGGTGTTATGACTCACAGCAGGCATCCCCGCCGCGTGTCGTGCCAAAGCAATAAGCGCGTCCCGAAACTCAATTGGCGTTGCGTTCGCTTCGCATCTCCCCAGCGTCGGCTTGTTCGCCGCTTTTCCTCGCTGGTCATGGAATCCAATCTGGTGCGTGCCTTTCGGCCTTCCCCATCGCAATTGCAGCGGCGGCTCGGTCCCGTGGTAGTAGAGCCACGTTGCTTTCGCCGCACGGTGTCCGTAGGCGCTTTGCCACACCTCACAAACCCATCCGCCATCGATGCACCGCTGCCAGCCAATGCCTGCGGGCGCTGCAAGCCCGTGCGCCGCCCATGCCCGAGTTTTTGCCGGGTGTTCCAGCACGCCGCCAAATCTGCACACGGATTCAAGCGCGTGGGCAAAGCATCCGCCGTCGTTTCCGGGTCGGTTGTGTTCGCCGCCCCACCGCTTGTAATTGATCGGCGCAAACGCGCCCCACAACTGGCACGGCGGGTGCGCAACGACCGGCCACGGCCCACGATATTTGCGGGCGTCTCTCTGTTCCGGCCAAGCGTCAATTCCCGGCAGTCCTGCATAGCATCCATCCGGCTGTACAAAAATTGCGGCAACGTGAGTCATAACAATTCATTCAAGCCGACGCCGCTTCGCGGCGCGGCTTAATTCAGGTGTTAGACCTGTGAAGAGCAACATGCCGCGCAGTGCTTGCAAAGTCATTGAAATCCGCGACAGCACACTACTTGGCAACGCATTTCTTTGATCTCGCTTGAACAGCAAGAAGCTTTCGAATTTGCAACAAGATCAAGGTCAAGATCTACAGCCTGCGTTCGTTTGTAGAGCAAGAGCCAGAGCGGGCTTCACGTGGCTGACACGGCGCTTGATTTCGTGGTACAAATTGGCGTTCCGGCCTGTTCGTTTCACGGTTCACCGCAAGAGCGCACAGGTCTAACAATTCGTTCAAGCCGATGCCACTTCACGGCCGCAATTTTTTTCGGTATGTTCGTTCTTATTTGCGGCCGTGCAGTGGCACGGCTTAACTCAGGTGTTAGACGCGCTCTGAATAGTCAATCATCACAAGGAGAAAGACATGTTCTGTCAAAAGTGTGGAGTTGAAAACTCAAACGATTCAAAGTTCTGCTCTGGTTGCGGCAAGAGCCTTGGTGCAACCAGCGTCGAAGTCGGTGTGGTTTCCATGGATAGCGGCGCTGTAAGTCAGATGACATTCGGGAAAGCGATATCAACGTGTTTTTCTAAATACGCAGACTTCAATGGCAGGTCTGCCAGGCCAGAGTACTGGTGGTTTTATCTATTTACAGTGCTTCTAAGTTGGGGCGCCATCTTGGTAGACAGTACGCAAATTCTATCTCTGGTTATTAACCTTGCCGTTCTGATCCCTGTTCTCGCAGCGGGCTCTCGCAGGCTTCATGACACGAATCACAGCGGCTGGTGGCAGCTAATCGCGTTTACTGTGATTGGGTTGATCCCCTTGATATATTGGCTCGCAAGTAAGGGAGACGACCGGGAGAATGACTACGGCAATCTGGTATAGAAACCGGGTTGTTCCGGCCGCGTTAATGCAAATCAGTGCTGGCGCGTCTAACCATTCGCTGCAGGGTCGACGGCCCTGACGGGCCGCGCCCTGAGCTCAAACGTTAGGCTGCGGAGAGACATTAATGCAACCCCAAGCAGAGAACCCATGTAATTGGAGATTGTCGATCCTCTTACATGCAGGTTACACACTTAGGCTCTCTGACAGTCCTAAAGACACGCTTGACTTACGCCATCCGTCACGACGCATAATCCCTGCAGGTGACGCGATGTTGTACCTACTTCCAGATGGCTCAATCTTGACAACCAAGTCAGATAGAGATGGGCTCCCAATAACCATCGCTGCTGATGATGACCAAGGATTCCGCCTACTTCTTTCAGGAGTGCCAACACCAACGTGGTGGGAGATCAACCAGGACAAATTTATTGATCGCTGTGTCCAAGCCGGGCTAGTGGTCGCCCTTCTCCTTGTGCTGTTCTTTAGCCGCACGCATTAATGGGGCCGCAGCCTAACAATTCATTCAAGCCGAAGCCGCTTCGCGGCTCGGCTTAATTCTGGTGTTAGGCACCAATGACAGCTCCCTACAAACCGCCACAAAAGATTCGCGAGTGGACCCTAGACATCTCTGGCGGCGAGTTGTATCAGCTCATGGCATTAGACAATCGCACGGTGTGCATTGCCGTTGGCCGCTTCGCGCATTCTTCCGGCTCTCGGACCTGCTCTTGGGAGGAGTTCCTAGCCGGCTCGCTCAACGACACCGTTCGAGACACAATGGGTCAAGGCGTGCTTGGTGAGGCGCTTGCCTTGGTTCAAGGCACCAGTCGTGGATAACGGTTCGCGGTTGGTGCCTAACAATTCATTCAAGCCGACGCCACTTCGTGGCGCGGCTTAATTCAGGTGTTAGGCGGCACATGCATGGATTCGCAAGCCATTAGAGACTGGGCAACCGCTTACATCGCTCTGCAGCAAGACAGCGAACGCTCGCTTGATGGCCACCCACTCTTTTGGGCGGCAGAGCGCTTCATGCTTCCCTCCGATGCGGCAAGCGCTGAGGATTGCTGGGCTGCAATTTTGGAGATTCTGTCGCGCAATCCACCCGATTCTGTCATTGGCAGCCTCGCCGCTGGACCGCTTGAGGATCTAATTGATTACGCTGGCCCCAACTTTATCGAGCGTATTGAACTTCATGCTCGGCGTGATCCGGCATTTCATCACCTACTTGGCGGTGTGTGGACCAGCAGCACACCAAGCGTATGGGCTCGTGTTGAAGCGGCTCGCGGTGGCACGTGGTAGTGCCGCCTAACAATTCGTTCAAGCCGACCCTACTTCGTGGCGGCGCCTGCGTGCTTGCGGTACGCTAGCACTCCGCCGCCGCCACTACGCAGGTCGGCTTAACTCAGGCGTTAGGTGGCACGTCGCACCCGTTGCAGCACTTTCGCGCCAGGCTCTTTGCCCATGCACTCCGCGCTGCAAAACTTCGCCACCTTTCCAGAATCGGCATCAAGCTCGCTGCCGTACCACGTCCACGAATCGTTCCACTCCGCGCAATGCCCGCAAATGCTGCATTCGTGCAGCACCGGCTCGCCGAGCATGCGGCGAGCGATGTTCTGCTCGCGCAGGCTTTCCGCGTCGATTTGCACCTTGGCGACTGCCTTGTTGATCCGTGTCGGTTCCATGTGCCACCTAACAATTCGTTCAAGCCGACGCCGCTTCGCGGCGCGGCTTAACTCAGGTGTTAGACCTGTGAAGAGCAACAAGCCGCGCTTTCCTTGCGAAGCCATTGAAACTCGCAACAGCTCATGATCTGGAAAGATGTTTTTGACCTCGCTTCAACGGCAAGAAGCTTTCAAATTTGCAACAAGATCAAAGTCAAAATCTACAGCCTGCGTTCGCTTGTAGAGCAAGAGCCAGAGCGAGTTTCGCGCAGCTGACACGGCGCTTGGTTTCGTGGTACAAATTCGCTTTCCAGCCTGTTCGTTTCGCGGTTCACCGCAAGAGCGCACAGGTCTAACAATTCGTTCAAGCCGATGCCACTTCACGGCCGCAATTTTTTTCGGTATGTTCGTTCTTGTTTGCGGCCGTGCAGTGGCACGGCTTAACTCAGGTGTTAGGCCTGTTCTGGAGAGTTCATGGGCTGGCTGATCTCCAAGTACTTGCTGACTGCAGCAGTCGTTGTGATCGTCTCGGAGGTGGCAAAGCGAAGCGACAAGCTCGGCGGCTTTCTCGCTGCACTGCCGCTTGTCACGTTTCTCGCCCTGATCTGGCTGTACGTCGACAAGCAGCCTCAGGCAAAAATCGCCAACCACGCCTGGTATACATTCTGGTACGTAGTTCCCACGCTGCCGATGTTCCTCGCCTTTCCTTGGCTACTCGCTCGTATCGGCTTCTGGCCAAGCATGCTGGCGTCCGCCGTCATCACCTTTGTCTGTTTTGGTTTGTTCGCAGTAGTGCTTCGCCCGTTTGGCATACACCTACTGCCGTAAACAGGCCTAACAATTCGTTCAAGCCGAGACCGTTTCGCGGCCTCGGCAGAGCAACGTAAGATTGTCACTCTGCCGTGGCCGCAAATCGGTCCGGCTTAACTCAGGTGTTAGGCGCTTAACCAAGGAGTCTTGCAAATGCCGCAACTTCCTCAAGGCGTGATCGTGCTGTTTGTTATCGCAATCGTGATGGCCGTTGTCACGCATTGGCGCATCCGGAATTTCTGGCTTGCGTCCGTGGCAAGCGGCGTTGCCACATTTGTTGTGTTTTACGTGGCCTGCTTCCTCCAAGCCGGGCCACCTGAGCCAACTGGGGCAAAGGCATTCGCACTCTTCGCCGGCTTTGGCTTCATTGTGGCGGTTGTGGCAGGCTTGGCTGCCAAGGTGCTGCGCCCGGCTTTATCGCGACGCGCCTAACAATTCGTTCAAGCCGACGCCGCTTCGCGGCGCGGCTTAACTCAGGTGTTAGAACTCACTGGGAGAATTTCGATCATGCACAAAAAGCTAGAAGATCCGCGCTTCGATTGCACGAACGCTATGCTTTGTTGGACCCCTGGAACAGCCAATGTCAAGCTTGTTCCTTGGCCGGACACAATCCGCGCTTCTGACGCTTACAGAAGCACAACTCTTGCATGCAACTCCTATGTCCACGGCAAAAATTTTGAACAAAGAAAAGCGATTGCATTTATTGAGGCAGTGCACCTGATCGTTAGAGACAAAGTCGATGCGGCTGCCGTTCACAATACAATGCTTGACTTGGAGGAATATCGCGACGGATGCGCTGAGGACATGCTTCGTGAGTTCTAACAATTCGTTCAAGCCGACGCCGCTTCGCGGCGCGGCTTAACTCAGGTGTTAGACCTGTGAAGAGCAACAAGCCGCGCGTGCTTTGCAAAGACATTGACACCCGCACAACGCATGATCTGATAAGACATTTTTTGACCTCGCTTCAACGGCAAGAAGCTTTCAAATTTGCAACAAGATCAAGGTCAAAATCTACAGCCTGCATTCGCTTGTAGAGCAAGAGCCAGAGCGGGCTTCACGTGGCTGACACGACGCTTGATTTCGTGGTACAAATTGGCTTTCCGGCCTGTTCGTTTCACGGCTCACCGCAAGAGCGCACAGGTCTAACAATTCATTCAAGCCGACGCCGCTTCGCGGCGCGGCTTAATTCAGGTGTTAGGGCGCGGGTGAAGGTTCAAGCCTCGTGCATCGCCTTCGTCGTACATGGAGCGATGGCGGCTATCGCGCTGGTTCCATCGCACGCAGGCGCGAGCCTCTAAATCGTCGTACTCATCACCCGTATAAATGCAATCTTCTTCGGTTTCGCTTCGTGCGCCGCATTCGTGGCAGAAAACAAACGCCCGTACTTCCTTTCCTATTTCCCCATAGCCATCTAGTCGCAGTGCAAGGCCATAGTCCGGGTGATCGTTTTGCACAATCACGGATGGCGGGCCTTCGCAGAAGGGGCATGGCAGCATCTTGATTGGCTTCATATTCGGGCCTCCGCGCCCTAACAATTCGCTCAACCCGACGCCGCTTCGGGTTCACGGTGAAATCACGCGCTCACGGCGGCGCGGGTTAGCTCAGGTGTTAGACCTGTGAAGAGCAACATGCCGCGCGTGCTTTGCAAAGACATTGACACCCGCACAACGCATGATCTGGCAAGACGTTTTTTGACCTCGCTTCAACGGCAAGAAGCTTTCAAGATTGCAACAAGATCAAGATCAAAATCTACAGCCTGCGTTCGCTTGTAGAGCAAGAGCCAGAGCGGGTTTCGCGCAGCTGACACGGCGCTTGGTTTCGTGGTACAAATTGGCTTTCCGGCCTGTTCGTTTCGCGGTTCACCGCAAGAGCGCACAGGTCTAACAATTCATTCAAGCCGACGCCGCTTCGCGGCGCGGCTTAATTCAGGTGTTAGACCCGTGAAGAGCAACAAGCCGCACACTTCTTGCAAAGCCATTAAAGCCTGCAACAGCTCATGATCTGGAAAGATATTTTTGACCTCGCTTCAACGGCAAGAAGCTTTCAAATTTGCAACAGGATCAAGATCAAAATCTACAGCCTGCGTTCGCTTGTAGAGCAAGAGCCAGAGCGGGTTTCACGCAGCTGACACGGCGCTTGGTTTCGTGGTACAAATTGGCTTTCCGGCCTGTTCGTTTCACGGCTCACCGCAAGAGCGCACAGGTCTAACAATTCATTCAAGCCGACGCCGCTTCGCGGCGCGGCTTAATTCAGGTGTTAGACCTGTGAAGAGCAACAAGCCGCGCATTCCTTTCAAAGTCATTGAAGCTCGCAACAGATCATGATCTGGCAAGGTGTTTTTTGACCTCGCTTCAACGGCAAGAAGCTTTCAAATTTGCAACAAGATCAAGATCAAAATCTACAGCCTGCATTCGCTTGTAGAGCAAGAGCCAGAGCGGGCTTCACGTGACTGACACGGCGCTTGATTTCGTGGTACAAATGGGTTTTCGGGCCTGTTCACTTTACGGTTCATTGCAAGAGCGCACAGGTCTAACAATTCGTTCAAGCCGATGCCACTTCACGGCCGCAATTTTTTTCGGTATGTTCGTTCTTGTTTGCGGCCGTGCAGTGGCACGGCTTAACTCAGGTGTTAGACCTGTGAAGAGCAACATGCCGCGCATTCCTTTCAAAGTCATTGAAGCTCGCAACAGCTCATGATCTGGAAAGATGTTTTTTGACCTCGCTTCAACGGCAAGAAGTCTTCAAATTTGCAACAAGATCAAGATCAAAATCTACAGCCTGCATTCGCTTGTAGAGCAAAAGCCAGAGCGGGCTTCACGTGGCTGACACGGCGCTTGGTTTCGTGGTACAAATTCGCTTTCCAGCCTGTTCGTTTCGCGGTTCACCGCAAGAGCGCACAGGTCTAACAATTCGTTCAAGCCGATGCCACTTCACGGCCGCAATTTTTTTCGGCATGTTCGTTCTTGTTTGCGGCCGTGCAGTGGCACGGCTTAACTCAGGTGTTAGACCTGTGAAGAGCAACATGCCGCGCATTCCTTTCAAAGTCATTGAAACCCGCAACAGCCCATGATCTGGCAAGATGTTTTTTGACCTCGCTTCAACGGCAAGAAGCTTTCAAATTTGCAACAAGATCAAGATCAGAATCTACAGCCTGCGCTCGCTTGTAGAGCAAGAGCCAGAGCGGGTTTCGCGCAGCTGACACGGCGCTTGGTTTCGTGGTACAAATTGGCTTTCCGGCCTGTTCGTTTCGCGGTTCACCGCAAGAGCGCACAGGTCTAACAATTCGTTCAAGCCGATGCCACTTCACGGCCGCAATTTTTTTCGGTATGTTCGTTCTTGTTTGCGGCCGTGCAGTGGCACGGCTTAACTCAGGTGTTAGGCCCGCATGGAAGTTCCGATGAAACTGACGAAACTTCAGAAGCTGGTTGCTGTGTATGAACGTTTCGGTGCTGAGATCGAAGCTATTCCTGATCCTTGGGCACAAAAACTCCATCGCAACTCCGTCGACACCGGTAGCTGGGTAGCCGGCCTTCTCGCCAAAGATTCAGCTCCTAGACCCAGCGAGATCGCATCCGGCTTGGAGCAAGGGCTTAGAGAGATGCCCGACATTATTGCTGCAGTCGGGGCTCAGTGCCGTCCCGCTGTGGCAAAGGCTTTCAATTCAGCAATTTCCACGGAATACCCTGAGTTCCAAAGCAGGGACGAGAAACGCCTTGACAAAGTATTGACCCGCGGCAAGATCAGAACTGAATCTGAATTTTACCTCGTCCGCTATCGGGTAGACGCCCTTGAGGGTGACCCACAGTTTGAGGCGCTGCTACGAAAGCTTTACGGGCTACTAGGCGCCTATGAACTGCGGGCCTAACAATTCATTCAAGCCGACGCCGCTTCGCGGCGCGGCTTAATTCAGGCGTTAGGGCGCATATGAAGATTGTCGCCATTGGTATGGTGATTTCATGCTGCTTGTTGTGTGCGTGCGCAAAGTCGGCGCATCAGCCTGCTGCGAGTCCCATCACTAGTAATCTCGCCGAAATATCTGGTCCATCGGCCAACGATTGCGGCATTCTTTATCTAGACGCTGATCTTGAGTCCGGCTGGAAATGCGCTGTGGAGAATGACGCAGCTGCACGTCCCTTCTGGCTCGCCGTTCAAACTCAAGGCATTGACTCAGATGCTTGGCGTGCAATTGGCCGCGACAGAAGTGGCAATCGGTATGTATTGAGCTACGACTCAAATCCCGCCGGCGGCCCAAGCTTGGATCCACGCGTTACGGTTGAGCCATGTGCCGGCAACTTTGAGTGGGCTCATCAGGAAGCTTATGTTCTTGGGTGCTCTGGGTCTGCGCCCTAACAAGTCGTTCAAGCCGAGACCGCTTCGCGGCTCGGCTTAAATGGTAATTTGTACCATTACGCCAAGCCGCGCAGCGGTCCGGCTTAACTCAGGTGTTAGGCCGTGACCACACATAGCGACATTTTCATTAAAGCACCGGACTCAACCGCTCTCGCTGAGTTCTCCGCGCGAGCTTTTCAGGCGCTTGGGGTTCTTGAGCACGAAGAGCGCGAGAGTGGTAACTATGTTGAGGGGCTCTACTTCTGTTCGGTCGGCCAAGACCCCGAGTTAGAAATCTGCTACTCAGATGACGAGAGACTCTCCGAGTACCGTTTTTGGCTACCCATCTCGGCAAACTCGATGTCTGCGGACACGTACGCCAATCAGTCAGCTATGGTGCTTGCGGAGCTAGGCTATGAATGTTTTGTGCCCACACCGGGCTGGGCTCGAAAGGACTGGGATGGCGGTGGCTCGCACTTCACGGCCTAACAATTCATTCAAGCCGAACCCGCTTCGCGGGTCGGCTTAATTCAGGTGTTAGACCTCACTCCGTGCAGCTTCGATTCTGCGGGCATGACGTTCTGCCGCAGCACTGCTCCGGGCGGAAGCAGAAAGGCGGAAATTTGCCGTGAACCGGGTGGTCTAGCTGCCAGATAACCGGGCTTGCCGGGTACGGCAGCGTTTTCAGTTCAGGCTTCCACTTATTGCCGCCAACCTCGGCCGTCTTGCCTGTCAACTTCTCGGCAATCTGCACCGCGTCATAAGCATTTTCGCCCTGGCAGTAGCCCTTCGTCCCGTCCGTGAATGTGATCCAAAAGCCTTGCATGTGAGTCTCCAATCAGTGAGGTCTAACAACGCGTTGCAGCCGATGCCGCTTCGCGTCACGGCTGAACTTGGTCGTTAGACCTGTGAAGAGCAACCTGCCGCGCACACTTTGCAAAGTCATTGAAACCCGCGACAGCACACTACCTGGCAACGCATTTCTTTGACCTCGCTTGAACGGCAAGAAGCCTTCAAATTTGCAACAAGATCAAGGTCAAAATCTACAGCCTGCATTCGCTTGTAGAGCAAGAGCCAGAGCGGGCTTCACGTGGCTGACACGACGCTTGATTTCGTGGTACAAATTGGCTTTCCGGCCTGTTCGTTTCACGGCTCACCGCAAGAGCGCACAGGTCTAACAATTCATTCAAGCCGACGCCGCTTCGCGGCGCGGCTTAATTCAGGTGTTAGATGCCAGTGGAGATATCAGTGATACCTGAAGCATGGCGCTTCCCAATACTTATCATCGTGTCGCTGATCGTCTTCGTGCTGATCTTGTGCTTCATCACTCGTCGACGACCTACCCGACCAACCTCTCTCTCGGTACTAATCATTGCTGCAATAGTTGTTGTTGGCGGCATGCTCTTTGCCAAAATCACTCAAAACGCTGGCTGGCCTTGGTGGATCTATTACACCGTTCCAGCTATGGTTACGCTTCTTCTTCCGCCAGTTTCCTTCCACTTCTCAAGGCAAGAGCTTTGGCGTTATCTGGTGTTAGCATTCCTGTCTGCGCCAGCCATTCATGTGGCTTTCTCTCTCCTACTTGGCTGGCACGATTACATGCCATTCCTTCCAGTGCCCTCGTTGCAAGAGCTACTAGGCCACGGTGAGTCTGGCATCTAACAATTCGTTCAAGCCGACACTACTTCATGGCAACTCATGCGTGTTTACGCTACGCTAACACGCATTCGCCGCCATTTCGTAGTGCGGCTTAACTCAGGCGTTAGGCCTCACAATTCACCAGATGATCACGATCGCCCCAGCCCAAGAGGAATTCGCCGCGAGCTATCGCGAGTGCCTTGACCTCGTTGCGAAAGAAAGGAAGTACCTCGCCCAGATTGAGGCGCTTCCACTTGAACGGATCGCCGGGTTTGTCCGAGAGAGCGTGGTCAACGACGCGATTCAGTTCTTCGCGCTTGATGGGAATCGCGTAGTTGGATGGGCAGATATCTTTCCCGCGTGGGCACACGCAGTCAGCCACTGCGGAACCCTTGGAATGGGAGTGCATCCTGACTATCGCGCAAAGGGCCTCGGAACTCGTCTCCTGCGAGCCTGCATCGACAAGGCCTGGATCAAGGGCATCACCCGAATCGTCCTTGAAGTGCGCGAAGACAACAGTCGAGCCATAGCTCTGTACGAAAAGATGGGGTTCAAGACGGAAGCGCTGATGCAGAAAGCATTGAGGTATGACGGCATCTACTTCAACGCGCTCCAGATGCGGCTACTGAAGCCGTGAGGCCTAACATGTCGGTCAACCGGAGGCGCCACGGCAGGCCAGCCGGGCCGTGCGACCGCCTTGGTTCATCGTCGGCCGCACGGCCCGGCCGTCCTGCCGCGCCGCCCCGGTTACCTCTACGTTAGGTTGCAAGAGCGATCTACATCGCTTGCATGTCACCCGATCAGCGTTGTCGGATGTTTCCGGAAGCATCGGTGATTCATCGGAAATTAAGCAGATCCGACGGTTGCACAGCGTTGTTTGAGCGTCGCGCGTCCAGTGCCAGCGCGTGTACTCGACCTCACTCAAACGGCGCTTGATTTCTCTTTTTGCCCATCGAACCGCATGTTGCTCTGTCATCGTATTCTCCAGTTACAACCTAACAATTCGTTGCAGCGGAAGCCGTTTCACGGCTCCGCTGAACTCAGGCGTTAGGCGCCAAATCAACCATCATTGCAACTGACATGGCCATCAGCGAATTCGAGACCAAGCGACTTGAGAAGGTCATTGGCAGTTTCATCGAAAAGCATCGTCCGCCTCCGCATATCCGAGCAGAGCTTGATCTTGCCTTTCGTATCAACGGGCAAAGCGTTGAAATATTTGAGGTTCGCCCCCGCTGGAGGGGAGAACCCGGCGAAACCATGGAGCATCCTGTTGCAAAGGCCACGTACGTCAAGACCCAAGCACTCTGGAAGGTCTTCTGGATGCGAGCCGATCTAAAGTGGCACAGCTATCCGCCAATGCCTCGGGTCGGTACCATCGAGAAGTTCCTGGCGCTGGTCGGTGAAGACAAGCACGCATGCTTTTTCGGCTAGCAATTGGCGCCTAACAATTCGTTCAAGCCGAGACCGCTTCGCGGCTCGGCTTAGTGCGGTAACGTGTACCACACCGCCGTGCCGCGCAGCGGTCCGGCTTAACTCAGGTGTTAGACCTGTGAAGAGCAAAAAGCCGCACACCTCTTGCAAAGCCATTGAAGCCTGCAACAGCTCATGATCTGGCAAGGTGTTTTTTGACCTCGCTTCAACGGCAAGAAGTCTTCAAATTTGCAACAAGATCAAGATCAAAATCTACAGCCTGCATTCGCTTGTAGAGCAAAAGCCAGAGCGGGCTTCACGTGGCTGACACGGCGCTTGGTTTCGTGGTACAAATTCGCTTTCCAGCCTGTTCGTTTCGCGGTTCACCGCAAGAGCGCACAGGTCTAACAATTCGTTCAAGCCGATGCCACTTCACGGCCGCAATTTTTTTCGGTATGTTCGTTCTTGTTTGCGGCCGTGCAGTGGCACGGCTTAACTCAGGTGTTAGACTTCTTTATGGAACATAGTCGTGACCAGCACAGCACAGCACAGCACAGCACAGCAAACTAAAACGCAGACTGTGCCTTGTCTACATTATTGGCGTACATCTACTGGTTGCGGTTTTAATCTTCAAGACCGATTTCATTCCAAAGTTCAAAGCAAAGTTTCTCGCCACAGCAACGGCGATCAACCCTCATGGCGAGAGAATGATTGTTTATCATCAAGCAATGGATGCTTCAGTTCCGGCAGGAGCAACAATTTTTCTTGGTGACAGCATCACACAAGGCTTAGCCACAGCAGCGGTTTCGCCATCGTCAGTGAACTACGGCATCGGCTCGGAGACAACTTCAGAACTTCTTGCCAACATTCCAAAATATCAATCACTAGAACGCGCCTCTGTCGCCTTCTTAATGATCGGAATTAATGACATCTCGCACGGAAAAACACAGCACCTGGCTTCTCAGCTCCGAGCGGTATCAGCCGCAATGCCAAAAGATCTTCCGTTAGTTTGGAGTGGCATCATGCCCGCATACTCCTCAAAGATTGACCCTTTTCAAATTGCGTCCGCAAATCGCGTCGTAAAAGAGGAATGTGCTGCACGCGGCAATTGCATTTACGTAGACACCCAAAGACTGCTTTCGGCAGGCGGCGCCAATCTATTCCGTGACGGCGTACACCCAAACGATAAAGGTTACGCAATTTGGATTGCCGCTCTCCGCAAAGCATATCAAGAGTTATCGGAGAAGAAGTCTAACAATTCATTCAAGCCGACGCCGCTTCGCGGCGCGGCTTAATTCAGGTGTTAGCCTGCACATGCGGCATATATCGCACGTCAATTCCATTGATTTTTCCGCCGTCCTTCCCAATCGCGCGCCCTTCGCAAGTAGCGCAAATTGGTCTGTCCGGCGGTGCCGCATCCATCAGACGCGTTTTCTTGCGCTTACTCACGAGTAGCGTCATGTCGCACCAGCAAGAAACAGCCAGGTGAGACTTCCCGAGAATCGTAATCATTTCAACGAATCTCACGCGATGTGCATACAACCCTGCATCAGATGCGGCGAAAGGCAAAGCCTTCTTCACATGCGCACGTTGCACGTTTGGTGATGTGTATTTCGGCTGTCTCTTGCGCTCCAAAACGATCATGCTTGCTTTCCAAGTCTGCGCAGGCTAACAATTCATTCAAGCCGACGCCGCTTCGCGGCGCGGCTTAACTCAGGTGTTAGGCGTCAAAAGACGGGTCAGCGCCTCGCCAGCCTTCTCACCGAATGTGTCGCTCGCCCAAGCCCTGTAGGCCTCTTGCTTAGTCTTGTAACCGTTGAACGTCACGTCTGGGCAATCTCTGGTTTTGTATCCATACTTGCCGCCCCAGCCGGGGCCGCACGGGATAACAATTACCCCAGCATCTTCGGCAAACTGTCTCAGTGTTGGCTTCATTGTTCTCTCTCGTTGACGCCTAACTAGGCGTTCTAGCCGAAGCGGCTGCGCCGCTCGGCTAAACTTTTGTGTTAGACCTCACTCCCACCTTCATCGAGTAGAGCATGGCAAAGGAACTTACCTGGCGTGAAGCCATCGACAAGGTGCTGGGAGCGGCAACTACGCCGCTGCACTATAAAGAGATCGCTGAGAAAATTATCGCTGACGGATTACGCATCAGCCTTGGAGCAACGCCCGCTGCAACGGTCAATGCTCAAATCAGTTCATCGATCAAGCGCGATGGCGCGTCATCGCCTTATGTTCGTGTGGCAAAGGGCACGTTCGCGCTAGCTAAATCCTCAGCTGCCGCAGCCTCCCCGATCAAAGACAAGCTAACTCCCACCATCGAAGAGTCCGATGAGTCGGAAGAGCAATATGACATTGTTAGCTCATTCGGGATGTTTTGGCGCAGAGACGCGATTCAGTGGGTTGCAACGCCAAAACTGCTCGGGATGCAGCAATTGGGCGCTACGCCTGTAGATTTCAATAAGCAGCTCGGGATTTATTTGCTATATGACGGCCGCGAGGTCATCTACATTGGTCGCACAACTGATCGTCCATTGGGGCGCCGTCTCTTTGAGCACACCCTTGATCGCTTGGCCGCCCGCTGGGACCGGTTTTCTTGGTTTGGGCTTCTACCCGTCTCAGAGTCTGGTCAACTCGGACCTTTGCCAGCCACATATGAGGCGGCAAAGATGATTCCTGCGCTAGAAGCAATCCTGATTGAGGCGCTTGAGCCTCGCCAAAATCGAAAACGTGGCGATGACTTGTCGGCCGTTGAGTTCATCCAACGCGAAGATCCGGAGATTCAAAAGAAACGGGTTAAGGCCTCTCTCGAAGCAGCAATTGAAAAGATGTGAGGTCTAACAATTCATTCAAGCCGACGCCGCTTCGCGGCGCGGCTTAATTCAGGTGTTAGATTGCCCCAAGCATATGCGCTACTTGACAGTCCGGAACCATCTCAAGCCTTACGTGATCGTGTCGCGGCGAAAAACGACGATCAATCACGCTTTTGCTGCGGCAGTCGCGCCGAGCGACGACTACGACGATCAGCGCGTCAGAGAGGCCGTTGCCATTCTCGGCCAAGATCCAGATCAAGACCTCCTCTGCGCTTACTGTGGAGCCCTCGCTCAAACGTGGGATCATGTTTTTGCCACGGTCAAGGACTCGCGTTTTAGCGGGCACGGGCACCGACTGGGCAACTTGCTCCCGTGCTGCAAGCCATGCAATTCGGCAAAAGGCAACAAAGACTGGCGCCGTTTTCTTGCAGAGCTTGGATTGCCGGCTTCTACACATCAGGCAGCGGAGCATCGTATTGCAACGTACCTGTCCACGCTCTCCCTCCAAGACTCGGTTCCCGACAGCTCACCGGAGTACGAGAGGCTTCTCCAGATCAGAACTGAGGTACTCGGGCTTCTGGCGGAGGCGGACGAGCTTGCCAAGATAATTCGCGAGCGGCAATTTAACAATTCGTTCAAGCCGAAGCCGCTTCGCGGCTCGGCTTAACTCAGGTGTTAGGCCGCATGGGCAAGTCCTCAATGAACGAATTCAAGACCCTTGCCGCACTTTTCTCGGCGCTTCTTGGGGCTTGGGCCATTGGCGCTTTCGCAAACGCACTTGTTCCTTACGCGCTTGCGATCTCGTGCATCTGGTTCGCATTCCTGTGGTGGCGCAAGCGCGGAACCCCCAATGACTTTGCTGTCCGCTTCGGCGTTGCGTGCCTTGCGTTAGCCCTTCTCGCCATATTCTTGCGCTCGGTCGCATTCGGCGGGCATGCTGCGGCCTAACAATTCATTCAAGCCGACGCCGCTTCGCGGCGCGGCTTAACTCAGGTGTTAGGCGCCAAATCAACCATCATTGCAACTGACATGGCCATCAGCGAATTCGAGACCAAGCGACTTGAGAAGGTCATTGGCAGTTTCATCGAAAAGCATCGTCCGCCTCCGCATATCCGAGCAGAGCTTGATCTTGCCTTTCGTATCAACGGGCAAAGCGTTGAAATATTTGAGGTTCGCCCCCGCTGGAGGGGAGAACCCGGCGAAACCATGGAGCATCCTGTTGCAAAGGCCACGTACGTCAAGACCCAAGCACTCTGGAAGGTCTTCTGGATGCGAGCCGATCTAAAGTGGCACAGCTATCCGCCAATGCCTCGGGTCGGTACCATCGAGAAGTTCCTGGCGCTGGTCGGTGAAGACAAGCACGCATGCTTTTTCGGCTAGCAATTGGCGCCTAACAATTCGTTCAAGCCGAGACCGCTTCGCGGCTCGGCTTAGTGCGGTAACGTGTACCACACCGCCGTGCCGCGCAGCGGTCCGGCTTAACTCAGGTGTTAGGTGCCACGGGGGAGATCATGGAAGCTGACATCGCTCAAATCAAAGTTCTCTTGTGGATTATTCTCTGCCTCCTGCTTTTCTTCATCGCGTCCAACATCCTTTGCCGTATCTTCAACTGTGGCCAACCGCGAAGCGAAAAATTCGGTGACCTTTGGCAAAAAGGCCAGATTGATGACTTGATAGCCAAAACACGGCTTCGTTTACAAGAGCATCCTCACGACATCTCTGCGCTCTACTTCGGCGCCAAGGCCTTGGCTGCAAGCGGCCTACATGACAGCGCCAGAGGCTACATTCAGCGACTCATGCTCATAGAACCAACACTGCATGATCAGTGCAAAGAACAGCTAGATGCCATAGACAGACTGTCGGGTGGCACCTAACAATTCGTCCAAGCCGATGCCGCTTCGCGGCACGGCTTAACTCAGGTGTTAGACCTGTGAAGAGCAACATGCCGCGCATTCCTTTCAAAGTCATTGAAACTCGCAACAGCTCATGATCTGGAAAGATGTTTTTTGACCTCGCTTCAACGGCAAAAAGCTTTCAAATTTGCAACAAGATCAAGATCAAAATCTACAGCCTGCGTTCGCTTGTAGAGCAAGCGCCAGAGCGGGCTTCACGTGGCTGACACGGCGCTTGGTTTCGTGGTACAAATTGGCTTTCCGGCCTGTTCACTTTACGGTTCATTGCAAGAGCGCACAGGTCTAACAATTCATTCAAGCCGACGCCGCTTCGCGGCGCGGCTTAATTCAGGTGTTAGACCTGTGAAGAGCAACAAGCCGCGCGTGCTTTGCAAAGACATTGACACCCGCACAACGCATGATCTGATAAGACATTTTTTGACCTCGCTTCAACGGCAAGAAGCTTTCAAATTTGCAACAAGATCAAGGTCAAAATCTACAGCCTGCATTCGCTTGTAGAGCAAGAGCCAGAGCGGGCTTCACGTGGCTGACACGACGCTTGATTTCGTGGTACAAATTGGCTTTCCGGCCTGTTCGTTTCACGGCTCACCGCAAGAGCGCACAGGTCTAACAATTCATTCAAGCCGACGCCGCTTCGCGGCGCGCCTTAATTCAGGTGTTAGACCTGCGAAGAGCAACAGGCCGCGCATTCTCTGCAAAGTCATTGAAACCCGCGACAGCGCACTACCTGGCAACGCATTTCTTTGACCTCGCTTGAACGGCAAGAAGCTTTCAAATTTGCAACAAGATCAAGATCAGAATCTACAGCCTGCATTCGCTTGTAGAGCAAGAGCCAGAGCGGGTTTCGCGCAACTGACACGGCGCTTGATTTCGTGGTACAAATTGGCGTTCCGGCCTGTTCGTTTCGCGGTTCACCGCAAGAGCGCACAGGTCTAACAATTCGTTCAAGCCGATGCCACTTCACGGCCGCAATTTTTTTCGGTATGTTCGTTCTTGTTTGCGGCCGTGCAGTGGCACGGCTTAACTCAGGTGTTAGACCTGCATGCCAACACTCTCGTTTACTGAATGCTTCGCCAAGTACGGCGCCAAGTTGACCAACCCAATGTGGGCTGTCTCGGCACAGGCGGCTGACGGGTCAATCGTGATCAGCTGCTGGAACAACTACTTCAGCCGGCCGGACAAAGACACTCTCCGCTATAAGGACACCCTTTCGCGATGGGAAGGAAACTCGCTTGGCAACAACCTGCTCCGCGAGCATATCTCTTTGGCAAAAGCCCAAGATCTTCCTATCAGGCTCGTGGTGGCAACGGCACAGAACACGCCTCACCTTGACGCCGGCTGGGACGCCAGCAAGATTTCCAAGACCTTCCACATCAAACCTGAACTTGTCGGCCGCCTTGTCTCATTTGACGGAGATGAGTTTGTGATTGATTACTGCAGGTCTAACAATTCGTTCAAGCCGAGACCGCTTCGCGGCTCGGCTTAAATGGTGGCGTGTACCATCACGCCGTGCCGCGCAGCGGTCCGGCTTAACTCAGGTGTTAGATCTGGAACGATTCTTCATGACTCTTTGGAAAAGCATCAAAGACAGAGCAGCGCTAGACCGCCTTCAGGACGAGGCGTATCACGCCGCTGCCGTTGATGAAATCAGCTCCGGCCAGAGGCGAGATGGCCTATGGGCCAAAGCTATCATCGAGAGCGGTGGAGACGAGGTAAGAGCAAAGGTTGCCTATCTTAGGCTTCTGGTAGTTGCATTACGGGACGAGCATTACTTGGCTACTAGGGTCGCAGAGCTGCACCCAGATCCAGCGCCACCTGCCAGACCTGATTCAATTCGCCCCGGGCCTGTACGCGACAAATCCGTCGCAACACGCTGTGCCGAAGCTATTCAAAACGGGCGCGCCACTTTTGAGACCTACGCCGACCTGTTGGCCACGGTTGGTGGCAGCATTGAGTCCAAAGGATTCCTGTTTGGGATGCACTATGTCGTCAATTATGGCGGACGCCAAGTGCGCGTCGACCACTTTGATGACTTGCAAGGCTGGTTTGTTAAAAGCGTAATTCCCAACCTAGGCCTTAACCAGATCTAACAATTCATTCAAGCCGTCGCCGCTTCGCGGCGCGGCTTAACTCAGGTGTTAGACCTGTGAAGAGCAACAAGCCGCGCTTTCCTTACAAAGCCATTGAAACCCACAACAGCTCATGACCTGGAAAGATGTTTTTTGACCTCGCTTCAATGGCAAAAAGCTTTCAAATTTGCAACAAGATCAAGGTCAAAATCTACAGCCTGCATTCGCTTGTAGAGCAAGAGCCAGAGCGGGTTTCGCGCAGCTGACGCGGCACTTGATTTCGTGGTACAAATTCGCTTTCCAGCCTGTTCGTTTCGCGGTTCACCGCAAGAGCGCACAGGTCTAACAATTCGTTCAAGCCGATGCCACTTCACGGCCGCAATTTTTTTCGGTATGTTCGTTCTTGTTTGCGGCCGTGCAGTGGCACGGCTTAACTCAGGTGTTAGACCTGTGAAGAGCAACAGGCCGCGCATTCTCTGCAAAGTCATTGAAACCCGCGACAGCGCACTACCTGGCAACGCATTTCTTTGACCTCGCTTGAACGGCAAGAAGCTTTCAAATTTGCAACAAGATCAAGATCAGAATCTACAGCCTGCATTCGCTTGTAGAGCAAGAGCCAGAGCGGGTTTCGCGCAACTGACACGGCGCTTGATTTCGTGGTACAAATTGGCGTTCCGGCCTGTTCGCTTTATGGCTTATTGCAAGAGCGCACAGGTCTAACAATTCGTTCAAGCCGATGCCACTTCACGGCCGCAATTTTTTTCGGTATGTTCGTTCTTGTTTGCGGCCGTGCAGTGGCACGGCTTAACTCAGGTGTTAGACCTGTGAAGAGCAACAAGCCGCGCGTGCTTTGCAAAGACATTGACACCCGCACAACGCATGATCTGATAAGACATTTTTTGACCTCGCTTCAACGGCAAGAAGCTTTCAAATTTGCAACAAGATCAAGGTCAAAATCTACAGCCTGCATTCGCTTGTAGAGCAAGAGCCAGAGCGGGCTTCACGTGGCTGACACGACGCTTGATTTCGTGGTACAAATTGGCTTTCCGGCCTGTTCGTTTCACGGCTCACCGCAAGAGCGCACAGGTCTAACAATTCATTCAAGCCGACGCCGCTTCGCGGCGCGGCTTAATTCAGGTGTTAGGGCCCATGTCCAGCATTCGCGCACTCACAGTTCTGATTGCCGTGTGTCTTGTGTGCGGCTGTAGTTCCTGGCGTGATTGGCGGATGCAGAAAAGCGTGGAGCGCTCTCGCGCTGCTGCTCTTGACAAGATCGACCAAGAGCAATGTAAGGCTGAGGGTGGCGTCGTTCGTGGCGTCGGGATGTTCGGTACCCCTGCATGCGTCAAGCCATTTCAAGATGCGGGTAAGATTTGCTCAGACAAAGCTGAGTGCCAAGGGCTGTGCATGGCGCCAGAGAGCAGCGTCGTTGGTTCTAGCTCAACGGGCACCTGCCAAAAGGACACCCATGACATCTATGGCTGCTATGACAAGATTGAGAGTGGCACGGTGGTCGCGGGTATTTGCGTTGACTAGCTTGGGCCCTAACAATTCATTCAAGCCGACGCCGCTTCGCGGCGCGGCTTAATTCAGGTGTTAGACCTGTGAAGAGCAACAAGCCGCACACCTCTTGCAAAGCCATTGAAGCCTGCAACAGCTCATGATCTGGAAAGATGTTTTTTGACCTCGCTTCAACGGCAAGAAGTCTTCAAATTTGCAACAAGATCAAGGTCAAAATCTACAGCCTGCATTCGCTTGTAGAGCAAGAGCCAGAGCGGGTTTCGCGCAGCTGACACGGCACTTGATTTCGTGGTACAAATTGGCTTTCCGGCCTGTTCGTTTCGCGGTTCACCGCAAGAGCGCACAGGTCTAACAATTCATTCAAGCCGACGCCGCTTCGCGGCGCGGCTTAATTCAGGTGTTAGGTGCCAATGGGAGTGAATCGCATGTCGTCATTGGTTCTGCTGGCTGTTCTCGCATTTGTTGTTTTTATCGTTCTTGCAGCGCTCAAGAACAAGCAAGGCGGCGGCTCTGGCTCAGTCGGCTTCCCTTACCAACCTGCAAAGACGCTCTTTTCGGCCGCGGAGCGTTCGTTCCTTGGCGTTTTGGATCAGGCTGTTGGTTCAGAGCACCGCGTCTTTGGCAAGGTTCGTGTCGCTGACGTTGCAACAGTCAAACCCGGCCTTGGCAACTCCGCTCGTCAGGGTGCACTCAATCGCATTGCGGCCAAGCACTTTGATTTTGTTGTGTGTCGGGCAAGCGATTTGGCCGTGGTCTGCGCCGTCGAACTCAACGACAAGTCACACTCCAGCCAGCGGGCGCAGTCCCGCGACGACTTGCTGCTCAAAGTGTGCCAAGCCATCAATCTGCCACTACTAACGGTTCCAGCTAAGCAGGCATACTCGCCACAAGACATTCGGTCGCAGTTCTTGGCAGCTATTTCTCCACCTCAAGTAGGTGCTTCGGTTGGCACCTAACAATTCATTCAAGCCGAAGCCGCTTCGCGGCTCGGCTTAATTCAGGTGTTAGGGCGCTCAGTCGCCATCGTCCAGCACCATTTGCAGCATGACGGCCATGCATGATTGCAGTGCCCCAACGTCACGCAGCCTGCTCTCGCCCTTACCGAAGCCGTACATGGTCGGCGGGGTGTTCTCATCGGTCACGGAAATGACCAGCATGGTCAGTGGATCGGGCTCTTCGCCGGCCTCAATCTGTGACGCAAGATTGCGGAGCATGTGCGGGACATTGGCCAGGTTGTTTTTGCTACCGAGTCGGCGGATATTTGCGCTCATCTGTTCCTCGCGTGTTGTTGGGCCGCGCCCTAACAATTCATTCAAGCCGACGCCGCTTCGCGGCGCGGCTTAATTCAGGTGTTAGGTGTTGCCAATGAATAGATTCGCTCGTTGGGCCAAGCGCATCGCAACATTACTTCTGCTTGCTAGTTTCTTTCTGCCACTTTCGCGTTGCGCGAGCCTTTCCAATCAGCCTGTAAGTGAGGACGGAACAACCGTTGTCCAAGGCGATGGAACCACGCTTGTCGAGAAGGAGTATTTTGATGTCCACGGCTACGATCTTGTCTCACTGAAGGATTGGCCACTTTGGTTGCTCGCCTTTACTTGGCCACTGATGTTTCAAGTTCTGGCATTGACCGCACGCCAGAAGGCCAACAGCAAGCCGATCATGCTACTTGAGGCGCTGCTTCTAGTATTCAGCGCATTTCAGATCAGCTACCTGATCTACAACAGTGACGCTATCCGCTATGGGGCTCTCGTTGCGTACTCAGGACTTTTCGCCTACATCGCGGCATTGGTCATGCAACTACGCAGTGCAACACCTAACAATTCGTTCAAGCCGAGCCCGCTTCGCGGCCTCGGCAGAGCGCCGTAAGATTGTCACTCAGCCGTGGCCGCAAACCGGGCCGGCTTAACTCAGGCGTTAGGCCTCAGAGGAAACATGGTCGCGATCCCTAGAGAGCAGCGGAAGGTCGTCACGCCTGGGCGAATCAAAGTAACTCGGGCCCTTCTCACGTTTTGCAGGCATCACTACCTGCCCCAGACATATCTCGCGCAGCTGGAGGCTTGCCTCGATGCTCTCGAAAAGGGAGACGTCGCGCGGGTCTCCGAGCATGTCCGCTTGCTTGGCCACGCTGGCATGGGCTCTTTCATGGACTGGGTCCCGCCGGTAGCGTTCGAGCATGAATATCCGGATTACGTAGACTCCGTCTGGAACGCCCTGCTGGGTCACTGGCTGGAAAGCATGCGAGTGTTTCGCGATGCTGAGGCCTAACAATTCGTCCAAGCCGACGCCGCTTCGCGGCGCGGCTTAACTCAGGTGTTAGGCGGCACAGAAGCATCTACGCGATCGGATCAGAACAATGGCAAGACCGGGAAAATACGAACCGCAGAAGCTAATCGCCATGTTTCGCTTGGCCGCTGCGCTTCGCAACCAAATGCTGGAGGTTGGCTTTACCGACAATGGTGGCGCAATCCACAGCGCGGAGCGCATTCTCAACATTCTTGGCCTTCGACTTTGCTACCCAGGCTTGAACCATATAAACAACTTGCGCAATCACCCGAGCGCTTTGTTCTCGGCCGAAGCGCTGGCTGCGTATCGAGCCGGAGAGCAAGTCTTCATTGAGCACATCAGCCCACATCGCGCACTGACTAGGCTGGCAATCGAGCAAGTTGAGGCTGGCGCGAGCGACGGAGACTTTTCAGCCTTTGTGCAGGCACACTTTAAGCTCGCGCTCCTCACACGCGCCGAAACGGACCGACTCAACAAGATCAATCGCTCCAGAATCGCGCATGATCGTCTGCAAGCGGCCGGGATTACAGTCGAGCCTATTAGCCACGCATTGCCTAATGCTGGTGGCGACACTCCGGCAGTGCCGCCTAACAATTCATTCAAGCCGACGCCACTTCGTGGCGCGGCTTAATTCAGGTGTTAGACCTGCATGCCAACACTCTCGTTTACTGAATGCTTCGCCAAGTACGGCGCCAAGTTGACCAACCCAATGTGGGCTGTCTCGGCACAGGCGGCTGACGGGTCAATCGTGATCAGCTGCTGGAACAACTACTTCAGCCGGCCGGACAAAGACACTCTCCGCTATAAGGACACCCTTTCGCGATGGGAAGGAAACTCGCTTGGCAACAACCTGCTCCGCGAGCATATCTCTTTGGCAAAAGCCCAAGATCTTCCTATCAGGCTCGTGGTGGCAACGGCACAGAACACGCCTCACCTTGACGCCGGCTGGGACGCCAGCAAGATTTCCAAGACCTTCCACATCAAACCTGAACTTGTCGGCCGCCTTGTCTCATTTGACGGAGATGAGTTTGTGATTGATTACTGCAGGTCTAACAATTCGTTCAAGCCGAGACCGCTTCGCGGCTCGGCTTAAATGGTGGCGTGTACCATCACGCCGTGCCGCGCAGCGGTCCGGCTTAACTCAGGTGTTAGACCTGTGAAGAGCAACATGCCGCGCATTCCTTTCAAAGTCATTGAAACCCGCAACAGCTCATGATCTGGAAAGATGTTTTTTGACCTCGCCTCAACGGCAAAAAGCTTTCAAATTTGCAACAAGATCAAGATCAAAATCTACAGCCTGCGTTCGCTTGTAGAGCAAGCGCCAGAGCGGGCTTCACGTGGCTGACACGGCGCTTGGTTTCGTGGTACAAATTGGCTTTCCGGCCTGTTCACTTTACGGTTCATTGCAAGAGCGCACAGGTCTAACAATTCGTTCAAGCCGATGCCACTTCACGGCCGCAATTTTTTTCGGTATGTTCGTTCTTGTTTGCGGCCGTGCAGTGGCACGGCTTAACTCAGGTGTTAGACCTGTGAAGAGCAACATGCCGCGCATTCCTTTCAAAGTCATTGAAACTCGCAACAGCTCATGATCTGGAAAGATGTTTTTTGACCTCGCTTCAACGGCAAAAAGCTTTCAAATTTGCAACAAGATCAAGATCAAAATCTACAGCCTGCGTTCGCTTGTAGAGCAAGCGCCAGAGCGGGCTTCACGTGGCTGACACGGCGCTTGGTTTCGTGGTACAAATTGGCTTTCCGGCCTGTTCACTTTACGGTTCATTGCAAGAGCGCACAGGTCTAACAATTCATTCAAGCCGACGCCGCTTCGCGGCGCGGCTTAATTCAGGTGTTAGGCTTTAAGAGCAAGAGCGACTCGCGCTCGCGGTATTCACTTATAATGATTAGCATGCTGGTTAGTAATCTGCGATCCGCAGACACCACGTTGCATTGAATGACAGCACTGCAGAAACGCTCATCGGCAGAGAAATTTACATCGTGCTGGGCTTCAGTCGCCTTGCCATGCGACCAGATGCAAGTAGTTTGTGCATCGCAACGGGCGCAGCGGATGACTTCGTGATACAAATCGGCTCTCTGGCGCGTGGCGGCTGGCGGTTCATCGCAAGAGCCATGTGCCTAACAATTCGTTCAAGCCGAACCTACTTCGCTCCGGCAACGGCGTGGCAGAGAAAGCTTGCCACGCCGTTACCTGCGCTACGCAGGTCGGCTTAACTCAGGTGTTAGACCTGTGAAGAGCAACAAGCCGCACACCTCTTGCAAAGCCATTGAAGCCTGCAACAGCTCATGATCTGGAAAGATGTTTTTTGACCTCGCTTCAACGGCAAGAAGCTTTCAAATTTGCAACAAGATCAAGATCAGAATCTACAGCCTGCGTTCGCTTGTAGAGCAAGAGCCAGAGCGGGTTTCGCGCAGCTGACACGGCGCTTGGTTTCGTGGTACAAATTGGCTTTCCGGCCTGTTCGTTTCGCGGTTCACCGCAAGAGCGCACAGGTCTAACAATTCGTTCAAGCCGATGCCACTTCACGGCCGCAATTTTTTTCGGCATGTTCGTTCTTGTTTGCGGCCGTGCAGTGGCACGGCTTAACTCAGGTGTTAGACCTGTGAAGAGCAACAAGCCGCACACCTCTTGCAAAGCCATTGAAGCCTGCAACAGCTCATGATCTGGAAAGATGTTTTTTGACCTCGCTTCAACGGCAAGAAGTCTTCAAATTTGCAACAAGATCAAGGTCAAAATCTACAGCCTGCATTCGCTTGTAGAGCAAGAGCCAGAGCGGGTTTCGCGCAGCTGACACGGCACTTGATTTCGTGGTACAAATTGGCTTTCCGGCCTGTTCGTTTCGCGGTTCACCGCAAGAGCGCACAGGTCTAACAATTCATTCAAGCCGACGCCGCTTCGCGGCGCGGCTTAATTCAGGTGTTAGCGCTCATGGCAGACCCTCCTGCAGTCCAGCTACCAGCCCCGCTCGTCGTAAGGTTGCTGGCTGTCGTGATGACCTGCGTGATATCTGGCCTCGGCTTAATGGCCCTAGTCACTGGTCACGCGGCCGGGCGCTGGACCCGCTATGGCTATGCGGGCCCGCTGGAAGGATCCCCTGCCCATGCATTTGGGCTCGCCATGTTCTTCTTCGGGCTTCTCCCACTGGCACTAGCAATGCGTAGTCCCAAGTCCGCGGTCCGGCTTGCTGTTGCATCTGCCGTACTGGGGTTGCTGTCGGTGTTCGTTGGTCCAGCTTTGCTAGCTTGAGCGCTAACAATTCATTCAAGCCGACGCCGCTTCGCGGCGCGGCTTAACTCAGGTGTTAGACCGCTACTGGTCTTCGTCTTCGGATGCTTCCGGCGGCTCCGGAAGCGGATGCCAGGCATCGGCGTAGCAGGCCGTCATATGGATCACCACGCATTCGTCGTGCGGCGCGTCTTCAGGCTTGTGGCCAATGCTGATTTCTTGCAGATCGTTGCTCCACAGCAGGATGCTTTTGTTAATCGGTGCGGTGCTGATCGGTTGCCACATGGTCGTTCCCTCCGGCCGGGTATCGGCCTAACAATTCGTTCAAGCCGAGCCCGCTTCTCAGCCTCAACGGGGTTTGAAGTCACCGGCAGCGGGCCGGCTTAACTCAGGTGTTAGATGCCTCTTTCGCACCGTCCAGCACAAAGCAGGCAATGTGCCGGCCCGTGCCCTTGCCTACGGATCCATCCTCGGTGGCGTGCCAGCGCACGTCGCCCAGGTTGGAAACCTTCGCGCCTGCCGCGAGCAGCATCAGAAGCCACTTGTCCACCGGATAGACCAGCACCACGCGCTTGCCTTTCTCGGCCTCGGTGATTGCCTTGCGCACCCATGCGGTCGGGCCTTTCTTCTTCGGCTTCTTGTCGTCCGGCCCCTGGTGCAAGATCGAGCCGAACGGCGGATTTACATAGCTGCACTCGCCCCATTCGCATGTAAGCCCATCGAAGCTGTCCGGCTTCGGAAACGGGCACGGGCACGGGCACGGGTCAAAATCGAACGGCCCATGCTCGGCCGCAAGCTGGTTCAGCAATTCAGGTGGCGTGAGCCAGTAGTGTTTGCCGTCCTCGCCATTGCCAACGTGAAACTTGTTGTCGGCTGGCGGCAGCAAACTCTGGTGCATCGGCTTCGTATCGTCTTTCATATCGCTCCTTGTGGGGTCGGCATCTAACAACGCGTTGCAGCCGATGCCGCTTCGCGTCACGGCTGAACTTGATCGTTAGGCCCTTCAGGAAACAATATGAGACCTCTCAAAAAAATCTTGATTCTTGCGCCATTCACCCTTGCAGCAGGCTGTACCGATCCCACGGCCCAAAAAATCTCCACGGCTGAGCAACTCTTGCGTAGACAGGTCGCAAGTGACATCGAGGTCACTATCGACTCATCCAGCATTAAGCTCAACGATTCGGTCGAGCGATTTTATTATGTATGCGGCCTCAGCACCCTCAATCGCCCAGGTAGCGGCCCACTTGCTCTCAACAACGTCCAGCAACGCTTCATCACCACCGTCAATCGCGCTGGTGCTGGCGGGGCAACGCTGTTTGATGGCTCGAGCTCGCCGGAAGGTAAAGCAGAGTTCCAAGCCTCATGGGATACGAAGTGCCCTCAGTAAGGGCCTAACAATTCATTCAAGCCGACGCCGCTTCGCGGCGCGGCTTAATTCAGGCGTTAGCCCATCATGGAAGGTTCGATGCAGTCCTGTTATCCAACACCAAGCTCGGCCCAAGCCGTGTTGTCTCAGACCGACTACGAGAAACTTTTGGCTCGTTGCCAGACGCTGCCGCCACATCAAGGTGACTACGCCGTTCAGAGCTTCTTGTCTAACGTCATCCTGACTGTTCTTGACTATCAACTGCACAACACAATCGTCAATAAGGCGCACGAGAGATTCGTTCGCGCTCACGGCGACTATATTCATGACATACATCAGTTGGCTGCGTTTCTTGATCGTTACCCCAATGACAAACAAGGCAACACAGACGCTGCCGTCACACTCTGGGGTTACAAGCACTGGACAAGATTGGAGCAACTGCGCGGCTTAGTGGCACAATTCATAAGCATCGGCGTAGTGGACGCAGACTCCCTAAAGCAATGGGCAACGTCTGCAACCTTCAAGGACGACTTCAAAGGCAAGATCAAGGGTCTTGGTCCTGCGGTATTTCAATGGCTAATAATGCGCGCCGGGGTAGAGACGATCAAACCAGACGTTCATATCATCAACTTCGTGTCATCTACCATTGGCTACTCTCCAAGTTTTGACGCCACTATTAGCGCGTTGATTAGCGTAGCTAGAGATATCGGCAAGACACCGCGAGAGCTGGATTTGGCCATTTGGGAGCTGCAACGCGGGGCACCCGGTCAGATATGATGGGCTAACAATTCATTCAAGCCGACGCCGCTTCGCGGCGCGGCTTAATTCAGGTGTTAGCCAGTGAAAGCAACACATCTGCGTGGCACAGCGCACCCGGCTTGCACCAGCAAGCAAGGTTCTTCCCCCGCAGCGGCGAAAGATCGAACGGGAAGCGAGCAGTCGCGCGCATTTGATCGTCGCGCAGCATGTCGGTGAAGAATCCAACTGCACCTTCTGCGTCTATCGGATCGCGTCCGAACGGCCCGCATTTGCCTGGCGCAAACGGATTCCCCCAGCGCGTGCTGCGATCAACCTTCACGGTGTTCTCTGGCATCCGCCAGCCCTTCGCGCGTCTCAGTTGTATTCTTTCTGGCATGGTCGCCTCACTGGCTAACAATTCGTTCAAGCCGACTGCGCTTCGTGGTCGCGTCGGGGTTCGTGTGCAGCCGCAGCGCAGCGGCTTAACTCAAGTGTTAGCCGTCATGCCCCGGCTTCATCGAAGATGTAGTCATCGAGTTCGCTAACGCCCCATGTTTTCTTGAATGCCGCGCACGCGGCAGACAGTTCGGCCATGCGCTTTTCGTGCGCGACTTGCTGTGCATCCATTGCCGCCCACGCGGAATCCTCCAAGCAGCAAGCCTCGTGCTGAACCTGGTATACCCAATCGCCGCGCTTCGACTTCTGCCGGTAGCGGTAGCGCCCGCTTTCAACCTGCTTACCGCAGGCCGTGCAGCGCATCGTGCCGTGGGATGATCCGCGCGCTTCTGTGTGATTCCAGTTTCCCATTTCGTTCTCCGTAGCCGCATGACGGCTAACAACTCATTTGAGCCGAGGCCGCTTCATTGCCTCGGCGGTTCTATTCACTCGCAGCGGCCCGGCTCAATTCGGGCGTTAGGTGCTTACTGGCGGTGCGGGCAGCGGTCGCCAATGCGTCGGGTTCACGCCTTCATCTAGCGCCTGCAAATAATTCATCGGTGTTGCGCATGCCCAAAAGCCAGCTTGATGCCAATGCACGACGTCCTGCGCTTCCCCAAGCGTCTCATCCGACCACATCCACCTCACTACCGCGAGGATTGCGCTGCCGTCTTTCGGCGCAGTTTCAATCGGTTGCCACTCACTCATCTCGTTCTCCTGTTGTCCTGGCACCTAACAACGCGTTGCAGCCGATGCCGCTTCGCGTCACGGCTGAACTTGATCGTTAGGTGCCACAACCGTTTTCCTCTGCATCTGGTTGGGGCAATCTGGCGGTCCATAGATCGGGTCATAGCAAGCCATCATTTCGCCGTCGTCGTTGTAGTAAAAGAACGCCGTCCTTTCCGGATCCTCCTTTGTTCCACTCCCAAGAAGCGCCGCGACAAAAATTAGCGACACGCGCTTTACGGTCAATGGCCCTAGGTGCATAGGTGTGTTCATGTCTGCCTCTGATCAGATTCTTGGCGTTGCCGCCGAAATTGAAAACGTCCTGTCGGAAAATGATCTTTCTATTGCCAACTCTGTGGCTGTGAATCGATTGCAGTTCCTTGCAACGTCGATGGCAGGCATTGACCACTACGCAGCGCGGAAAGCCTCCAAAATCGCGTCGCTTGCGGTGCTGTTCTACAGCGATCGGAAACACCGCAGTTTCCCTGGTGGAGCTGACGCTATCTACCATGAGATGCGCCACGCACTTCTCGGCACCATCCGCAGTCAAGCGCAAGTTTTGCGGGACGCTGCCGGTGGCACCTAACAATTCGTCCAAGCCGACGCCGCTTCGCGGCGCGGCTTAACTCAGGTGTTAGACCTGTGAAGAGCAACATGCCGCGCGTGCTTTGCAAAGACATTGACACCCGCACAACGCATGATCTGGCAAGACGTTTTTTGACCTCGCTTCAACGGCAAGAAGCTTTCAAGATTGCAACAAGATCAAGATCAAAATCTACAGCCTGCGTTCGCTTGTAGAGCAAGAGCCAGAGCGGGTTTCGCGCAGCTGACACGGCGCTTGGTTTCGTGGTACAAATTGGCTTTCCGGCCTGTTCGTTTCGCGGTTCACCGCAAGAGCGCACAGGTCTAACAATTCGTTCAAGCCGATGCCACTTCACGGCCGCAATTTTTTTCGGTATGTTCGTTCTTGTTTGCGGCCGTGCAGTGGCACGGCTTAACTCAGGTGTTAGATTGCCCCAAGCATATGCGCTACTTGACAGTCCGGAACCATCTCAAGCCTTACGTGATCGTGTCGCGGCGAAAAACGACGATCAATCACGCTTTTGCTGCGGCAGTCGCGCCGAGCGACGACTACGACGATCAGCGCGTCAGAGAGGCCGTTGCCATTCTCGGCCAAGATCCAGATCAAGACCTCCTCTGCGCTTACTGTGGAGCCCTCGCTCAAACGTGGGATCATGTTTTTGCCACGGTCAAGGACTCGCGTTTTAGCGGGCACGGGCACCGACTGGGCAACTTGCTCCCGTGCTGCAAGCCATGCAATTCGGCAAAAGGCAACAAAGACTGGCGCCGTTTTCTTGCAGAGCTTGGATTGCCGGCTTCTACACATCAGGCAGCGGAGCATCGTATTGCAACGTACCTGTCCACGCTCTCCCTCCAAGACTCGGTTCCCGACAGCTCACCGGAGTACGAGAGGCTTCTCCAGATCAGAACTGAGGTACTCGGGCTTCTGGCGGAGGCGGACGAGCTTGCCAAGATAATTCGCGAGCGGCAATCTAACAATTCGTTCAAGCCGAAGCCGCTTCGCGGCTCGGCTTAACTCAGGTGTTAGACCTGTGAAGAGCAACAAGCCGCGCATTCCTTTCAAAGTCATTGAAACCCGCAACAGCTCATGATCTGGAAAGATGTTTTTTGACCTCGCTTCAACGGCAAGAAGTCTTCAAATTTGCAACAAGATCAAGATCAAAATCTACAGCCTGCATTCGCTTGTAGAGCAAAAGCCAGAGCGGGCTTCACGTGGCTGACACGGCGCTTGATTTCGTGGTACAAATTCGCTTTCCAGCCTGTTCGTTTCGCGGTTCACCGCAAGAGCGCACAGGTCTAACAATTCGTTCAAGCCGATGCCACTTCACGGCCGCAATTTTTTTCGGTATGTTCGTTCTTGTTTGCGGCCGTGCAGTGGCACGGCTTAACTCAGGTGTTAGACCTGTGAAGAGCAACCTGCCGCGCTTTCTTTGCAATGTCATTGACACCCGCACAGCGCATGATCTGGCAAGACATTTTTTGACCTCGCTTCAACGGCAAAAGCCTTCAAATTTGCAACAAGATCAAGGTCAAGATCTACAGCCTGCGTTCGCTTGTAGAGCAAGAGCCAGAGCGGGTTTCGCGCAACTGACACGGCGCTTGATTTCGTGGTACAAATTGGCGTTCCGGCCTGTTCGCTTTATGGCTCATTGCAAGAGCGCACAGGTCTAACAATTCGTTCAAGCCGATGCCACTTCACGGCCGCAATTTTTTTCGGTATGTTCGTTCTTGTTTGCGGCCGTGCAGTGGCACGGCTTAACTCAGGTGTTAGACCTCAGTGTGGAATCCCTTGCTATCAACAACCCTCCCGCCGTGAGTGACAGGGTGATAGATGCAAGATCGCCCCTCAGCGTCGGTGGCGCGAATCGCTTGGGGCATGCAGTCCGGATACTCGCCACCATGTTCTAGCGTCTCAAATCTCCAACCATCGCCGCGCAGGCTCGGGTCTTGTGGTCGCTTTTCTTCTGTCATCACCTCAAACTCGTGAGTAACTTTCATTTTTTCGTCCCATGTACGATTGAGGTCTAACAATTCGTTCAACGCGACACCGCTTCGTGGCAGCGTCGTACTCACAACTCCGCGCAGCGGTGCGCGTTAACTCAGGTGTTAGCCGTCAAAAAGGCAGTTCATCGCGGGGCCGGAGATCAGTCCGTTGAATGTTGTCCACCACCAGCGCCGCCACGCTTTCCAGCACAATGAAGGTCTGGCCGGGATTCGTTCGCGCCAGTCGTTCGGCTTCGCTGGTCGCTTGGTCAAGCGTTCCGTGCTGGTACGTTGGTGCGTGTCCCTTGGGGTTCCACACCAGCCAAAACGGTTCATTGTTCTGCATTCTGTTCTCCATGCCGTGCGTTGACGGCTAACAATTCATTGAAGCCGACGCCGCTTCGCGGCGCGCCTTAATTCAGGTGTTAGCGCCCGCCATCGCGGCGTCGATGGCGGCGTCCAGTGCATCAAGCGCAAGTCCGTCCTGAATTTCACCGCTCGGAAAATGTAGATAGCCCGGCGCGGTAGTGGAGCGAATCCACCTGTATCTGCTGGCGTCCGCGCTGTTTGCGACGGACTGGCAAGCTGCGTCAAGGATGTTGTTCCGTGTTTCACGCAACTCGCGGATGTGCTTGTTAATTAGCATCGCGTCGGACGGGTGCGCCCGCCTTGCCCTTGCTTCCCACGTTTCCAGCAGCTTTTCAATGCTCATCGTTCTGCGCCCTCCACGGCGCTAACAATTCATTCAAGCCGACGCCGCTTCGCGGCGCGGCTTAACTCAGGTGTTAGACCTGTGAAGTGGACCGACCAGAGTTCCGTAGACACTCATTCGCCGCTCTGCGCGTAGCGCTTTTCGAACTCTACCGGTGACATGCCGCCAGCGGAACCATGCCGGCGGATCGGGTTGTAGAACATCTCGATGTAGTCGAACACGTCCGAAGCAGCAGTGGCTCGCGTCGGGTAGATCCGCCGCTTGATCCGCTCCTTCTTCAGGACGCTGAAGAAGCTCTCGGCCACGGCGTTGTCGTGGCAGTTCCCGCGACGGCTCATGCTCTGCACCATCCGGTGTGCCTTCAGGAACGACTGCCAGTCGCTGCTGGTGAACTGGCAGCCTTGGTCGGAGTGGACCATCACGCCCGGGCCGGGCTTGCGCCGCCATGCCGCTGCCATCAGCGCCTGCAGCACCAGGTCGCTGGTCATCGTCGGCGCCGTCGCCCATCCGACGATCTGGCGCGAGTACAGGTCCATCACTGCCGCCAGGAACAGCCAGCCTTCGTAGGTGCGGATGTAGGTGATGTCCGTGACCCAGACCTTGTTCGGGGCGTGCGGCGAGAAGTCCCGGTTGAGCACGTTTGCCACGGCACCGACCGGACCGCCGCGGTGGCGCGGCTTGCCGCCGTAGCCCACCTGCGCCCGCAGGCCCTCCGCCTTCATCAGCCGCCAGACGCGATGCCGGCTGCATCGCTCGCCAGCTTCCCGCAGATCCAGCGCGATCTTGCGATAGCCGTACACCGCACCGCTAGCCAGCCAGTGGTGCCTGATCAGCCCGAGCAGACGCTGGTCCTCGCGCTCGCGGGCACAGGCTCCCTGGCGCAGCCAAGCGTAGTAGCCGCTGCGGTGCACGCCCAGCACCCGGCACATGGCGACCAGGCGGAACTCGCGGATGTGTGCGCGTATGAACGCGTACTTCGCCCTTACCCCTTGGCAAAGTACGCGGCGGCTTTTTTTAGGATGTCGCGCTCCTCGGTCACGCGCCGCAGCTCGGCCTTCAGCCGGCGGATCTCGGCCGAGTCGCTCGGCGCCGCTGTCGCGCCGGACACCGGTACCGTCTTCCTGGCCACCTGCACCCAGCCATACAGCGTGTGCTTGGGGATCCCGATCCGGGAGGCGACGTCCACCACCGTAAAGCCGCGCTCCAGCACCTGCTTCACCGCTTCCGCCCGGAACTCATTCGTGTACTGCTTGCTGTTGCCCATAAACACCTCGGTCATTGCCATCAATTATGGCGTCCGGATGTCTATGAAAAGCTGGTCGGTCCACACATCAATCTTTTCATCGCTCATACCAACCTCCGCAGCTAAGGAAGGTCTGAACAACTCCCCCATCGGCGACAATAGCGCATCACCCCGGGATGACTTCTGATGCAACTGACTTTTGGTGACGCCGAAGATCTTGGGCAACGCAAGCAGACGCGGCGGGAGGTGTTCTTGGCGGAGATGGAGCAGGTGGTGCCGTGGAAGGCGCTGCTGTCGCTGATCGAGCCGCACTATCCGACGCTGGGGCGTCCCGGCCGGCAGCCGTACGCGCCGGCCACGATGCTGCGCATCCATTTCCTGCAACAGTGGTACGCACTCAGCGACCCGGCGATGGAAGAGGCGTTGTACGACACGCCGGTGATGCGCCGTTTTGCCGGGATCGGCGGGCTGGATGGTATTCCCGACGAGACCACGATCCTCAACTTCCGTCGCCTGCTGGAGACACATGGCCTGGCTGCCAAGCTGCTGGCAAGGGTCAATGCGCACCTGCAGCGCAAGGGCATGAGCCTGCGCAGCGACACGATCGTGGATGCCACGATCATCGCCGCGCCCAGCTCGACAAAGAACCGGGAGGGGGAGCGCGATCCCGAGATGCACCAGACGAAGAAGGGCAACCAGTGGCACTTCGGGATGAAGGCGCACATCGGCGTTGACGATGTCTCGGGACTGGTGCATCACGTGGAATGCACGGCGGCGAACGTGGCCGACGTGACCCAGGTACACAAGCTGCTGCACGGCAGGGAAACCACGATCTGTGGCGACAGCGGCTACACCGGCGCGGACAAGCGCGAGGAGTTGCAGCACGTGGACGCCGGCTTCCGGATCGCGGAGAAGCCGTCGAAACTGCGCGCGATGAAGAACCAGCGGGATCGTCGCTACGCCGAGCGCTGGGAGCACTGCAAGGCCAGCCTGCGGGCGAAGGTGGAGCACCCGTTCCGGGTGATCAAGCGGCAGTTCGGCTACGTCAAGGTGCGCTATCGCGGCCTTGCGAAGAACAGCGCGCAGGTGCTGACCCTGTTCGCCCTGTCGAATCTGTGGATGGCGCGCCGGCAATTGCTGCCGGCGGCGGGGTCAGTGCGCCTGTAAGGCGGGGAAACCCGCCAAAAAGCGCCGGAAACGGCGCATAAACGCGGTAACGAAGCCAAAAAACCTGCTCTGTGGCCCGGAATTGAAGATTCGGGGCGTGTTGTTCAGATTTTCCCTAGGGTGCGCTTTATCCACTATGTGCGCTGATACATCACAAAACAGTCGCTGACCGGATACAAGTACCCAACCTTTCCACGCTCAAATGCTGCGACTGCTTCGCTTCAAAGGCAACGTCGCGTCAGATTGACGACATCGGCAGCTTGAGGCCTTGCTCTTTTGCACACTGCTGCGCGATGTCGTAGCCCGCATCCGCGTGGCGCATCACGCCGGTGCCGGGGTCGTTCCACAGCACGCGGGCGATGCGCTTGTCGGCGGCCTCGCTGCCGTCGCAGACGATGACCACGCCGCTGTGCTGCGAGTAGCCCATGCCGACGCCGCCGCCGTGGTGCAGGCTCACCCACGTCGCGCCGCCGGCGACGTTGAGCATGGCGTTGAGCAGCGGCCAGTCGGACACCGCATCGCTGCCATCGCGCATCGATTCGGTTTCGCGATTCGGCGAGGCCACGCTGCCGCTGTCCAGATGGTCGCGGCCGATCACGATGGGGGCTTTCAATTCGCCGTTGCGGACCATTTCGTTGAACGCCAGGCCGAGCTTGTGGCGCAGGCCCAGGCCGACCCAGCAGATGCGCGCCGGCAGGCCCTGGAAACTGATGCGCTCGCGCGCCATGTCCAGCCAGCGATGCAGGTGCGCGTCATCCCGAATCAGTTCCTTGACCTTGGCGTCGGTCTTGTAGATGTCTTCAGGATCGCCGCTGAGCGCGACCCAGCGGAACGGGCCGATGCCGCGGCAGAACAGCGGCCGCACGTAGGCCGGCACGAAGCCGGGGAAGTCGAATGCGTTGCTGCAGCCGGCATCGAATGCCATCTGCCGGATGTTGTTGCCGTAATCGACGGTGGGAATGCCGGCAGCGTGGAACGCGAGCATCGCCTCGACGTGCACGCGCATCGCTTGCTTGGCGGCATCGCGCACTTTGTCCGGATTCGTCTTCTGTTCGTCCAGCCACTGCTCCAGCGTCCAGCCGATCGGCAGATAGCCATGCACCGGGTCGTGCGCGCTGGTCTGGTCGGTCACGCAATCGGGGCGAACGCCACGCTTGACCAATTCCGGCAAAATCTCGGCGGCATTGCCCAATAGCGCAATGGATTTCGCTTCGCCGGCCTGCGTGTATTTGTCAATTCTGGCAAGCGCATCATCAAGATCGGTCGCTTGCTCATCGACATAGCGGGTCTTCAGGCGAAAATCGATGCTGGTCTGGCGGCATTCGATGTTGAGGCTGCTCATGCCGGCCAGCGATGCGGCCAGCGGCTGCGCGCCGCCCATGCCGCCCAACCCGGCGGTGAGCAGCCACTTGCCGGTGAGGTCGCCGTTGTAATGCTGGCGACCCATTTCGACGAAGGTTTCATAGGTGCCCTGCACGATGCCCTGGCTGCCGATGTAGATCCAGCTGCCTGCGGTCATCTGGCCGTACATCATCAAACCCTTCTTGTCGAGCTCGTTGAAGTGCTCCCAGGTCGCCCAGTGCGGCACCAGATTGGAATTGGCGATCAGCACGCGCGGCGCATCGGCATGGGTGGGGAATACGCCGACCGGCTTGCCTGATTGCACCAGCAGGGTTTCGTCGTCGTTGAGGTTCTTCAGCGATTCGATGATGGCGTCGTAACAGGCCCAGTCGCGCGCGGCGCGGCCGATGCCGCCGTAGACCACGAGCTCCGCCGGGTTCTCGGCGACTTCGGCATCCAGGTTGTTCTGCAGCATCCGGAACGGTGCTTCGGTCAGCCAGGATTTGCAGGTGAGGCCACTGCCGCGCGGGGCGCGGATGACGCGGGAAGGATCGTTGCGGCTGGACATCAGGCACGGCTCCGGCAAAGGACACTGAAACCGGGATTATCGCATCCGAATCGACCGTGGCCCTGCGAACCACAGCCCATGCTCTTGGCTATCATCGGCATATGCATCGCCACTTCCGCACCGTTGCGCTGTCGTTGATCCTGCTGCAGGCCGGCTGCGCGTCCACGTCGTCCACCCATGCTCCCGCCGCCGTGCTGCTGGTGTCGGTGGACGGGCTGCGCCCCACCGACATCACGCCCGCGCAGATGCCCGTGCTGGATGCCCTGGGCAACGCCAACGTGCGCGCCGTGGGCATGCGCCCCTCGTATCCGGCGCTGACCTTCCCCAACCACTACACGCTGGTCACCGGGTTACGCCCGGATCACCACGGCATCATCCACAATTCGATGGCCGATGCCGCGCTGGGGAGTTTCCGCACCGCCGACCGCAAGGCGGTGGAAACCGGGGACTGGTGGGGCGGCGTGCCGGTCTGGGTCAGCGCCGAACGCGCCGGCCTGCGCACCGCCACCATGTTCTGGCCGGGCAGTGAGGCAGCGATCCAGGGCGTGCGTCCGCGCGCGTGGCGTGCGTACGACGACGACCTTCCGGCCCCCGCCGCGGTGACCCAGGTGCTGCGCTGGCTGGAGGTGCCGGCGCACCAACGGCCACGCTTCGTGACGCTGTATCTTGATGAAGTGGATGAAGCCAGCCACGACCACGGGCCGGATTCGGCGCAGGCCATCACCGCACGGCGCGAGGTGGATGCCGCAATCGGCATGCTGCTGGATGGCCTGCGGCAGCACGGGCTGCTGGCTTCGACCAATGTCCTGGTCGTGTCCGACCACGGCTTCGAAACCGTGCTGCCAGGTCATACGCTGCCGGTTGAAGCCTTGGCGCCGCCCGATGTCGCCGAGGCAATCAGCGATGGGCAAGTCATCGGCTTCGCGCCGCTGCCGGGCAAGACCGCCGACGCCGAGCAACGTCTGTTGGGCCGCCATGACCACTCCCAGTGCTGGCGCAAACAGGCGCTGCCGGCGCGCTGGCAGTACGGCACGCATCCGCGCATCCCCGCCATCGTCTGCCAGATGGATGCGGGATGGGACGCCCTGCGGGCGAACAAATTCGAGATCCGCATGCAGCAGCCGCCGAGTCCACGTGGCTCGCACGGTTACGATCCCGACCTGCCTTCCATGCGCGCCAGCTTCATCGCCGCCGGGCCGGCGTTTGCCCACGGCGTGCGCCTGCCGGTGTTCGACAACGTCGATGTGTATCCGCTGCTGATGTACCTGCTCGGGCTTGCGCCCGAAGGCGGCGATGGCGACATTGCGCCGTTGCTGCCGGCGCTGCAGGAATCCCACTGACGCGTCAGCGCGATGTTGCGCGGCTCGCCGCATGGGTGACGCGATGGATCAGGCGCGCGGCCACGCGTGCGGTCACGTTGTCGCGGTCGAACGGCGGTGACAGCTCGGCCACGTCCATGACCCGCAATTTGCCGGTGCTTGCCACCACATCCAGCAGCGGCTCCACCACCTCCATCGGCACGCCACGCGCCGCCGGCGCGCTGACGCCGGGCGCCATCGCGTGCGGCAGTCCGTCGATATCGATGGTCAGGTAGATCGCATCCACCTTGGCCAGTTTTTCCTGCAACTCGGCAAGGCGCTGCGGCAGCGCCAGCAGGCCCAGCTCATCGTCGCGAACGTAATGCACGCCAAGTTGATCGGCGCTGTCGAAGAGCGCGCGCGTATTGGCTGCGGCGCTGATGCCATAGACGCAGTAGTCCAGCGGCAACCCCAGTGCTGCCGCGTGCTCGATCGCCTGCAGGAAAGGCGTGCCGGAACTGGCCTGCGCCTGCTGGCGAAGGTCGAAGTGCGCGTCGATGTTGACGATGGCCACGCGCGGCCGGCGCGCGCCAAGGTGCTTGGCGAGGCCTTGATAGGTGGCGAACGCGATTTCATGGCCACCCCCCAACCCCACCGGAAAATGGCCGGCATCCAGCAGGTCGGCAAGCCGATCGGCATAACGCCGCTGCGCGCCTTCCAGATCGCCATCGGTGCAGGCCACCGTTCCGGCGTCGTACAGCGGCGTGTCATCCAGTACCGGCAAATTGGACAGCATCGCGCGCAGCGCCGCAGGCCCAGCGGCCGCGCCCACCCGGCCGTGGTTGCGGCGCACGCCTTCATCGCAGGCGAAGCCCAGCACCGCCACGCCTGGCGCGGCACCGGCCACCGGTTCGCGCACCCATTGGTGCCAGCGCCGGGTCGCCGCAGTGTCCGGCAGGTCGACCCGGCCGCTCCAACCCTCGACGGCGGCGTTCATGGTGAAACCTGCTGCAGATGGCGGCGCATGTGAACACTCCTGACGATCACTATCGCCATTGTAAGCGCCCCGTTTCGGCCTTCCCGGGTTGCCGGGCCATCCGCGCCGGTCTGCAATAATCGCGGAACGAACGCGCCGCCACGGAGCTGACCGCACCATGCCTTCTCCCCCCTGGGACCTGCTGCTCACCAACGCCACGCTGGCCACCTGCACCGGTGAGACGCCATTCGGCCTCATTGAAGACGGCGCGCTGGCCTGCAGTGATGGTCGCATTGCCTGGGTTGGCCCAGGGCAGGAACTGCCGCCTGACGCCTCGGCGGCGCGCGTACTCGACCTTGACGGGCGCTTGCTGACGCCGGGCCTGATCGACTGCCATACCCATTTGGTGTTTGCCGGCAACCGCGCCAACGAATTCGACATGCGCCTGAATGGCGCCAGCTACGAACAGATTGCGCGTGCCGGCGGCGGCATCCACTCCAGCGTGGGCGCAGTACGGCGAACCAGCGAAGACGCGCTGCTG
Organism: Thermomonas paludicola; assembly: GCF_024498955.1. Classification (GTDB taxonomy): domain Bacteria; phylum Pseudomonadota; class Gammaproteobacteria; order Xanthomonadales; family Xanthomonadaceae; genus Thermomonas; species Thermomonas paludicola. Next base: position 611,322 of record NZ_CP093311.1, on the reverse strand, counting down.
CGGCAATCGCTGCCGCGCGCGCAGGCGCTGCTGCGCGATGGCGCAACCACCCTCGAGATCAAGTCCGGCTACGGGCTGGACTACGACAACGAACGCAAGATGCTGCGCGTGGCCCGCCAGCTTGGCGCAGCGCTCGGCATCGAGGTGCGCACGACCTATCTTGGTGCGCACGCGCTGCCGCCGGACTACTGCGACAACGCCGACGGTTATGTGGATGCGGTGATCGAATGGCTGCCCCTGCTGCACGCGGACGGGTTGGTGGATGCCGTGGATGCGTTTTGCGAAGGCATCGGCTTCACCCCAGCACAAACGCGGCGCGTGTTCGAAGCGGCGCGGGCACTTGGCATCCCGGTGAAACTGCATGCCGACCAACTCAGCGATCTCGGCGGTGCCGCGCTGGTGGCGGAATTCAACGGCCTGTCCGCCGACCACATCGAATTCACGGGTGAGGCCGGCATTCGGGCGATGGCGGCGCACGGCACCGTTGCGGTGCTGCTGCCCGGCGCATTCCACGTGCTGCGCGAAACCCGGCTTCCCCCCATCGCGCTGTTGCGCGAGCACGGCGTGCCGATGGCCGTGGCGACCGACTGCAACCCCGGCACGTCACCGCTGCTGTCGTTGCGACAGGCCATGCAACTGGCTTGCACGCATTTCCGGCTGACCCCCGAGGAGGCGCTGCGCGGCGCAACCGTCAACGCTGCGCGGGCGCTGGGGTTGGACGATCGCGGCCTGCTGCGCGTCGGGCTGCGGGCAGACCTGGTGGCGTGGGACGTCACCCATCCGGCTGAATTGTGCTATTGGCTTGGGGGGTATCTGGCCGCCCATGCCTTCGTTGGCGGACGCCAGCTCACTTGACCCCGGAGATCGCCATGCGCCTGACCCTGCTTGCCGCTGCCTGCCTGCTGATTGCCACCCAAGCCCGCGCGCAGGACGCGGCGCACACGCTGGCGCAGGATGCGATCCTCGTGGACACCCACATCGACGCGCCCACCGAGTTGCTGGAACGCTGGTCCGACCTGGGCGGCGAGGTGAAGGATCGCGAGTTCGATTATGTGAAGGCACGCAAGGGGGGCCTCGACGTGGCCTTCATGTCGATCTACACCTCGCCGAAGCAAGACGAAGACGACACGGCCTGGCAGGTTGCCAACGCGATGATCGACGGCGTGGACGCGCTGGTGCAGCGGCATCCGGACAAGTTCGCCCTGCTCACCTCACCGGGCGACGCCGCGCGCTTGCGCGTAGGGGGGCGCGTGCTGCTGCCGCTGGGGATGGAGAACGGCGCGCCGTTGGTGGACAAGCTCGAGAACGTGCAATTCTTCTTCAATCGCGGCGTGCGCTACATCACCCTGGCCCATAGCGCGCCCAATCGCCTCGCCGACTCTTCCTATTCGACCGACAAGAAATGGAACGGGTTGAGTGACTTCGGCCGGCAGGTGGTGGCGGAGATGAACCGGCTGGGGATGATGGTCGATGTCTCGCACCTGGCCGATGCGTCCGCACTGGAGGCCATCCGGATCAGCACGGTGCCGGTGATCGCCAGCCACTCCGCATTCCGCCATTTCACCCCCGGCTTCGAGCGCAACATCAGCGACGAAATCGCCAAAGCGGTGGCCGCCAAGGGTGGCGTGGTGCAGGTGCCATTCGGCACCATGTTCATCAACCCGGCCAGTGCCGCCGACGGGCAAGCCCTCTATCACGCCCGGCAGGCATTCGATCGCCGCAATGCCGAACTGAAGGCGCAGGGCAAGCCGCAGGCAGACCGCGACGCGTTCGTGAAGGCCTGGGAAGCCGCGCATCCCGTGCGCAGCAGCACGCTCACGCAGGTGCTGGATCAGATCGACTACGGGGTGAAGCTGCTCGGCATCGACCACGTCGGGATCGGCTCCGACTTCGACGGCGTGGGCGGCGAGTTGGCGAACGAACTCAAGACCGTGGCCGACTATCCCAACCTGGTGGCCGGCCTGCAGGCACGCGGCTACAAGGACGCGGACATCCGCAAAATCCTCGGCGGCAACCTGCTGCGGGTATGGGGCGTCATCGAAGCCGGCGCAGCGAAGTAAGCCGGAAATGCAAAAGCCCCGCGGTGCGGGGCTCTTGTGATCCGTTGGTTGCCGGAATCAGGCAGCGGCTTTCTTGACCGCTTTCTTCGCCACGGTCTTGCCTGCGGCTTTCTTCACCACCGGTGCCGCTGCGGTGCCGGCCGCCTTGGTGGTTACGTGCGGGCGCGCATTGCCGTAGCTGCAGTTGTAGCGCTTGCCCTTGGCGGTCTTGCGGTCGCCCTTGCCCATCGTGTTGCTCCCGGATCAATCGTAAAAGAGGTTGTCGCGCCGCGCGCGAGTCGGGCATTTTAACATCATTCGGCGCGTGTCCGTTTCTGCCCACCCGCCTGCCTGCATCCCGAGGCTCCGGCAGGAAGGAGAATCGCACCGGGATCGCCCGACTCCGGACCCGTCAATGCGCGCAACTTGCGCAGTTGGCGTGTCCCGCGTTGAGCCGCAGATTGGCCAGATGCGCCAACCCGACCAGGGTTCCGCCCAGCGTCATCACCACCGCATGCGGCCATGGCGCATGGTGAATGGGGGCGTACAGCACACCGACCCACAGCACCAGCAGGCCCGGCAGCATCAATGCCAGCGCCTGCCACAGGCGATGGCGACGGTAGCCGGACAGCACGCTGTAGCCGCCCACCAGGCTGGCGAAGACCACGAAGATTTCTTCGAAACGCTCGCCCAGCGCGCTAGCCAACCCCAACGATGGCAGCGCCGCGATCAGCAGCGGCAACAGCGCGCAGTGGATCGCGCACAGCAGCGAGCCGGTTGCGCCCAGGCGATCCAGGAAATGACTTGCGGGTCGAGAAATGCGGTTCACGGCGCTCATTCGTTACATTATAACAACTTCAGGCCATCCCGTCTGAACGCCATGCACCAGCGCACCGGTCAACCGGCTCCGTCCAGCGCGGCCACCGGCACGTCCTGCCGTCGATGCGAACGCCGCACTGCAGGCACCAGCTGTGCCAGCAGCCCGCACCCTGCCAACGTCCAGACAATCATCGCCCCGCTCGGCAGATCCAGCACCGCCGACAGCGCCAGCCCCGCCACATAGCCCGCCGTACCGATTGCATAGGCCGTGGCCAACTGGCTGCGGCCACGCATGCCAATCGTGGCCAGCGCTGGCACGATCAAGCTGGCGAACACCAGATAGACGCCAACCAACTGCACCGACGCGGTAATCGCCAATGCGAACATGGCATAAAACAGCAGACCGGTCAGCCGCCCGCGACGCAGCCACATCGCCACCAACAGCAGCGACGACAAGATCGCCGCCGGGATCAACTGCGCATAGCTCACCCATAGAATCTGACCGACCAGCAGGTCCTTGAGATGCTCGCCGCCCTGCGGGTTGTCGGCCAGCAGCAGCAGGCCGCCGGTCGCGGCCAGCACGAACAAGGTGCCGATCAGCGGCTCTTGATAGTGCGGCCAGCGGCGATCGGTCCAGGACAGCAGGCCGGCGCCGGCCAGGGCTGCTGCGGCGGCGGCCAATTGCACGCCGAAACCGTGTTCTTCAATCCCGAAGTATTGGGCCAGGATCACCCCCAGTCCGGCGATCTGCGCAATCGCCAGATCGATGAAGATGATCCCGCGTCCCAGCACCTGCTTGCCCAACGGCACATGGGTGGACAGCACGATCAGCCCGGCCACGCAGGCGGGGCCGAGGATGCTGATATCCAGGCCTTGCATGTTCAGGGTCACTTGGCGGCTCCCAGCAACTTTGCAATCGTCGAATCAAACAGGCCGAACAGGTCCTTCGACTGCGCATCGCCGCCGACGGTGAACGGCAGGTTCAGCACCGGCACGCCGGTGCGCTGGCTCAGCCAGTTCGAGGGCTTCGAATCCTGATAGGCCGCATGCACGATGGCCAGCGTGTTGTTGGACTTGGTGATGCCCACCAGTTCGGCGAGATGCGCGGCGGTTGGTGGCACCGAGGGCTTCGGTTCCAGCGCGCCGATCTCCTGGATGCCCAACCAGTCCCACAGATAGACCCAGCTGATGTGGTGGACCACGACCTTGCGGCCCTTCAGCGGCGCGGCCTCCGCCGACCACTTCGCCATCGCGGCCAGCCAACGCTTCTCGAAGCTGGCGCCACGCTGCCGGTACGTGTCGGCATTGGCCGGATCGATCTGGATCAGGCGCGCATCCAGCCGCCGCGCAACGATCAGGATGCGCCGGGGATCCATCTGGATATGCGGATTGCCGTCCGGATGCACGTCGCCGTTGGCGCGATCCAGCGCGGTCGGCTTTTCGAGCGTCCTTACCTGCGCCGCGGCCATGAACGAACCCGCGCCGGAGGCAACCTTGGCGTTGCCGGACTGACGGATCAGCTGCGGCAGCCAACCCACTTCGAGTTCGGCGCCAGTGCATACCACCAGGTCGGCGGCGCGCACCTTGGCAATCAGGCTGGGCTTGGCCTCCACCACGTGCACGTCCTGCAGTGCGGTGGTGCCCACGTCCAGATCGACCTTGTCACCGGCCAGCTCCTGCACCAGCGAGCCCCATTCGGGTTCACAGGCAAATACCCGCAGCTTGGCCTGCGCCGGGGCCGCCGCTGCCAACGCAGCGAGCAACAACAGGGGCATCGCGATTGTCTTCATGTCGGTTCCTTAAAACTTGTGCGCGCCATGGGCGCCGAGACTGGTTTGATATTGCAAGGTGAGAACGTTGTCGCTATCGGCGGCATTGGGGCGGTCGCGCGCAAGCTGCAGGCGGAACAGGCTGAATTCGCTGTTGCGCCAGGTCAGCTCGGCGCTGTGCCGGAAGGGGTCAAAGCTCGTCGCCAGCGGCAGGTTGCCGTCGCTCCACAGGCGGTCGTAGCGATAGCCGACATCCCATTGCCGGCTCAAGCGATACACGCCTTCCAGATATGCGCCACGGCGTTGCCCGGACCACGGCGCACTGCTCAGCGGGGCCGCCGGATCGATGTAAGTGCCGTTGCGGTCATCCAGCAGGTATTCACCGCGCAAGGTAATCCCGCCGTCCTTGAAATTGCCCTGTGGCGCCCACTTCCAGGTTGCATCTGCCACATACACGTTGGCATCGCCACTGAAGCCATCTTCGCCGCCGGCGGTGCGGGTTTTCAGCATCGATACGCCGGCCAGCCATTCGTTGTTGCTGCCGGCGTCCCCGCCCACGTGCGCGAACACGGTCTTGCTGCCAACGCCGTCGTGCTGAGCACCACCACTGGGATACGGCTGCCCGCGCAACAGTTCGCCGCCCAGCTCCAGGAACAGAGAGGTGGGCGCGACCCAGCGCAACTGCACGCCGTCATCGCCGTAGTGGCCGCCCAGGAATGCCTGGTATGGCAGCGGCCGGTCGAAGAAGCTGTCGGTATGCGCGTGGTGGCTGTTGAGATAGCCGATGTTGGAGAAGAACCGGCCCATCCGCAGGTTGAACCCGCCGGGCAGATGGGTGGTGTCGATGAAGGCCTCTTCCACGCCGAGGTGATCCTCGCCATCCTCGCTGCCCATCGCCAGGGTCAGCTGGCCGTAGAACTTGTCATCGATGTTGGCCGCCAGCGAAACCTCGCTTTCGCCCAGCGAAAATCCTGCCGGGCCCGGGCCGGCCTCGCCCACCAACGGGAAACCGGCGCGCGAATAGCTGCCCGGCGCCAGCGAGTGCTGCGAGTAGCTGCCGTTGAGGATGACGCTGATCGCCGGGTTGAACGCATTCGCACCGCTACTGCCGGTGCTGCCAGCCTCGGGCGCGGCCACACCCATGCCGGCGTCCGCGGCTGGCGCGGAATTGCCCGACGCATCGGCAGCCAGCGCGTCGATGTCGCCATTGGCGCCTGCTGCAGCGGTGCCGGCGTCCGGCGCAGCCGCGATCGGCGCTGGCGCGGCAGCCTTCATCGCCTGCAATTGGGCTTGCAGCGCCTGGACCTGCGCTTCCAGCGTGGCAATTCGGTCGTGGTCGCTTTGCTGGGGTGCCGCCAACGCCGGGGCACTGAGCGCCGCTGACAGGGCAACCGTCAATAACAACTTGCGCATACTGGAACGTTTCCGCGAATGATTAGGTTATAACATAACATTCACGAGACGGAAGTCGTCAACATGACTGACGGCAGGGGTCAGGTTGACTTTGCGCATTTCGCGCACAGGCCATGCACTTCCAGCGTCTGCGCCTGGGGCGCGAACCCCAGCGCCCGCGCGGCATCGTCAAGAGATGCAACGATGCTGGCATCCTCCAGCTCGATGGCCGCGTGGCAGCGATTGCAGATCAAGAACGGCACCGAATGCTGTGCGGCGTTCGGATGATGGCAGGCCACGAACGCATTGATCGACTCCAGCTTGTGGATGAAGCCATTGGCCAGCAGGAAATCCAGCGCGCGATAGACCGTCGGCGGCGCCGCGGCGCCCGCGCCTTCGCCGTCGCGCACCCGTTCCAGCAGGTCGTAGGCCTTGATCGGCTTGCCCGCTTCCGCCACCAGCGACAGCACCCGCGCGCGGATCTCGGTCAGGCGCAGCCCGCGCTCGCCGCAGGCACGCTCCACCGCCGACACGAACGCGGCCGCGTCGTGGACGTGGTGCTTGGGATCGGTGCAGACGTGCGTATTGCCCATGAGGATGATTTAAGTGCTGGCGGGAATCATTGCAAGGGCCGCGTCGATCCGGCGCAGCGCTTCCTCGCGGCCGCACAGATACACCGTCCAGCCGATGTCGGGGCTGACCGGCGTGCCGGTGATGGCCACGCGCAGCGGCTGCGCGATCTTGCCCATGCCGATGCCCAGCGCCTCCGACACCGCCTTGACCACGTCATGGATGGGCTCGGCCGCCCAGAGCTCCAGGGCGACCAAGCGCTCGCGCATCTGCGTCAGCGGTGCCCGCGCCTCGGCCTTGAAATGCTTGGCCACGGCGGCTTCGTCGTAGTGCGCCAGCGGGCCGAACCACACCGCCAATTTCTCCGCCATCTCCTTCAGCGTCTGCGCGCGTTCGCGCAGCGCGATCACCAGCTCCGCCGGCTTCGGCCCATTCGCCAGGTCGTAACCGGCCTGCTCCAGGTGCCAAACGAGATACGTGGCGACCGCTTCAGGATCGTCCGACTTCAGGTACTGCTGGTTGAGCCAGCCCAGCTTGGCCGAATCGAGCCGCGAGGCCTTCGCGTTGACGTCGGCCAGATCGAACAGCGACTGCATCTCGGTGATCGAGAACACTTCCTGGTCGCCGTGCGACCAGCCCAGGCGCACCAGGTAGTTCAGCAGCGCGTGCGGCAGGTAGCCGGCGTCGCGGTACTGCATCACGTCGGCCGCGCCGGTGCGCTTGGACAGCTTGGCGCCCTGCTCGTCCAGGATCATCGGCAGGTGCGCGAAGTGCGGCACCGGCGCGCCGAGCGCCCGGTAGATGTTGATCTGGCGCGGGGTGTTGTTGACGTGGTCGTCGCCGCGCACCACGTCGGTGATGCGCATGTCGATGTCGT